>NZ_JAHXBG010000013.1 GCF_020103725.1 Hyalangium gracile | reverse complement strand
TCTCGATCATCTGGTTGGCCAGCACCGGCTGCAGCGCGCCCACGCCACGCAGCGCCTCCACCTCGTCTTCCTCGAGGTGGAACATCCGCACGAGCTTCGCGCGGCGCTCCTCCATCGACAGCTTGTGGAACCCTGCGAGCCTGGACGTCACGATGTCGGACATTGCGTTGTCTTCCCAAACTGCGAGTCGAATCCCGGCCGAGCCCGTCAGCTTCTCGGGCTCGCGCTCTCTTGTTTTGCTGCCGAAGCGTTGGATCTCCGGGCGGTTGCGCCCGCACTGCGCTCCAGATCCTGGTCCTGACATGTCAGCTGACACGCCGGCCGTCACTGACATGGCCGTACTGACTGGCGAGCTCTCTTCACGAGGTGGCGCTCCTTCTCGAGGTGTACGTGCGGCTGTGAAGGACTTCAGGTCCACTGCCGGCAAAGCACGAGGCGTGCCAGCGACCTGCCCGCCCAGGACGTGCCCTGGCTCCCTCGCTCCGGCACGGCAGCTCGATCGGGCCTGCCGGGACAGCGGCGCCAAGGTCCTCTACTGCACCCCCACGCACCACAACCCCACGGCGTCCGTGATGCCGCTCTCACGGCGCAAGGCCATCGTCGAGGTGGGCCCCGCGCACGGCGTCACCCTCATCGAGAATGGCGCGCTCGCTCCGCTCATCGCCGATGCCCCGCCCCCGCTGGCGGCGCTCGCGCCCACGGACCTGGAGGCACTCGCCCTCTCCGATGGACGAGGCCCCGCCGGTGTCGGAGCGAGAGAGTAAGCAGGCCTCCCATTTCCTGGAGGTCCCGCGTCCATGCCGTCTCTCTCGAATCGCCCGCCTCTCCCCCTGGGGACTCCCACGCGCCACGGAGCCCTCGTGGCGCTGCTGGCGGGCCTGCTCACCGTATGCCTCGGCTGCGGAGCCCGCCCCACCCCCTCCAACTGGCATGGGGCCTGGGGCACCGCACCGCAGGACTACAACGAGCCGTTCCTGGGGCCGACCCCGCCGCTCTCCTTCAACAATCAGACGATCCGGCAGGTGCTGCGCACCTCGCTCGGCGGCAAGGAGGTGCGCGTGCGCTTCAGCAACGTGTTCGGCAAGCAGCCACTCCAGATTGACGGCGCGAGCATCGCTCGGGTGCAGAGTGGCTCCAGCATTGCGGCTGGCTCCGCGACCGGGCTCCGGTTCAACGGGCAGCCCTCCGTGACGATCCCCCCGGGCGAGGAGCTCTGGACTGACGCCGCGCCGCTCACCGTGGAGGCCGGGAGTGAGCTGGCGGTGAGCCTGTTCTTTGCCTCGGACACTCCCGTGTCCACCCAGCACAGCATGGCCATGCGGGACACCTACGTGGTCTCCGGCAATGCGTTGAGCGCCGACACCCTCTCCAATCCCGAGACGCGCCCCTCGTACTTCTTCACCACGGGCCTCGATGTCCTGAACACCGCGGGGCCCCGCGTGGTGGTGGCGTTCGGCGACTCCATCACGGACGGGGCCGGGACCACACCAGGGGCCGAGCGCCGCTGGACGGACTTCCTGGCCCGCCGCCTGGAGGCGCAAGCGAAGGCGGGCACGGTGGGCGTGGTGAACAAGGGCATCGGCGGTGGGCGGATTCTCAATGATGGCATCGGCCCCAAGGGCATCGACCGCTTCGAGCGTGACGTGCTGGAGACGAGCGGCGTCACCCATGTCGTCATCCTCCTGGGCATCAACGACATCGGCATGGCGAGCTTCATCCCCAGCCAGGCCGTGAGCGTGGAGCAGATGACCCAGGGCTTCCAGTCGATGATCGACCAGGCTCACGCCCAGGGCATCAAGGTGCTCGCCGCTACGCTGCTCCCCTTCAAGGGCGCCAACCCCATGGGGGCGCCCTACTATTCGGAGGAGATGGAGCCCAAGCGGCAGGCCTTCAACACCTGGATCCGCGGCAACACGTCGCTCGATGGGGTGATCGACTTCGATGCGGCCCTGAGGGACCCGGCCGACCCCCTGTCGCTCCTGCCGGCCTATGACAGCGGCGATCGCCTGCACCCGAACGATGCAGGCCACGAGGCCATGGCGAAGGAGGTGGAGCTCCGCCTGAATGAGGCCAGGCCCTGAACGCAGGGTAGAGCCATGGCGCGGCTACGGTGTCGTACGTGTCGACACCGAGCCGCTGTACGCCACTCCCTGCATGGGCTCCAGCCCGCTGAACGACAGGCTCAGGCTACCTCCCGTCAGGGTGCCCGTCAGAGGAGCGGTATCGCGAGTCCACCCCGGCAGCTGTCCCGAGATGGTCCCCTGGAAGATGCCTCCGGTCGCGATGGTGCCGGTGATGTCCACGGAGACCGTGAGCCCAAAGCTCGAGCACGTCGTATGTCCGGAGACGGTGGCGATCTGATCGTGCTCCACGTCGTGGAAGTCGAGCGTCAGATCGAAGTCATTGGCGCAGGCCGCGGGGCCGAAGGGAGTCCATGCCAGACCCGAGATGCGCGCGGGATGAGCCAGCGAGTCGCAGTCCGCGTAGTTGCTCTGCACCACGGCATTCCTCGATCGGTCCCAGATCGGCTGGACCACCCGGTCGATGACTTCATCCGCGAGATCGTCATTGATGCCGGGCTGCGTGTCGACGAAGAAGCCAAACTCCTTGAGCTCCGGCGATGCGACGGTGCCCTTGAAGCCCGAGGGGTACAGGTTCTGCGAGCCGACATAGAAGCTGCGATCGAGCATGTAGAACTTGGCATGGGACTGGGGACGCGCACCCGCGCGGCTGTCCGTATACGGCGCGACGCGGAACATGCAGTGGCCGATGCCCTTCTGAATGCCGGTCATGTTGAGCGCCTGGAACCGCGCATCGAGGGTGTTCTCGATGTTCTGCCAGTTGGTGGTGTCCAGCGGATGTTGCACGGCATCGCCCCAGACGAACTTGACGTCCACCCCGGCCTGGATGCGGTCCGCGATCTTCTCGACCAGGTACGGCGAGAAGGTCTGGTTGTAGACGCTGAGCCCCACCAGCCCGGGGTTGAGGAAGAAGCTCGACTTGCTCGCCGCATCCATGCCGGCCAGCAGAGCGTCGTCGGCCTCGGTGTTGAGCCCGGAATCGAGACGGCCTCGCCGAAGCGCGATCACGTTCGCGACCCGGTAGGGGTGCGACGCGGACACCGCCAGCACGGGAGGCACGGGGATGACCTCGCACAGAGGGGAGCCGCTGGGCCTGCACTGCGAGCCCCACTGCGTCCAGATGATGTCGAACCAGTGCTGGGCATGACCCGCCGTGCGGCCCGCGAGATGGATGGCCATCTCCTGCTGGATGGTCTCGACACTGCTCGCGAGCACTTCGACCCCATCACGAATGCTCACCTTGGAGTGATTCCAGCCCAGCAGCTGGCCGTCACTCCGAGTGACAGCCACCTTGACGTTCCAGTTGGCCGGGTCGCTGCCCGCGATACTCGCCAGGGGAGCCGTGAGCTCGTTGTAGATGAAGGTCGGATCCGCGTCGTGGCTGCCGTAATAGAACCGCACCACGGGCTTCATGCCGTCGGGCACGGGCGCGCCGACCCGGACTCCCACGTTGTGGTGGAGCTGGGCGAGCCCCGCGGCGAAGCCGTATTCGTTGCTGTAGTAGAGCGCCGCGTGCGAGAAGCTACTCTCCGTCGCTTCGAGCTGGGCTCGGGCGACCTGGAGGAAGTCCTGCATCGTGTCGTCGACATCGTCGATGTTGTAGAGCCAGTGCTCGGGCACGCCCATGCACGTGGTCAGCAACCCCGACTCACCGTTCACGGCCACTCCGACGGGCGACAGCGGCACGGAGGCTCCGTCACAGTACTGGTCGAGGGCCTGCTCACGGGACAGCGTGCTCGGCGCCAATAGCTTCTCGTCACTCGAGCTGGGGCTGCAGCCTCCACCCAGGAGCGAGGACACGAGGAGCGCGGAGAGAGGGAGCCGCCGGGCCTCGCGAGGCAGGACACCGCGGAGAAAGAGCATCAAGGGAGCAGTCAGGGACATTCACTCAGAGTAAAGCGCGCCGTGACGGGACAGCAAGCTTCGCGGCCTCGGAGCCAGGCGAGGAGCCGCGGCGCCCGGCCATGCACCGGGCAGGTGTCGTCCCGAGGATGCGCTTGAACATGGTGTCTCCCAGCGGGAGACCGAGCTGCTGCTCGAGGAGAAGGCCCGCGAGCTGGGAGTGGATCTGCGGCGCGGACATGAGGTCCGGGAGCTGCGACAGGATGCGGACGGGGTGGAGCTCGCCGGCGTGGCCGATGAACAGCCCTTCCGTTGCCGGGCGCGCTACGTGGTCGGCGCGGATGGGGCGCGCAGCATCGTCCGGCGTGAATGAGCGGGGCTGCGCCGCGATTGTCCCCCTCGGCTCCGGGGCCTACCGCGTCATCGTCATCGATCCCGAGCGAACCCGGGTTCCTCTCAAGGAGGAAAAGGGGTTACAGCCTCACCCCCTCAGCAAGGCCGCTCGCGCCTGTTCCAGATCCTCGTACAGACAGTCCTTGGAAACTCCCGCCTCCTCCAGGTGCCGCGCAGCCGGTGCACTCACCCGCCACACCGTGCGCCCGGTACGCGCGTGGAACCGCGCGAAGAGCGGGTGAAGCAAGGTGCCCATCCCCTCCAGGTTCGACAGGTCCATCACAATGGGTTCGCCCGGCCTCACCCCAGCGAAGAGCGAGCGGAGCGCCTCCGCGTGAGTGGATGACAGCATCCCGAAGAGCCGGATGCGCCGGGGCGTCTCCTCGAACACCTTCGCGGGCAGGACGTCCTCGACGTACATGTGCAGCTGCTCCAGGTACTCCACGGTGCCGGACTCCCGAGCCACGTCCATGGCCAGCCGGAAGAGCGCACCCACGAAGCCGTGCTGCCTGGGGGCTTTGTCCGGCCTGGGGCTCCAGGCGAAGAACCGGTGGTTGCCTCGCGCTTCCTGGACGAGGCACTCCAGGCTGATTCCATCCAGGCCCAGCGTCGATACATCTGGGATGCTCAGCGGCTCCAGGGCGGTGACTTCCTCGAGGAACCGCAGCCCTCGCGCACTGGGAACGTCCACGGTCTCCCTGCTCGAGTTCCCGCGGGCGATGGACACGGCCCCTCCCTCTGGGCCGAACGTCGCGAGGATGAAGCCCCGCTCGTGAAACGAGGGAGAGAGCCGGACGCAGTAGCCGGCCGTCCCCGAGCCAGGCCGAGGCAGCCTCACCTGGGGCCTGTCCGAGCCTCTCGCCCCTACCTCCACCTGGAAGCCGCGATCCTCCGCGTCCTGGCGAATCTGCCGCATCGAAGGCTCGGACAGCTCGTCGACCGTCCACCCCGAGGCGCTTCCCAGGAACTCGCGCACCTCGGCAATGGACTGCCGACGAAAGCCGGGGACGAACTGCCTCAGGAGCGCTGCCTCCTTCAGGCTGACAGTCTCACCACTCCATCGAATGCGGAGCTGCCAGAGCGCGGGGTAGTCATCCCAGAAGCTCGGGCCGGTCGCGGGAATCCGCCTCTCGTAGTCACACGAGAGGCAGGAAAAGGAGATTCCTCCTCCGTGGGGCTCCCACTCCAGCCGGGTGTCACCGATGAGGCCCCCACAGCGGGGACAGCTCGAATCCTTCTCGGGAGTTGTTAGCACGGCGCCCTCTGAGCATGTCCCCCGCGTCAGGAGCTCGCGGGCGGTGTCCTATGAGCGGGTTCGCAGCATGCCTGTGAAGCCGCTCACAGCCTCTCTCATCATCACTCGATACCGTCCCAACCGCTTGATGCCAGGAGGCTCATCCTCCCCGGGCGCCTTGATTCCCCCCTCCCCCGCCGCAAGGAGCACCGAACATGCCTCAAGACTGGGATTGGTCATGCCTCACCGGCAAGGTCGTGCTGCCTGGCAACCCGAGCTACAACAGCGACAGGACCAACTACAACACCCGCTTCACCCGCGCTCCCTCCGCCCTCGTCTTCTGCCAGAACGTCGAGGATGTGCAGAACGCCGTCAAGTGCGTCCGCGCTCGTGGCATCCCCTTCCGGGTCCGCAGCGGACGCCACAGCTATGAAGAGCTCTCCCTCATGGATGAGGGGCTGATCATCGACATCAGCAGTCTGACGGCGGCCACCATCGACCCCGCGACGGACACCGCCCGGGTGGGAGCCGGTCTGAGCCAGCAGGCCATGTGGAACCTGCTGGGAGAGACCCAGAAGTACGCCTTTCCCCTGGGCACCATGGGCGGCGTCGGTATCGCGGGCGTGCTGCAGGGCGGCGGCATCGGCATGATCACCCGGGCCTTCGGTCTGGCCATCGACCAGGTCCTCAGCATCCAGATGGTGACCGCCTCCGGCGATGTCGTGGAGGCCAACGCCACCTCGAACACCGACCTGTTCTGGGCGCTCCGCGGCGGTGGCGGCGGCAACTTCGGCATCGTCACCGCCTTCACGCTTCAGCTCGTCCGCATTCCCAAGCTGGCCATCTACGCTCTGAGCTGGCCCGCGTCTCGATTCCCATCCGTGATGAGCTACTGGCAGCACCATGCCCCCACCCTGAGAGATCGCCGCCTGACCAGCCAGCTCACGTTCTCCTCCGATGGCTCGTTGCACTCCGAGGGCGTCTACCTGGGCGACCCCGAAGAGCTCCGTGAGCTCCTGCTGCCCTGGCTCGCCAGCTGCCCGCCCCCTCACCCCATCCGAATCGAGTCGCTGTCCTGGTTCATGTCCACCGTGTACTTCAACAGCTTCGACAATCAGTGCGATCACCCGTTCAAGACCACCGGCGCCTTCGTCTACCAACCCCTGCCCGACGCGGCGCTCGCCTCCATCCAGAAGGCCATCACCTCCGCGCCCCCGCGCGTCAGCTGCGACATCTGGATGCAGAGCTTCGGCGGCGCCATGGCTGACGTCCCCTCCTCCGCCACCGCCTTCTCCCACCGTCAGGCCCGGTTCATCCTCGAGCTCGGCGGCACCTGGCAGGACCCGAACGACATGGACGCCGGCCAGAACGCCGTCCAGTGGACCCGTGCTCTGCGCACGACGCTCCGCGAGTACACCGAGGGCTCCTACGTCAACTTCGCCGATCTGGACCTGGGCAGCCGCTCCTCGGGCAACTTCGACTACCTGGGCATGTACTACGGCGACAACGTCGCCAGGCTGCGGACCATCAAGAGCACCTGGGACCCGAGCAACCTGTTCCACTTCGAGCAGTCGATCCCGCCCCAGGCTCCCACGCGGGCCCGGCTCACCGTCAGCGGGTGAGCGCGAACCCCAGTGCTCCCAGGAGGGCGCTCGCGAGCAGCACCACCCCGAGCGTCCTCCGCCCCCAGCGGGCCCGTCGAGGTGAAGGCCCCACCGTGCGCGGAGGAGGCTTGGGTGAGAGAGTTCCCGTCGTCGTCGCGCCCGCAGGGCCCTCCTTCCGTGGCGGCTCCGTGGTGAGCAGCGCGGCAACGAGCGCCCCGGCCCGTGCCGCGTCGAAGCCGGCTCGGGAGGCCAGGGGTGCCAGGGCCTCCCGCAGCGCCTGGGCCGTTGGTGGCCGTGCCTCCTCCTCGGGAGCCATGGCCCAGCGCGCCAGTGCCTCCACCTCCGCGTCGGGCTCGCTGGCGGTGGACAGCTCGGACAGCAGCACTCCCGCCGCGTAGATGTCCGCTCGCGCATGAGGCGGCCTGCCCGCGAGCACCTCTGGAGCCACGTAGGCCCGCTTCCCCAGGCGCGGCGCTTCCGTGGAGGCGGCCAGGGGACGCGTCAGCCCGAAGTCCACCACCTTGAGCGCTCCCGAGGTCGTCACCAGCACGTTGTCGGCGGACACGTCCCCATGGGCCAGGCCCGCTGGCTCCCCCTGCTCCGTGGTGAGGGTATGGGCGTAGTGGAGCGCCTCGCAGACGAGCCCCACGGCATGGGCCGCGAACCCCACAGGCAGCCGCCTGCCGCAGGCCCGCGAGCGCTCGAGCACCCAGCGCAGGCTGGGGCCCGGCACGTGCTCCATCACCAGCAGCAGGCTGCCCTCGGCCTCCTCCAGGCCATGGGTGCGGACGATGGCGGCATGCCTCAGGCGCAGGGACTGCTCGGCCTCCCGCCGCAGCAATTCCACGAACCGGGGCGAGGCGGACAGGTGGGGCAGCACCATCTTCACCGCCACCGTGGCGCCCTGGCCCGCCGGAGCCACCTCTCGCGCCAGCCACACCTCGCCCATGCCGCCAGCGCCCAGCCGGGTGTGCAGGAAGAAGCGCCCTCGTCGGAAGCCCGCCGTCACTCGGTGGAGATGCTAGTGAGGAGCCGGCCGACGGACAACGCCGGAGTCCGCGGCTCCCAGGAAGCCCTCCACGTCCGAGCGCAGCAGCTTCGCCCCGGCGGCAACGTACGTGTCCCGGGCCTGACGGGCCAGGGCCCGAGCCTCGGCGTCCGCGGGCCCGAGCGCCTGCGCCAGCGCGAAGCGCGCCTCCGCCACGTGCAGCACGCGCTGGGGCCGCAGCATCCTCAGCCGCAGCGCCTCCCGCAGCAGCTCCAGCCCCTCCGCGCGGCGCGACTGCTTCAGCCGCACCTGCCCCAGCACCAGCTTGTGCCCGGCATGCTCGGCGCTCTCCGGGGGATACCCCACGTTCTCCTCGGTCCGCCGCACCAGCTGCTCCGCCTCCTCGAGGCGTCCCTGGGCCAACGCCACGCGCGCCAGCATCTCCAGGGACGGGACGAGCTCCGTGTGCACGGGGCCGTTCTGCGCCTCCGCCGACTCCCGGGCCCGCTCGGCCGCGGCGCGCGCCTGGCTCACCCGTCCGTGACGCAGGTGAAGGCGCGCGATCCCCACCAACGGAGGGGACATCTTGCTGTTGAGCCCCCACGGCTCGGCGGCCTTCAGCGAGCGCTGGTAATGCTCCAGGGCGGCCTGCTCATCCCCCTGCTCCTCGAACATCTCCCCCACACCGCACAGCTCCATGATGAGCGAGGGGTGATCCTTGCCCTGGATCGACTCGAGCCGCGCCAGCGCCGTGCGGCCCGTGGCCAGCGCCTCCGCCCCGCGCCCCAGCTGCCGCTGGATGTCCGCCACCCCGAGCAGCACCACGGCCGACATGTGGTGCATCGGGCCGTAGACGTGCTCGAAGATCTCCAGGGCGCGCCGCAGGTGCAGCAGGGAGCGCTCCAGCTCGCCCAGGTTGTACAGAGCGGTGGACATGTTCCAGTGCGCGCGCGCGGTGAGCGGGTGGCGGGGATCCTGGCTTCGCTCGATGATGGCCAGCGCCTTCTCCTGAGCCTCGAGCTCGGCCTCGTGTTGCAGCAGATCCCGCTGGAGCTGGCCGATGGTGGCCCACACCACCGCCACGTCGGGATGATCCGGCCCCAGGGCCCCGAGCCGCAGCTCCAGGGCGCGCCGGGCCAGCACCAGCGCCTCCTGCTGCCGGTTGCGGATGAAGGTGGCGATGAGCACCAGCGGATCGGCCAGGACCGGATCCTCGGGCCCATGGAGCTGCTCGAGCAGCCGGAAGGCGCGCCATGTCAGCTCGACGGCCTCCGAGTAGCGGTTGGTCTGGGCGAGCATGCTGGCGCGCCGGGTGAGCAGCCGCGCTTCGATGCGCGGATCCCCCCCGAGCCGGCGCAGCGTGGCCTCTCCATGGCGGAACCACTCCTCGGCGCGGCTGTGCTCCCCCTTGTTCCACGTCCACTGGGAGAGCGCGATGGCGACCTCCGCCGACACCTTGTCCAGCCGTGAAGCCTCCGCGGCATAGCGGGCCTCCAGCAGCCGGGCCTCGGCATCCGGCTCGCCCGCGGCCATCGCGAGGTGCCCCAGCATGGCCAGGGCCTCGGCGTGCGTGGGGGCATGGCCCACCTCCCGGGCCTCGAGCTCCAGGCTTCGGGCGAGCGCGGCGCCGTCGACATAGCGGCCGGCGTCCAGCAGCGCCTTGGCCTGGCCGAGCCGCTGGAGCACCGCGTCCACCCTGGCGCGGGTGGGCGCGTCCGCGGGCGCTGGCACCTGCTGGAGCAGCGCGGCGTTGTCCGCGCACCCCTCCAGGCGGGTGAGGGAACGCACGGCGGTGGGCGCGCGAGCCACCACCTCGCGGTCCGCGCGCGAGAGCACCTCCACCAGCGCGCCCAGCTCGCCGAGCCGGCGCTCCAGGCAGGCCATGCGCAGCGCGAGCACGGGCTCGGGCTGCTCGTGCCGCTCGCGCGTGGCCAGGCAGGCCTCGGTGGACATGTGGCTCCAGTCGCGGGAGTAGGCGTCCAGCGCCTCCCGGACGGTGCTCGACACCTTGGCCGCGAAGGGCTCCTGGGTCGCCAGGAAGGCCCGCTCGAGCTGCTCCGCCTGAGGCGCTCCCCAGACGCGCTGGACGCGAGCGGGAGCGCCCGTGCACGCCTGCGCCTCACGCAGCACCTGCGCGGACACCAGCACGCCCACGGCGCCCACGACGCCCACCGCCAGGAAGACGCCCAGCCTCCTGCGGTACCGGCTCGAGGCCTGCTCGAGCAGGGCCACCCAGTCCTGCATCGAGTCGAAGCGCTCGGCGGGTGCGAAGGACAGCCCTCGCAGGAGCGCGCGGCGCACGCTCCCGGGCACTCGCGGGCCGTTGGAGGGCCAGCCAGGCCGCGCCGTCGGCTCCGCCTTGCCGGGCGCAAACGGCAGCTCCCCCGTCAGCGCCTCCCACAGCGCCACGCAGAAGGCGTACTGATCCGAGCGCGCGTCCGCCGCCTCGCCTCGCCACTGCTCGGGCGACATATACGCCGGGGTGCCGAGCAGGCGCCCATCCACCGTCACCCGGGAGTGCAGCGGCAGCCCCTGCGCCTGCACCGCCTCGGCGACCGGGCGGGCCAGGCCAAAGTCCATCACCCGCACGCGCCCGTCGGCGCCCACCAGCACGTTCTCGGGCTTGAAGTCCCGGTGCACCAGCCCGGCGCCATGCGCGGCCAGCAGCCCTCGCGCCGCCTGGAGGTACACGGAGAGCACCTGCTGCCAGGTGCGCGGTGCCTGCTCCCGCCACTCTCGCGCGTCACACCCCTCGACGAGCTCCATGGCCACGAAGAGGCGGTCAGCCACCACCCCCACGTCGAAGACGGGCACCACGTGGGGGTGGCTCAGGCGCGCCATGGCCTGGGCCTCGCGCTGGAGCCGGGACTGGCCCTCTGCGGCCGCGCGCGGATCCTCCGGACGCGCGCGCAGCAGCTTCACCGCCACCTTCCTGTCCAGCTCCGGATCATACGCGGCGTACACCACGCCCATGCCGCCAGCGCCCAGCCGCTCGAGCAGGACGTAGCGGCCGAGCGAGGTTCCTCTCGGGAAGGAGGGCTCGGAAAGCCCGGGCTGCTCGAGGGAGGTGGCCACGCTCGCTCCTCATTCTACCCGGACCGAGCGTGCAGGTAGCCACCGTCAGGGGTTGGCGCGGACCTCCACCGTGCCGGGTAGTGGCGCGTTGTTGAACTCGCGCAGCTTGTACAAGTCGTAGAGGTTGTTGTTGTTGGCGCCTGTGTCGACCAGGGCGTAGTTGACGTCCTCCGGCGTCTCGGAGTTCGCCAGGGCAATCACCATGGGCGGGACTTCGCGGTCGCCTCCCTCCTTCCAGACCTCCGGGCGGCCCGTGGCGTTGTCGCAGTAGTCGCGGGCGATCTGCCGCAGGGCCATGGCATCCTGCTCGGTCAGGGACAGCTGCGCGTCCTGGGTGCCGGCCGCCGGCTCCACCAGCTCTCCCTTGGGGGTGAAGCTGTCCTGGAGCACGCGCGCCGTCTCCGCCTCCGTCTGGCTCACCAGGTAGTGCGTCTTGAGCGAGCCGGCCACGGGCTCGCCCTGGGCATCGAAGCCCTTCTCGAGCTGGAGCGTCCGGTTGGAGTTCCTCACCGTCGCCAGGCTCGTCGAGGTGCCGTCACCCTTCACCGTCAGCCGCTGATCCACGCCGTACTCCGCCAGCGTACCGCCGGCCTTCCACGAGAGCCCGAGCGCCTTGATGCCCGCCTCGGCCTCCACGGAGGTGGCATAGTGCGACTCGTAGACGGTGGTCTGATCCTTCACGACGTTGCCGGAGGCCGGAGGCACCTGACCGGTGGCCAGGAAGTGCTGGTAGACGGCCTTGCCCGAAGGCTGGTTCAGGTCCACGGTGACGGACTTGTACTCGCCGCCCGTCAGGGAGCGGGTGTTGCCCAGCTTGCCGCCCGCCTCGACCAGGCCCAAGCCATCGCCGAAGTAGAGGCCCGCGGCCATCTGGTGCTTCACGCCCTCCGTGGGGCCGGAGGTGAGGCGGACCTGGTTGTCGGGCAGGCGCTCCACCAGGGTGGAGCGGCCAGCAATATCCGAGCTGCCGGCCTCGAGGCGCGGCCCCCCCGAGAAGGAGGGCTTTCCGAAGTTGAGGGGCGACGAGCTCATCTCGTTCTCCCCCTCGATCTTCATCACCTCGAGGTTGAGCTCGATGGCCGAGCCCCGGAGCTCCTCCTCGTTGATGAGCGCGGTGGAGCCCACCGGCAGCGAGCGCGGATCGGTGATGTCGGGCACCCGGCCCTCGCTCTGGTAGGCCTTCGCCTGATCGGCGGGCAGCGAGAAGGTGTAGCGCAGCGCCTTGCTCTCCGTCTGGGACACCTTGCCGCTCACGGCGCCGGCCTTCCCGCCCACGCTCAGACTGGCGCCCATCTCGTGGGAGACCTGGAAGATGGCCAGCTGCGCCATGCTCCCCGCCTGCGTCTTCTCCGAGACGTCCGAGGAGTACTGGCTCGTGAGCGTGAGCTGGATGTTGGGATCGTACTTCTGCTTCACGTCCTTCACGCGCTCCAGCTTCTCCAGGCGCGAGGGGATCGGAGCCTTGCCGGTGGCATCCACGCCCACGGCCTCCGGCCCCGAGGGAACTGCCGGCAGCGCGTTCACGGGGCTGGAGCGCTCCGTCTCCTGGAGCCGCCGCTCACGGGCGGCCTCGAGCTTGTCCTGGGGCGTGAGCGGCTTCGGCGGCTCGGGGTTCTTCGTCGGCTGGGGCTGCTTGGACTTGAGATCGAGCGAGGGCCCGAACGGCGTGGGCGGCCCGCTCGCGATGACGAAGGTGTCCGTGGGCTTGCGCGGCTGCAGCTTCTTCACGGCGGTGGCGGCCTTGGCCGTGCTCGCGGCGGCGGCGAGCGAGGAGCCCGTGGCGGCGCCCGCGGAGGCCTTCGCCTTCTTCAGCAGCTCGGTCTGCCGCGCGGTGGGCTTGCCCTTCCCCACCGCCTTCTGCACGGCGGCGGCGGCGCGCTCCGCGGCGGCGACGGCGTTCCGCGCGGCCTTCGCGGCGTCCTCGGCGAACTTCGCGGCCTTGGCCTGCAGCTCCTGCGCCTTCTGGGCGTCCCGGGCCTGCGCGGCCTGGGCAGCGGCCTCGGCGGCCTTGCGCGCGGCCTCGGCGGCGGCCTCCGCGGCGCGACGGGCTTCGTCCGCCGCGCTGCTCACTGGATCCGACCCTCCAGTGGCCTGGGTCTGCTGAGTGTCCTTGACGTCTGAGATCACGGAGTGCTCCTTACGCGTGTGGATTCGCCGCCACCGTGACACGCCGCGCTGACGCCGGGCATCGGACGGCCCACCGATGAGACGGCGAGTCCTCACCTGCGCCTGAGGGGGTGTGACTGGCTGTCCACAGGTCCCCGCGTGCGCTGGCGGCGCCTGCTCCGGTGATCAGCGAGGGCGTGTGGTAGCGTCAGGTGGGTGTCAGGGCAACCCCCGTCCATCACTGATCAGCTCACCCCCGTGAGCCTCCAGCCTGGCCGATGGAGGCTGCGGGTGATCTCCGGACCGAGCGCGGGCGCGACGCTGATCCTGGAGCGCGGAACCTACCGTGTAGGCAAGGAGAGCGGCAACGAGCTGCGGCTCGAGGACTCCGCCGTCTCGCGGACCCACCTGCTGGTGGAGGTGCTGTCGGAGGGAGTGCGCGCCACGGACAATGGCTCGCGCAACGGCAGCTTCTGCGACGGCCTGCGCTTCCAGTCGCTGGAGCTTCGGCCTGGCTCGGTGGTGCGCATCGGGCGCAGCGAGCTGCTGCTCGAGCCGCTCGACGGGGGGGCCTCGCCGCTGATGCCCCTGCCCCAGACGCGCTGGCAGTCGCTGCTCGGGCGCAGCCTGGCGATGCGGCAGCTGTTCGCGCTGCTGGAGCGCATCGCCGCCACGCGGAGCGACGTGCTGCTCCAGGGAGAGACGGGCACCGGCAAGGAGCTGTGCGCCGAGTCCCTGCACCGGGCCAGCCCCCGCGCCACGGGGCCCTTCGTCGTCTGCGAGCTTGCGGGAAAGCCGTCGGCGCGCATCGAGGTGGAGCTCTTCGGACAGGTGGAGGGGGCCTTCGACGGCTCCGCGCCCGGACACACGGGCGCCTGCGAGCGGGCCCAGGGCGGGACGCTCTTCCTGGATGAGATCTGCGAGCTGCCCCTGGACTTCCAGCCCCGGCTGCTGCGGTTCCTGGAGCGCCGCCAGTTCAAGAAGGCCGGCGAGGACGAGTACCGCGAGGTGGACGTGCGCGTGGTGGCCTCGAGCCAGCGCGAGCTGGTGCGCGAGGTGGCGGAGGGCCGGTTCCGGCAGGATCTCTACCACCGCCTCGCCGGCGTGGAGGTACGGCTGCCGCCGCTGCGCGAGCGGCGCGAGGATGTGTCCCTGCTCATCGACGACGCGCTCACGCAGCGGGGCCAGCCGCCTTCCCTCGTCTCGGAGCAGACGCGCGCCTTGCTGGTGGCCTACGACTGGCCGGGCAACGTGCGCGAGCTGCGGCGCGTGGTGGAGCGCGTGGTGGACCTGGGCGCCTCGGAGGCCCTGTCGCGACTGCCCGGGGCCGTCGAGTCCTCTCCGGCCCGGACGGGCTCCACGGCCGAGCCGCTGGCGACCGCGGCGGACGAGCCATTCAAGGAGGCTCGCGAGCGCATCCTGAATGCCTTCGAGCGGGACTATGTCGCCGCGCTGCTCGAGCGCCACGGCCACAATGTCTCGGCCGCGGCCCGCGGCGCGGGCATCGATCGCGCCTACCTGCACCGGCTCATCAAGCGGCACCGGCTCGGGGAGAGCGGGCAGCCGTGAGCGCGTGGCCTCCCGCCTCGACGCGCTGAACCCGCTGCCGCACGCGGTCCCCGCGTCCCACCGCCTCCCGTGCAGGTGCCCGTGTCGGGCGAGAGCGCCACCCACTGGTATGCTTGTCATACCAGTGGGCGGCGCGAGTGGAAGGCGGCCGGGCCAGCCTCAAGTGGCCCGCCGTCCGCCGGGAGCGCGTTGGCTCAGCGAGACACCATCGACTCAGTCACCACCTTCAGCGCCACCAGGTCGTCGCCCTCCTCCAGGCCCTCGAAGCGCTCGATGGTGATGAGCTGCGCGGCCTGGGCGGCCGTCGAGTCACCCGAGAGGATGGCCTCACCGAGCTGCACCACCGAGGCGATGAGCTGCGCAGAGCCGTCGGTCGGCTTCAGGACCACCTTCAGCTTGTCGGCGACGGAGAACACGCCCTCCATGCCACCCACCGTGGCCACCTCGTGGAAGGCCAGGGTGAAGGCGCTGGCCACCTTGTCCTTGCAGTTCGACGCGCTGCCGCAGTACGGCGTGCCGTCGCCGCAGCAGCCGCACTCCGCATAGCTGTTGCTCGAGTTACAGCTGCCCTTGTTGCAGCTCGCCTTGCAGCCGCGGGCCCCCACGGCCTCGGCCGTCGGCGCTCCCAGAACCACGAGCCCCGCGCACAGCACCGCCAGTTTGATCGCTCGAGAAGTCATGTCCATGTCTCCGGTGTAATTGGGGCCAGATGCCGCCGGAGTGTGGACTGAGCAACGCTCGTGCCGAGGCCGCCGCCGCGTGCCTCCGCTCGGAGCTCCCTCGAAACGGCAGGGCCCTCGCCTCGAGCCTGTAGCCAGCGAAGTCACAGCCGCTTCGGCAGCGGTAGCGCCTCGAGCTACACCTCATGCTCCTCAGGGCCTGGCACTCTCTTTCTCGAAAATCGAGGGGACGGACGCAACTCGGATTTTCAGGGTGCGATAATTCAAGCAAAGGTGCCCAATCCGGGGCCATTTCTACCGAGACTGCCCATGTCCACCTCTCCTCGCATTGGCTCGCCCCGCCTTCCTCCCCCTCCTCCCCCCCCGCCCCCGGTTCGGCGTGAGCCCCCCGCGCAGCCCTCGGCCTCGCAGCCGCGCGTCACCACCTCCGCCTCCGCCCAGGGCGGCGTGGACCAGCCGACGCGCAACCTGCTGAGCGGCCAGTCCTCCTTCGAGGCCGGCGGCTCGCGCGCCGAGGTGACGGGGCAGGGTCCCGGCGGCGTGCAGACCAACGCCTACGTCCAGGGCCCCTCGCTGGAGGCCAACGCCTCCGTGGACGCGGACATCGGCCTGGACGGCATCGACGTGAGCCTGCAGGTGGACATCGACGCCACGGCCGTGGAGGCCGGCGCGGGCGCCACCAAGACGGTCGAGTTCGAGATCGCCGGCGAGCAGTACGCGGTGGAGCTCGACCTGGAGGCCATGGGCAAGATTGGCGCCGACGGCCACTTGAACCTGGATCTGCACGTGGGCACCGATGGCAACCTCTCCATCAACGCCTCGGCCAACGGCTTCGCGGGCGCCCAGGCCAGCCTCACCGGCTCCATCGAGCTGACGCACGAGGGTGACACTCTGGCCTCCGGCAGCATCACCGCCAGCGCCAGCGCGGGCGTGAGCGGCGATGCGCACGCCAACATCGGCCTGAACGGCGGCAACCTCGAGTTCGACGTGGGCGTCGAGGCCACCGCGGGGCTGGGGCTGGGTGTGGAGGTGGAGGGGACGATCAACCCGGGCAACATCCTGGAGGCGGTGGGCGAGACGGCGGCGGCGGCCGGCGGTGAGGTGCTCGAGAACGTGGCCGAGGGCGCCATCAACGCGGGCGGCGCGGTGGTGGACGCGGCCGGCGAGGTGTTCTCCGACGCGGTGGAGGGCCTGGGCGACCTGGCCAACGGCGTCAAGGAGGGCGTCGAGGGCGCGGTGGGCACGGTGGGCGGCTGGCTCGGACTGTAGAGAGTCGATAGAAGAGGCCCATGGCCGTCTCCAAGCTGGCAGCCTCCGCGGCGCGTCTCATGAAGCAGGGGCTCCTCAAGGAGGCGGCCCGTGAGTTCGAGAGCGCCCTCAAGCAGGACCCCAAGGACGCCAGCGCCCTGCTCGGGCTGGCGCGCCTGAGGCTGGCGCAGGAGGACGAGGACGCGGCTCGCACCGTGCTCCGCCGCCTGCTGGAGCTTCACCCCACGCACCCCGAAGCGCTCAGTCACCTGGCGCGGCTCGAGGCCCAGGAGGGCAACGAGCGTGCGCTGGGGCTGTTGCGGGAGCTGGCCTCCCGCCCCAAGCCGGGCTTCTTCGAGGTGCTCAACCACGGCAGGGCCCTGCTGCACGCCGAGCAGCACGAGGCCGCCACCGCCGAGCTGGAGCGGGCCCTGCGCCTGCAGCCCGGCAACCCGCAGGTGCTCACCTACCTGGGCATGGCGCTGCAGGGGCGCAAGCAGCTGGACGCGGCGCTCAAGCGCTACCAGGAGGCCGCCGCCGCCACGCGGACCGAGCACCTGCCGCTGCTGCTGGCCTCGCGCGTCCAGGTGCTGCAGGGGCAGGTGGGCGCCGCGCTCGCCACCCTGCGCCAGGCCATCCTCCGGGCTCCCCGGGAGCCGAGCCTCTACCGCGAGTTCGCCTCGCTGTGCCTCTTCGCGGGGGCGCCCGATGCCGCGGCCCGGGCCGCCATCGAGCTGCGCCTGCAGCTGCCCGAGAGCGCGGACGCGGCGTACCTGCACGGCCTGGCGATGTTCGTGGCGGGCAAGGACGACGACGCCGAGCGCATCCTCCGCGAGGCGCTCCAGAAGGCGACGGGCTCTCCGGACGTGCGGCTGGCGCTGGCCAAGGTGCTGAGAAGGAAGGGGAACGACGCCGAGGCCCAGCGCCTGCTCGAGGAGGCCGTGGCCCTGGCGCCCGGCGAGCCGGGGCCCGCGAATGATCTCGCGGTGCTGCTCATGTCCCGCCCGAGCGGCAAGGCCGCGGCGCGCGCCGTGCTGGAGAAGGCCCTGGCGGCGCAGCCGGAGGATCCGGGACTGCACCTCAACCTGGCGCTCGCGCTGGCGGACAGCGAGCCGAAGCGGGCACGCACCCACGCGCAGAAGGCCCAGGCCAGCAAGGACACCCGCATCCGCGAGCAGGCGGACCGGCTGATGGCGGCGCTCGCCCAGTAGCGCCCCCTCCCCCGCCGCCGAGCCCACGGGAGGAGCCGCTCACCGAGCCGGCCCCCTCCCTAGGTGGAACACCCGTCAGCCGAAGATGATCTGGCAGACGTTGCTGCAGGCGTCGTTGTTGTTGGTGTTGCCGTCGTCGCAGTCCTCGCCACCCGCCGGCTGGACGACGCCGTCACCGCAGCGCGGCCCGTAGATGCAGCCCGGAGCGCACTGGCCGTAGCCACCGGTGTTCGTCCCGTTGTCGCACTGCTCGGGCTCCTGGACGACGCCGTCGCCGCAGGTGTTCTTGCACTCGGTGCGGCGGGTGACGAAGTTGGTCAACGTGAGCTTGTACGAGGACTCGGTGGTGTGGCGCTCGGCCTGGAAGACGACGGCCTCGTAGACCTTGCCCACCGTGAGGTTGAGATCCGGCCGCTCCCACAGCTTGACGGTGCCCGTCTGGGCCGAGTGGAGGCCACCGAGATCCACGGCCAGCTTCTTGTTGATGAAGACCCAGACGTCATCATCGCCGATGAACTCCAGCACCTCGGTGCCCTTGTACTCGAACCAGTAGCGCACCTCGCTGGTGAAGCTGAAGTTGTGGTTGTTGGTGAGGAGCCTCTCGTGACCGGAGGCCACCCACCCGTGGTTGTCGAGCGGGAAGAACGCCGCGTTGTAGAACTGGTAGGCGCCGCTCTGCTGCTGCCGGTCCAGCCGCAGCGTCGTGACGATGGTCTTGTTCACGTTCTGCGTGTCCCGGTACCACTGGTCGAAGTAGGCCTTGCCGTGCGTGGTGCTGTTCGGGACGTCCGTCACCGCGTACACCGGCTTGCCGTCCGCGCCGAGCGTCGTCTGGACGATGCCCTTCTCACCGTTGCCCGTCTTGTCGTTGAAGTCCGGGTGGATGAGGTTGGTGCCGTTGATCTGGCTGTCCTTGCCGATGAAGTCCCGGTACACCACGGGGATCTCGATGAAGGACGGCGGCTGCTCCTCGATGGTCCGGCAGCTGAAGCCCGGCTCGTACTTGCACTGGGGCGAGCAGCCATCGTTGGGGCGCAGGTTGCCGTCGTCGCACTCCTCCGTGGTGTCGCCGGGCAGGATCACCCCGTCTCCGCACACCGCCGTGCAGTTGCCGTTGTTGCAGTTGGGCTCACGCACGCACAGCGGCGAGCAGCCATCGCCCATGTTGTTGTTGCCGTCGTCGCACTGCTCGGTCCCCTCCACCTTCCTGTCGCCGCAGGTGGTGGTGACACAGGGCGAGCCGGGGGTCTCGCACTTGTAGCCGCGCTCCAGGCGGCAGACGGCGCTGCACCCGTCATTGCCGGCAGGCGGGTTGTCCCCGTCCTCGCAGTCCTCGTCACCGGCGATGATGCCGTCGCCACACCTGGCGGCATTGCAGCGGCCTCCGCCGGGCGGACACGTCCAGCCCGCCTCGATGGTGCACGTCGCGCTGCAGCCGTCGTTGGAGGTGGTGTTGCGATCGTCACACGCCTCCGTCGACCCGGTGCGTCCGTCACCGCACACGTTGCGGATGCACGATGCGCCCGCCGTGTCACAGAACCAGCCGGACTCGATGGCCTTGCAGTCCGCCGCGCAGCCGTCGCCGCCGCTCTTGTTGCCGTCATCACAGGCCTCGCCAGCCTGGATCGTCCGGTCGCCACAGCCCAGGTTGGTGGGCCCTCCATCCGGGCCTCCGTCCGGCCCACCATTCGTGCCGCCATCCGTGCCGCCCGGGTCCAGGTGGGGGCCGTCCGGAGGGTCTCCCACGCAACCCGTCAGGCTGAAGAAGAGTGAGGCCAGGAGCAACGTCGAGAGCGAAGAGCGGGTGGACATTCCAGGCATGGTGCGATGGTGAAAGTTCGCAGCAGCCGAGTCAATCAACTCCTGACACTTGCACTCGGGTGGATCAGCTCGCGGCGCTACTCACCTGCTCGCTCTCCAGGCTGCTCCCTATGATGCACTCGTGCATACCCCGGGGCATGCCGTCATCAACCTGGCCATCTTGTCTGGCGCCGTCACGCCCGAGCACACACTGCCCATCGTCGCGGGGGCCATCCTCCCGGACGTTCCCATCGTCGTGCTCTACCTGCGCGAGCACTACCTGCGCGGCCTGCCGGAAGAGCGCATCTGGAGCGAGAGCTACCAGCGCCCCTTCTGGCTCAACCTCATCCATGGAGCGCACTCCATTCCGCTGACGCTGCTGGGCACACTCGTCGGCGTGGCCACGGGCTCCAGTCTGGTGGCAATCTTCTTCGGAAGCATGCTTCTGCATGCGCTGGGGGATCTGCCCGTCCACGCGGTGGACGCGCACCGACACTTCCTCCCCTTCAGCCACTACCGCTTCATCAGCCCCATCTCGTACTGGGATCCGCGCTACCACGGACGCAAGGTGGCGCTCGTGGAGGCGCTGCTGGTCGCGGGGGCCACGGCCTGGCTGTGGCGGGACAGCTCGCTGACTGCTCGGCTGCTCCTCTCGGCCGTCCTCGCCTGGTACGCCTTCTCCTACTGGAAGGCCTTCCTCCGATGAGCGGGCTGGCGCGGCTGTGCACCCATTGGCTGGAGCTGACGCTGGCGGGAGCGGCCTGCGTGGCCCTGATCAAAGCCGTGAAGTACCGGGGCTTCTCGGTCGATGCGGCGATCGATCTGGAGGATCTCGCGTGGGTGGCGGGGCTGGAGCTGGTGCTCGTGCTGCCCGCGAGCCTGGGCCCGGCGGGCGCCGTCGTGGGGCTGCTGGGGGGAGCGCTCCTGTACTTCGCGCTCTGGCTCGACGCGCTCCTCTTCCGCATCTTCACCATCGAGCTGGGCCCTGGAGGCGTGCGCAGCGTCATCCTCTCGGTGCTGTACCGGGAGCTGGCGGAGCTGTCCTTCGCGCGCCGCTTCTTCGCCACCCATCGGCTCTTCGCGGCGCTGCCGGCGGTGGCGGCGCTCGCCCATGCCGGGCTGTTCCTGGGAGCCGAGAGCCCTGCACGGCTGGGGCTCACCCTGGGGCTCTGCGTGTACTTCGTCGCCGCCGCGTGGGTGTGCACGGCCGCTCGGGCACGGCACCGGGCGCTCATGGCCTGTGGCGCCCTGCTGCTGGTGGGCGCGGCCGTGCCCTTCCTGCCTGGCGCGGAGGTGCCCGCCGCGGCCTCGGTGCTGGGGCTGCTGGCGTTGAGCTACCCGGTGCAGGCCTGGCGCGGGAGGAGCACGGGCCCTTCGGGCGTCCGGCACTTCCTCTTCGAGCGTCTCCGCCCGAGCCGCCCAGGCTTCCAGCCTCGCCCGGAGCACGCGCACCTCCTCGCCTCCGAGCCCCGCCCGCCCCGGCCGAGCGCCGCCCATGGGCTGCTGCGCGGACGGGACGTCGTGCTCCTCACCTTCGAGTCCGTGGGGCGGCTCCACCTCCACGCCACCGCTGCCGGCGGCGCGCACACCCCGTTCTTCCAGGGGCCGCTGCCCGGAGCGCTCCGCTCGCGCCACCACGCGTGCCTGTCGCCCACCACCAACAACGCCCACATCGCGCTGTATGCGAGCCGCTACACCGAGGCCGCGGGCTTCTCGGGGCTGCGCGCGCTGCGCGAGGCGGGCTATCAGACCGCCTACCTCACCACCGCGCGCACCGCGGACTATGAGCTGCGCGCCATCCTGGACAAGGCGGGCTTCCAGCACGTCATCGACCGGCCGCTGCTGGCCCCCGAGCAGACGGGGCTGCTGTCGGACCACCTGCTCCTGTCCCAGGGGCTGGAGCAGCTCGGGAAGGCCTGGCGCGGCGGGAGCGGACCGCGCTTCCTGCACGTCCACGCCACCCACACCCACGTGCCCTATCGCGTCATTGACCCGGAGCGCTTCCGCCGCTTCGACTCCACGGAGGACTACGGGCGCTTCCTCAACGCCATCGAGGAGGAGGATGCCCTGTTCGGCGCCCTGCTCGAGGGGCTGCGGCAGCGAGGCCTGGTGACGGAGCCCCTCGTCGTCGTCAGCAGCGACCATGGACAGGCCTTCGGCCGCCTGGGCTACCACTCGCACGGCAGCGCCATCACCCGGGACGAGCTGGATGTCCCTCTCCTCTTCCACCACCCGGAGCTCGCACCTCGTGAGGTGCCCTTCTCCTCGCACTTCGACGTCCTGCCTACCGTGCTCGATCTGCTCGGGCTGGCCCATGGAGAGCCCGTCTTCGGCGACTCGCTGCTGCACGACGACCGGAGGCCCGAGCTGCTCGTCTGGGCGGGCCACCCCTCGCGCGGCACCACCTCGCACTACGGCGTGCTCCTCCAGGGAGAGAAGCTGATGGTGGATCTGGTGCTCGACCGCTGCCTGCGCATGGACTGGAACGACGAGCACGTCGAGGAGCTCACCGGCGCGGAGAAGCGCTACGCGGTGGAGCTGGCCTCCCACCTGATGAACCTGCGAGGCATCACATGATGGCTCCGGCCCCTCTCCCCTCCGAGCGCCCTCGCGTGCTCGTCGTCTGCCCCGGGCCATGGGACAAGGAGACGCTCGGCGCGCGCTTCCACGAGCGCTTCGAGCTGCTCTTCCATGGCGAGAAGCTCGTCGAGCAGCCGTCACTGGTGGCGGGCCTGCGCTTCGACGTGTCGCGCTGGGTGGAGCAGGCCGTGGAGACGTACCGCGACGCGGGCCTGAGCGGCATCCTGGGCACGGGCGACTACCCGGGCTGCATGTTCGCCGCGCTGGTGGGAGAGCGGCTCGGGCTGCCCGTTCCGCCCCCCGCCGCGGTGGTGCTCCTGAGCCACAAGTACTACAGCCGGCGGCTCCAGCAGCAGTCCGTGCCGGAGGCGACGCCAGACTTCGAGCCCATCAACCCCTTCTCCGGACCGCCGCGGCTGCGCCGGCTGGCCTATCCGTTCTTCCTCAAGCCGGTGAAGGGCACCATGTCCATCCGCGCGCAGATGGTGCATGGCCCCGAGGACTTCCGCCGCGCCGTGCGCTTCTCCTGGCGCGAGCGCATCGAGAAGTCCCTGCTGCTGCGGCCCTTCCAGCAGCTCTTGCGGCGCTACACCGACGGGCAGGTCCCCGCCTACTGGTTCATCGGCGAGGCCCCCCTGGCGGGCACGCAGGTGACGGTGGATGGCTTCGTCGAGCGCGGCAGGCCGGTGGTGATGGGCATCGTCGACTCGGTGATGTACCCGGGCACCATCAGCTTCCAGCGCTTCGAGTACCCCTCGCACCTGCCCGACAGCGTCCAGGCCCGCATGCGGGACATCGCCGTGCGCCTGATGCGGGCCTCGGGGTTCGACCATGCCTGCTTCAACATCGAGATGTTCCACGACACGCAGCGCGACACCGTCTCCGTCATCGAGGTGAACCCGCGCATGTCCTACCAATTCGCGGACCTCTACGAGCGCGTGGACGGGATGAACACCTACGAGGCGCAGCTCGCGCTGGCCACGGGCCAGCCGGTGCCATGGCAGCCGGGCTCCGGGAGGGACAGGGTCGCCGCCAGCTTCGTCCTGCGGCGCTTCAGCGATGCCCGCGTCCTCCGCGTCCCGTCCGAGGCGCAGCTCGCGGCGGTGAAGGAGCGCTTCCCGGGCACCATCATCAAGGTGCTGTGCACCGCGGGCGAGCGGCTCTCGGCGCTGGACCAGGACGTGGGCAGCTTCCGCTACGGCATCGTCAACCTGGGCGCGCCGACGCGTGAGGAGCTCTTCGCCCGCTACCAGCAGGTGGAGGAGATGCTCGCGTTCGAGTTCGGCTGACGGCTCACAGGCGCAGCTTCTTGGAGGTGACCTGCCCGGCCCAGATCTCCACCTCGATGACGGTGGAGATGTTCTTCTCCTCGTTGACGAGCTTGAGCTGATGCCGGCCCGCGGGCAGCGGGTGGTTGATGAGCGGGGTGTCCCCAAGCTGCCGCCCGCGCAGGAAGACGCGCGTCCAGGGCGTGGTGTTCAGGGTCAGCCGCCCCATCGCCGCCTTCTTCGCCGTCTTGGACGCGCCAGCGCCCTGCGCGTCGCCAGCCGGCGCCTCCGGAGGGGTCGTCTCCGGAGCTGGTGCCTCAGGAACCAGCGCGAGCACCACCATGGCCCGCTCGCCCGGGTGGGCCAGCTTGACCTGACGCTCCGCCGACTTCCGCCCCTCCAGCGTGGCCGTCACGGTGTGCTCGCCCAGGGCCAGCGTGTCGAGCGTCACGGGCGAGCGCCCGACGTCCTTGCCATTCACCCGCAGCGCGGCTCCCGGCGGATCCGTCTCGATGGTGAGCACCGGCGGGGCTGGGAGCGAGGGCGCGGGTGGGGTGGCTCCCTGAACGACCGACTCCACTGGCGCCGGACGCAGGGCGTAGATGACCCCGGCCGCCAGGGCGAGCACCAGCACCGCGGCCGCCGCCAGCAACGACCGCGGTAGCCCTCGAGCCGGCTGCCCCTGCTGCGTCTTCTCCTCGGGAACCCCACCCTCCGGCATGGACTCCGTGGTGGGCTTGCGCAGCACCCGACGCGCGCTCGAGGGAGTGAAATCCCCGGAGCGTGCCGCCTCGAGCAGCCGGGTGCGCTCCTGGATGCGCGAGCCGAACACCTCGGACATGTAGCTGGCCAGCTCGGCCGAGCCCGGAGCATCCGGCTGGGTGCGCAGCCAGTCCTCCAGCGCGCTCTGGAAGTGACGCGCGGTGGGGTAGCGCTGGTCGCGATCACGCGCGAGCGCCTTCTCGATGATGCGGCTGAGGGGCTCCGGGACGTCGGGGTTGCGCTCGTGCGCCAGGGGAATCGGATCGTCGCTGGCCACCGCCTGCAGCGCCGCGAGCGGCTCGGGGAACTGGAAGAGGCGCCTGCGCGTCACCAGCTCGAAGAGGATGATCCCCAGGCTGAAGATGTCGCTGCGCCCATCCAGCGTCTGCCCCCGCGCCTGCTCGGGCGACATGTAGGACGTCTTGCCCTTGACCTGGCCGGCCAGCGTCTGGCTCTCGCGGTTGGCGGCCTTGGCGATGCCGAAGTCCACCACCTTCACCACCCCGTCATAGGTGATGAGCAGGTTCTGCGGAGACACATCCCGGTGGACGATGCCCAGCAGGGCCCCGTCCGGCCCCTTCTTGGCGTGCGCGTAGGCCAGGCCCTCGGCGACATCCGCGATGATGCGAACCGCGTAGGGGATGGGCAGCGGCTTGCCCTGCCGCAGGCCCACCCGAGCCACGGTGGAGACGTCCTCGCCCGGCAGGTACTCCATGGCGATGTAGAACGCCCCCGCCTCCTCCCCCAGATCGAAGATCTGGACGATGTGCGGGTGGTTGAGCTGCGCGGCGATGCGGGCCTCGTCCAGGAACATCTTCACGAACTCGGGGTCCGTGCCCAGCCCGTCGAGGATGCGCTTGATGACGATGAACTTCTCGAAGCCCTGGGGCCCCAGCTGGCGGGCGAGCCAGATCTCGGCCATGCCACCGATGGCGAGCCGCGACAGCAGGTGGTAGCGGCCCACGTCCAGCCCCTGCTCCCAGGCGGCAGGGACATCCGAGAAGAGCTGGCGTGGGGGTGGGGTGCTCACAGGCCCACTTTCTTCATCCCTCCGGGGCACTGTCAATTCGACCATTCCTGGGATGAACGGTTAGCATGGTAGGGCTTGTCCTCCCTACCCAGGCTCATCGCACTCGCCACCACCCTGCTGCTCGTCCCTCTGGCCCGAGGCGAGTCCGCCAACCCGGACCTGCCCCGCGCCCGGATGCTGTTCGACAGGCTGCGTTATCCCGAAGCCTCCCGGGCCTTGGACGCCGCCCGTGCACATCCCGGTAACGACCGCGACACCCTGCTTCAGATCCTCGAGATGCAGGGGGTGGTGGCCGCCATGCTCCAGCAGCCGGCGAAGGCGCGGACCGCCTTCCAGACGCTGCTGGTGCTCTCGCCGGAGCACCGGCTCGAGGGGGACTATGCCCCCCGCGTGGTGACGCCCTTCTTCGAGGCCAAGGCCTGGGTGGGAGACCACGGGGCGCTGCGGCTGGAGCCGGAGCCGGAGCAGGAGGGGCCCACCCCCATCGAGCGGGTGACGGTGCGGGTGGCGGCCGATCCCTTGAAGCTGGGCCGGGCCGTGCGCTTCCACCTGCGCGCGGAGGGAGCCGACTGGAGCCTCCAGGAAGTCCCGCTCGCGAAGGGCGAGGCCTCGGCGGCGGTGAAGGGAGCGCGGGTGCAGTGGTGGGCGGAGCTGCTCGACGAGCGCCAGGCCGTCCTCGCCCTGGTGGGCAGCGCCACCGCTCCCCTGCTCCGGGCCGCTCCCCGGCCACAGGCCGCCTTGAACCCTCCCCTGACGCCCACGCAGGACACGCCCTCCGTGGAGAAGCGCTCCTCCGCGACCTCCACCTCTGCCTGGCGCAAGCTGGCCTACGTGAGCCTGGGGGTGGCGGCGGGGACCGGGGCCGCGGGGGGATACTTCGGACTGCGCTCCCGCAGCGCCCGCTCCCAGCTGGAGGGCGCCGCGGTGAATGAGCAGGGCCTGACCACCGGGCTCACCCAGCGAGAGGCCTTCGAGCTCGATGAGCGGGCCCGCTCGAACGCACGGCTGGCGAATGTCCTCTTTGGCATCGCGGGCGCCACGGCCATCGCCGGAGGAACGCTCTGGCTGCTCGGCACGCCTGTCACGGTCTCCGCCACGCCGGCGGGGGTCACGGTTGGAGGTGAGCTGCCATGACGCGCTTCGAGAGACGCTCCTCTGTCATCTGGCTCGCCATGGCGCTGCTGGCCCTGCTGCAGGGGTGTGACTGCGGCTCCACCGACGTCACGACGCGGCGCTTCGCGTGCACCCAGGACACGGAGTGTGCCTCGGGCTTCGTCTGCGACCAGGGCGAGTGCCGGGCCGAGTCAGCCCTTCCCGACGGCGGCACGGACGGTGGGGCGGATGGCGGACCTCCCGATGGCGGTGGCATCGATGGCGGGCCAGATGGCGGGCCTCCGGATGGTGGGCCTCCGGATGGTGGGCGCCCGGATGGTGGGCGCCCGGATGGTGGGCCTGCCGATGGCGGGCCTGCTGACGCGGGCCCCGACGGTGGAGTGCCGGATGGGGGCCCTGCTCAACCGACGCAGCTTTCCTTCGTCAGCCCGCCGCAGAGCGTGACGGCGGGACAGTGCTCCGCGCAGGTGGTGGTCGAGACGCGCGATGCCATGGGGAGCCCGGCACCCGTCAACTCCGCGACGCCCCTGTTCCTGGTGAGCCAGGGGGACTCGGGCTTCAACTTCTTCAGCGACTCGGCCTGTCAGACCGTCACCACCCAGGTGACCGTGCCGGCTGGAAACAGCCGCGCCGCCTTCTATTTTAGAAGCACCGTGGCGCAGTTCGCGCGGGTAGTCGTGGGGACGCCCAGCGGGCTGTCTCCCGCGTTCCAGGACGAGACCATCCTCCCTGGCTCTCCGGCGGTCCTCGTCTTCCGAAGTCCCCCTCAGACCCTGCTCACCGGGGCCTGTTCCTTCCGGGTGGAGCTCGAGGCGCGGGACGCGTTCGGCAATGCCTCTGCCTTCTCCTCGCAGACGCCGGTGTCCCTGGTGACGCAGCCCTCCTCGGGGCTCTCGTTCTTCTCCAATGCGTCATGCGTGACCGCCATCACCCAGGCGAGCTTCGCCGCTGGCACGTCACGCGCGTTCTTCTATTTCAAGGGGAACACCGGCGGCACGATGGTCCTCATGGCCAGCGCCTCGGGAGTCACCGCCGCCAGCCAGAGCGAGACGATCCTGCCCATGGTGCGCACAGGCACCTGCACCATGTCGTCCACCACCCGCACGCTGACGTGCCCCATCTCGCCCGCGCAGGTCGACATCTCGAAGACCCTGATGATCTTCCAGGCCACCTCGGACCTCGGCAGCCCCGCCGCCGCGAACGTGCGCTGCTCGCTCACCTCCCCCACGGCCATCACCTGCTACCGGAACACCGCGGAGGGCACCGTCCGGATCCGGTGGCAGACGGCGGAGCGGTCTTCCGGCCTGAAGGTCCAGCACCTGGAGGCAAGCTGCGCGGGCGAGAACATCATCTACCTGCCCATCCAACCCGTCGCGAGCTTCCAGCGGACGTTCCTGCTGGTGAGCGCCGAGAAGGGCGGCGTCTCTCAGGACGCGGATGACTTCTACGTCGCCAGACTCGCCGATCTGGACGAAGTGGAGCTGGAGTTCGATTCCGACTACACCTGCTCGCCGACCTGGACAGCCTCGGTGCAGGTCGTCGAGCTCGCCAGCGTGAACGTGACGCGAGGAGAGACGCTGCAGATGCAGGGCACGCAGCAGATCGTCTCCAATCTGACGCCCGTGAACCCCGCCTCCACGGTGCTGCTCTTCACCTTCAATGCGGATGAATCCAGTGGTTCCGGCATGTGTGATCTGGTCGTGCGAGGAGCGCTCAACCCCAACAACCCCACCACCTCGCTCCTCTTCACGCGCAGCGCCGGAGACTCGACCTGCACGGAGACGGACATCGAGTCCATCTCCTGGGAGCGCATCGACTTCGGCACGAGCGCACGGGCGCAGCACGTGGGGGTGGAGATGCTGCCAGAGACCACGACCACCTCCGTGCCCATCACCGCGGTGGATGTGACGCGCACCCTGACCTTTGCCGGCGGGCAGTGGCAGTCTGGACAGGGCGGGGGCGAGAGCGACTACCAGGACGATGACATCCTCGGAGAGGCGGTGGGCCTGCACTCGCTGACTTCGCCCACGACGCTGGAGGTGACTCGCGGCAGCGGCAATGGCACCACCCGATGGACCTCCACGGTGCTCCAGCTCGAGCCCTGAACGCCGGTGGCGCGGTAGCATGGGAGGATGAGCCCTCCCTCCGTTGGCAGCAGCACCCAGGCTCCGCCTGCACGCGAAGCGGAGGAGCCTGTTCCTCCGGCTGAGCCGAACTCCCATCAGGCGGCCTCGCTCGCGCTCACCGTCAGCATCATCGCCGCGTTCACGGCGCCCGTCTGGGTTGTGGCCGGCCTCTTCCTCGACTCGCTCGCTTTTTTGCTGGCAGGCATCCCCGGCATCGTGTCGCTCGTGCTGAGCCTCCGGGCGCTCATGCTCACCTACAGGAGGCCTGGCGGGAGAAAGCGCAGCCTCGTGTCCCTGGGGTTGGGGGCGCTCGCGTTCGTCATCGCCCTGCTCTCGAGCGGCCTTGGCCTGGCGTTCATCCAGTCCCAGATGCGCGGGGTGGAGGGGCGAGCGCTCCGCATCCGAGGACGCCCCGTGACGGCGGATGGCGCCCCGGAAGATGCGTGGTCGGGGGACGAGGCTCCCGAGGCTTCCTCCTCGGACGCGGAGAGCCGGGAGGTGCTCGCCGCTGAGTGGGAAGCGGACGCGAAGAGCGAGCACGCCTCCATCGCCTCATTCACCCGGCTCTCGTTGGATCTGATGGCGGAGGGAGCCCCACCCCACCTCATCGAAGCCTGCCTGCGCGCGGCCCTCGACGAAGTCCGGCATGCCCGGGGGGCCTACTCGCTCGCCTCGGGGTATGCGGGCCGCTCCCGGGGGCCGGGGCCGCTCCCGGAGGTCGCCACGGCGCCAGGAGGGCTCTCCCGCCTCGCCATGGAGACCCTCATCGATGGCTGTTTTGGCGAGGGGCTCGCCGCCGCGCGTGCGCGCGAGGCCGCGGCGGAGGCGAGGGATCCTGCCGTCCGGGCACATCTCTCCGCGGTGGCTCGTGAGGAGAGCGACCACGCGGAGCTTGCATGGGACGTCCTGGCCTTCTGCCTCGAGCGCGGTGGCGTTCCGGCGCGCCTCGCCACAGAGCGGGCACTGGAGATCTGCGCGCGTGGCGTACAGCCCGTCTCGAACAGCTCTCGCCCGCTCGATGGCAGGCTCTCACCCGAGCGCATCGCAGCGCTCAGTGTCACCGTTCAACGGGAGGTGGAGGCTCGGGTCCGGCGCATGTGTGGCGTAGCTTCCGTGCCTGCGGAGAGTTCCTCCTGGCTGTGAGGGCGAGAGCGCGGAAGAGTTGCTTCGCCGGGTGCGTGCAACCCCAGCCTCCGAACCTCCGACCAACGCAGAAGAAGCTGCGCCGAAGCAACGGGGTAGGCCCCGGAAGGTCCCAGCGGTGGGGACCTGAACCGCTCGTGATGGTTCGAAGCGAGGAAGTTCCTCCCGTTCTGCCGGTCCGACCGGTCGGACTAACGTAACGAGAAGCATCCACAGGCTTGCTGCCTGGAAATCAAACCTTCCATGTCCTCTCGAACTGGTTCAAAGGAGTGAACTCCACGTTGCGGATCTTCGCCCGTTCGAGTGCCCTCTTCACCTCCTCCACCACGAAGACATACCCGCCGCGCTCGGCTGGCATGAAGAAGTCAGATCCATCCCACGACTCTGGGTCAAAGAAGAGCCCCATCCACACAGGGAAGATGCCGGCTGGGCGGCTCCTCGGCACCTCGACACCTCGCTCCCAAGCGATGTTGCCGCACCGTCCGGTGATGGAGAGGCCACTGTAGCCTGGGATGGGCTGGCCCTGCTTATCGCGAACCGCGACATCATATAGAGACCAGCCAGTGAACCCGTGCGACCGCAGAAGCTGCACCACGGAATCCGCAAGAATGAGTGGTGCTGCGTACATCGTCCACATCACCTGCATCGGCCTGGCGCTGCCCATCGCCCATTCGACTGGGATCGGCTGAGAGGGACGCAGCTCGGCACGAGTCAATGCAAAGGGATCGATCTCGATGCCCATCTTGCCTCTGAACGCCCTGCTGCTACCTGACTCCCCAAGGGTGAAGACCCTGTCAAAGCCGGGGAAGGCCCTAGAAATGGACTTTGAACCCAAACTCGCCTCCCAGCTCTCTTCCGTACTGAAGAATCTACTCGAAGGCTCAACACGGGGAGGCTCAGGCTCAGGGCTCTCCCGAGGTAGGCGCCGGGGGGCTGAGTATGAGGGGCAAGTAACAGGCGTCCTCGAAGTCGAAGGCCTCTGGACCACAGGGTGGCTTCTTCCGCGCCACCTCGACCCAGCAGACTCCATTGATGGCGCGTTGTGACTCGGGATCACAAGGGGGCTTCTTCTGTCCCGGAAACGGTGTGGTAGGCATCGACCGCCCCAGGGAGCGCAACTCGGGAAGGAGCGCCCGAGGAATCTGCTCGATGGCGACCAGCGCCTCATCCGCCACGCCGGCATCCGGCATCTCAGGAGAAGGCACGTGCCGTTGCAGCTCCGCCAGGAAGTACGAGGGATCCGGCTGCGGCGGGGCCGTCAGCTTGAATGCCGCAAACACCACGAGCCCTCCCACCAGAGCCGCAGCGCTGGCCGAGAGCCACCAGGGGACGACGAACTCAGGCGGAGGGCCCGGCCTGGATGCACGCTCCGTCCTGGCTGCTGAAACAGTGGGAACGATGGGCCTGGAGGCGTCCTTCTCTCCGGCGGCTTCTGAAAAGCAGATAGCCAAGGCCTTCGCAGGTGGGCGTGAGACACGCTCTTCGGAGAGTGTTGACAGAACGAGCCGCTCGAGGCCCCTGCTCACCGTAGCCAGGTCGCTGGGCGGAAGCACCCGGCGCTGCGGGCCGGAGCCTTCCTCCGGCGGCGGAGGGTAGGTGCGCGTGCACAGCCGGTAGGCCGTCACGCCCAACGCGTAGATGTCATCCGGAGGGCCGGCCTCATAGGGCTCCCCTGTCTTCCGGTGTGCCCAGGCCCAGCGATGGGCCTCGGGCGTGCGGTAGCTGCGAGTGCCCGGGGGCAAGGCCGAGTCCGTCAGTTCCTTCGCTCCGGCATACGTGCCGCAGCCCCAATCAAGGAGGACGGCACGCCCCTCGGTCGTGACGAGCACATTGTCCCCCTTGATGTCGCGGTGCAGGCTGTCGGAGGCGTGCGCCACGACGAGGGCCTGCGCCAGTTGCGCCAGCAGCTGCAGCACGTCGGCGGAGGTACGTTGCTGCTCCCGGGCCCACCTGTACAAGGGCACGCCCTCCACCCACTCCATGACGACATACGGGAACAGCAACCCCTCTTCCCCCGTCCACCAGCCCCGATCTTCGAAGTGCGGCACCGAGGGATGCACCACCCGCTGGAGAAGGTCTACCTCTCGGACGAAGCGCGGGTCCTCGGGATGCAAGGCGAGTTTCAGCGCAAAGTTGCCGGCTTCGGGGTGACCGGCGCGTTCCACTCGGAAGACGAGCCCGAAGGAACCCTTGTCGTGCCGCTCTCGCACGACCCAGGGGCCGATCCCCACGCCGGGGACAATTTCGGGATGAGGACGCATATCGCGAAGAGTCATGGCTGCCCTCAAGGGTCGGCAAGATGCAACCCTACCTCGCAAGGTGGGTCAGGCGCCAGATGCGACGCCCCACTCCACCGAGAGCGCGGCCCTCACGGCAGGTCACGTGCAGCGAACATCGCGGCCTGCCGCAAGGACTCCGCCGGAACGAAACTACGCCGGTCCGACCGGTCGGACTGTCGTAAGGGCTCGGTCGGACTTACGCCGTGCCGAACGGTCGGACATATGCCGTGCCGAACGGTCGGACCTACGCCGTGCCGAACGGTCGGACTGCCGTAAGGGCTCAGTCGGAATTACGTCGGTCCGACCGGTCGGACTGCCGTAAGGGACTCCAGCAGTGGCCAGCCCTACATCGGTGCCCGTCTCCCGCGGTGGACTGGACCGTCTCGCAACTCGGACTTGTCGCCTCACAAGTGCCTGATTTTCCGAGCGCGGGAGCCTGGCCCCGCTCCTGCTCTATGGGCGCGCAACCGGCATGCCCTGACCCGCCGGCCGAGCCTCAGCAGGAGTGAGGCTCAACAGGGGGGGGCTCACACTTATGCAGAACAACACTGTTATCCCGAATCCCTACGAGGGACTGACGAAGGAAGAGGCGCTGGAGACCATGCTCCAGCTGGTGAAGGACGGGGCGCGCAACCACATCCGCATGGGGTTGCTCTACAACTACCTGGTGGACAGCAAGCTGCTGGAGGGCTCCAAGCAGTACAAGAGCCCGCTGGACTTCATCTGCGACAACGTGGAGGAGGTGTCGCGCACGTCCTTGCTGGACTACGGCGCGGTGGCGCGCGCCTTCCGCGAGGAAGTGGGGGTCCGGTACGGCGTCACCCGCCTGCGCGTGCTGCTCAGCTACAAGGACGCCACGAAGCTGGAGCTGGACTACGCGGAGCCGGGCACCACTGTCATCCAGGTGCCGAACAAGAAGGGCGAGGTGAAGCCCAAGCTCTTCGCGGACTGCAGCCTGGAGGAGCTGCGCCAGGCCCTCAAGCGGGTGCGCGAGGAGGAGCCCTCCACGCCCTTCCCGCCGGAGGATCGGGCGCTGGTGGACGGCTACCGCGAGGCGGTCCTGCGCAGCGTGCCGCAGGGCTCGCCGGTAAGGGTGCAGCTGAACCGCCACAAGGGAGAGTCCGTGATGGAGATCCGGACCCTCCCCCTGGGGCAGGTGCACAACCTGATCGAGGCGCTGCTGAGCCAGTACAGCCCCATGGCGAGCACGGTGCCGACGCCGCTGAAGCGGGCGGACAAGACGCCGCGCTCCTGAGGCAGGGTGCTGAATGAACAGCGGCCCCGTGTTCCGAGAAGACTCGGAGCGCGGGGCCGTCGTTCTTGTATCCAACGCTCCCGGCCATCCCGCCGAACAGCTCCAGATGAGCCGCTCCTGAGTCGCCAGCCCACGGAGTAGGCTCCCGCGCATGGAGAGCGCTCCCGAGGGAACGAGCAAGGCGGGCCACCCGGTGGCGTACCTCACGGATGTGGAGGGCATCTGGGAGAAGCTGGCCACGTTCTGCCAGGACAATCCCCATGTCTCCCTCGAGTCCGGAGATCGGCTCGTTGTGCGGCCGGGCGCGACGTTCGTGTTCGGAGGAGACGCCATCGACCGAGGCCCGGCGGGGCTCCGGGTGCTGCGGACGCTGCTGGAGGCCTGGCGCCGGCAGCCCTCGCAGGTGGTGCTCCTGGCGGGCAATCGAGACATCAACAAGCTGCGTCTGGTGCGGGAGCTGCACGGACACCCTCCCACGCGAACGCCGCCCGAGATACGGACCGCTCCCCGCCCCGTGCTGCTGCGGTGGATCTTCGAGAACACCATGGGCGCGCGCGGGGCGTTCGACCACCGCCTGGAGGAGCTGTCCCGCACCGGCACGCCCGTGAGCGATGAAGACGTGGTGGACAGCTTCCTGGAGGACCTGGGCCCCGGAGGCCTGCTGCGCGACTACCTCACCGCGTGCCGGCTGGTCCACCGCATCGGAAACACCCTCTTCGTCCACGGCGGTGTGCACGAGCACAGCGTCGGTCGAGTGCCCTCCCGAGCTCCGGTGAAGGGCGTGGACGCCTGGGGAGAGGCCCTCAACCGCTGGTACAGCGAGCAGCTCGAGGCCTTCGCCGAGCAGCGCTTCACGCCCGAGGGCACGCCTGCCTGGGAGCCGGTCATCGCGTATCAAGCCCCCACTCCGGGCCAGCGCATCAACACCGCCAGCGTGGTGTACGGGCGCATGGCCGACCAGCACAACCACCCCGCCCTGCCCTCCCAGGCCCTGATCACGACGCTGGCCCGCGAGGGCATCCATCGACTGGTGGTGGGCCACACGCCCAGCGGGGACAGCCCCTCGGTGCTGCGAAGCGAGCAGTTCGAGCTCATCCTCGCGGACAACTCCTACGGCCGCGTCGAGGGGGCCTCCCAGCTCTTCCTCCGCGAGGACAGCGTGTTCGTGGAGGGCCGAGCGAAGCTGGACGACGGGCGCCTGGAGCAGGTCCGCTTCCAGCTGGCGCTGGAAGACGATGCCTCCCTCATCGGGCGGCAGCTGCTCGACACCGGGCAGCTGGTGAAGGGGCCACTCCAGAGTGGCGAGTGGCTGCTGTTCCGAGCCCTGCCGCAATGGCGCATCGAGCAGCTCGCGGCGCCTCTCGGAGAGCTCGCGCAACGACACCCGGGCCCTGCACCGCTCGCGCCCCAGGCGCCGTGACGCTCAAGGCTTCGCCGCCGGGCTCTCCCTGCGCAGCAAGGCCTCGTAGCGGGGGTACACCCACTCGACGCCCTTGAGGAGCAGCGTGGTGGCCACGACGAGCCCAAGCCACGCCACGACGTAGAGGCCCCACCCCAGCTTGTCCCGCGCGAGGACGGCGAGCGAGATGCCCCCTACCTGGTAGTAGATGAGCATCTCGTGGAAGAAGTAGCCGGCGAGCGAGTTCGTCCCCAGCGTCTCCACGAATCGCCCCCAGAAGCCCTCCCGCCAGTGCCGCGGCAGCCGAGGCTCCAGGAGCAGCAGCCCCATGAGCACCAGCGACACGATGAGGAAGCGCTGCCCGTGGTTGCCGGGGCTCGAGACGTGGAACTTGTGGGGCGGGTAGACCGCCGTGAACACGGGCCCCAGGAAGTAGCACACGGCCCCGATGCCGGCGATGAGGGCGAGGAAGGCGAGGATGTGCCGCATGCTCCCGCCCGCCGCCACCGCCCCCACGGCGGCTCCCAGGAAGACGTAGCCGGTCCACGGCAGCAGGGGGAACAGCGCCTTCATGGGCCCCTGCCGGTTCACCACATCCGCCCAGGGGCCCGCCACGAGCTCCCCGTAGGGGGTGACCAGGAAGAGCCCGAGCGCCACCAGCAGCGCGAGCACGGAGAGCACGGCCGGCCGGCGCGCAAGGCCCACAATGAGCGGCAGCGCGAGCAGGAGCGACACGCCGATGCACGGCAGGATGTCCAGCCGCAGCAGCCACCCGGGCTGCTGTCTCCAGGGGAACCAGATGGCGTTGACGAGGAGCCCCACCGCCAGCACCTCACCGATGCGGCGAAGGCTCCGGCGCACGCGCGGCCAGCGCGGCCCGTGGGCTCCGCGCACCTGCACGAGCGCCAGGCTGAAGCCGGCGGCGAAGATGAAGGACGGCGCGACCAGCCCGTTGAACCAGCCGAGGGAACGGGCCGCCTCCGATGCCCGCAGCTCCGGACGCAGGAGCACCAGGGCGTGCGTCTCGATCATGAAGAGGACCGCGAGCCCTCGCAGCCAGTCGAAGGCCTTGATCCGGGGAGAAGCAGAAGCCATGTCAGCCTTCTTCCATCACCCGAGGAGGGCTGGAAGCAGCCACCGGATCAGGGGCCGATCCGGCGAAGGATGAGGATGGGGCCGTCGTCGAGCTTGCGGCCGCGCAGATCGATCTCGCAGTCCAGGAGCCAGTCCCCATGGCCCTCCGGGTCCATGATGCGCTGCTGGGCCTCCCACATGCGCTGGCCCGCCTCCTTGATGAACGTCAGGCTCGGCCTGCGCGCCGCCGGCGTGAGCACCACCACCTTGTGCTCCTCGAAGTACGGCGCCATCGCCTGCTCCAGCTTGGGGGCCGTCCACTCGCCCACCGCGCCGTCCAGCATCGCCAGCGCGTCCATGTAGCGCTTCTGCCCCAGCGCCCGCAGCAACCGGTGCAGTTCCTCGCGCACGCGCGCCGCGAAGGCCTTCGGATCCTCTGTCAGCTCCTTGGGCTTGAGCTCCACCACCGGCTTCGGCGCGAGCACCGCCTCCGGGTTGCGCATCCGCTCCCACTCGTCCAGCAGGCTGGAGTCCACCTGCCGCAGCGTGGCGCGCAGGTGATCGAGGATGTCCTCCACCGCCTCGTCCTTGAAGCGCTCGGGCACCGTCTGCACCAGCGTCTTGTACACGTCGCTCACGTACCGCAGCAGCACGCCCTCGCTGCGCTGCAGCCCGTACTCGCGCACATAGTCGTGGAAGGACATGAAGCGCTCGAACATGTCCCGGACGATGGACTTGGGACGGATGTTCTCCTGGCCCACCCACGGGTGCTTGCGCTCGAACTCGTTGAAGGTGCTGTAGATGAAGTCCCGGTTCGGCTTGGGCCACTCCAGCTTCTCCAGCTCCGCCATCCGATCGTCGTACTCGATGCCCTGCGCCTTCATCTCCGCGATCTTCTCCCCCTTGAGCTGGTGGAGCTGCGCGTAGAGGACGACGTCCGGGTTCTCGAGGATGGACTCCACCAGCGTCACCACGTCCAGCGAGTACGTCTCCGTGGTGGGATCCAGCTTCTCCAGCGTGTCCAGCAGGTACAGCGACAGCGTGTGGTTGAGCGAGAAGTCCCGTTGCAGATCCTCGGCCACCTTCACCAGCGCCCCACCCGGCCGCTTCTCCACGCTGACGATGCCCGCCCCCGCCAGCGTCCGGAAGCAGGCCGCCGCCGTCTTCAGGTGCCGGCGCTTCACGTAGTCCGAGTCGTGAGTGCGCCCCACCAGCTGCACCAGCCGCTTGTACCCGCCGCTGCCCTCCGTCAGATCGCTCTGCAGCAGGTTGAGCAGCAGCCCGTGGGAGACTTCAAAGCGGGACTCCAGGGGCTCGGGGATGCCGTTCTGCAGCCGCTCGAAGGTGCTCCTGTCGTAGTTGACGAAGCCCTTCTGCGGCGGCTTGGCCTTGGGCGCCTTCTTCTTGCCCGCGGCCTCCTTCTGGGCCTGCTTGATGTTCTCGATGACGTGCTCGGGCGCCTGGGCCACCACGCTGCCCTGGTCATCGAAGCCCTTGCGGCCCGCCCGGCCGGCGATCTGCTGGAAGTCGCGCACGCTCAGCGTGGCCAGCTTCTCGCCGTTGAACTTGAACAGCTGCGTGAAGAGCACCGTGCGGATGGGGATGTTCACCCCCACTCCGAGCGTGTCCGTGCCGGAGATGACCTTGAGGTGTCCCGCCTGCGCCAGCTTCTCCACCAGCAGCCGGTACTTGGGCAGCAGGCCCGCGTGGTGCATGCCCACGCCATGGCGCAGGAAGCGCTGGAACTCCTTGCCGTAGGGCGTGTCGAAGGGCGCGTCCATCAGCGCCTGCCGGATGGCCTCCTTCTCCTCCTTGGTGGAGAAGTCCACGCTCATGAGGTTCTGCGCCTGCTCCGCCGCCGCGCGCTGGGTGAAGTTCACCAGGTAGATGGGGTACTTCCCCTTGCCCACCAGGTCCTGGATCGTCTCGTGCAGCGGCGTCTCCCGGTACTCGAAGTCCAGGGGCACCGGGCGCCTGGCGCTGCGCACGGAGACCACTTCCTTCCCCGTGAGCTTCTGCAGGCCCTCCTCGATGATGTGCGTGTCGCCCAGCGTGGCGGACATCATCAGGAACGTCGTCTTCGGCAGCCCCAGCAGGGGCAGCTGCCAGGCCGTGCCACGCTCGCGGTCCGAGTAGTAGTGGAACTCGTCCATCACCACGTAGTCCACCGGGGCGCGCGAGTCCCGCATGGCCATGTTGGCGAGGATCTCCGCCGTGCAGCAGATGATGGGGGCGTCGCGGTTGATGCTCGCGTCGCCGGTGAGCATGCCCACGTTCTCCGCGCCGAAGGCGTCGCAGAGCGCGAAGAACTTCTCGTTCACCAGCGCCTTGATGGGGCACGTGTAGTAGGAGACCTTGCCCTCGGCCATGGCCTTGAAGTGCAGCGCCGTGGCCACCAGCGACTTGCCCGAGCCCGTGGGCGTCTTCAGGAACAGGTGCTTGTCCGCCAGCAGCTCGAGGATGGCCTCCTCCTGCGCCGGGTAGAGCTCCAGCCCGTTGGAGGACACGTAGGTGACGAAGCGGTTGAGGATCTCGTCAGAGCTCAGGGGGGGCGCGCCCCGCGCGGGGAGCAGGGCAGCCAGGGGAGCGCGTTTCTCGGGGGTATCCATCTCGGAGGTGGAATCTAGGCGGGCGAGCGCGACCGTTCCTTGAAAAATCGCGCTCCAGGCGCTTCCTCTGGAAGAATGCCCGCATGGCCAGCATGCAAGGGAAGACTGTCGTCATTACCGGGGCTTCCGCCGGAATCGGCAAGGAGCTCGCCGTGGTGCTCGCCGGGCGCGGGGCGAACGTGGTGCTCGCGGCCCGGAGCGAGGAGGGGCTCGCCCAGGTGAAGCACCAGTGCGAGCAGGCGGGGGGCCGCGCCATCGCCGTGGGGACCGACGTGGCGGACCCGGAGGCCTGCCGGCGCCTGGTGGAGCGCGCCGTGGAGGCCTTCGGCGGCATCGACACCCTGGTGAACAACGCGGGCATCACCATGTGGTCGCGGCTCGACGAGGTGAAGGATCTCTCGCTCTACGAGCACATCATGCGGGTGAACTACCTGGGCGCCGTCTACTGCTCCTACCACGCCCTGCCCCACCTCAAGGCGCGCAAGGGGATGCTGGTGGCCATCTCCTCGCTCACGGGGAAGACGGGGGTGCCCACGCGCAGCGCCTACAGCGCGAGCAAGCACGCCATGCAGGGCTTCTTCGACTCGGTGCGCGTCGAGCTGATGGGCACAGGGGTGGACGTGCTGGTGGTGTCTCCCGGCTTCGTCGCCACGGAGATCCGCGCGCGCGCCGTGGGGCCGGACGGCAAGCCGATGCAGCGCAGCAAGCGCGATGAGACGCTGCCCACCATGGACGTGCACACCTGCGTGGCGCAGATCGTCCGCGCCATGGAACGCCGCGACCGGGAATTGGTGATGACGGCCCAGGGCAAGGTGGGCCAGTTCCTCAAGCTCGTCGCGCCGGGGCTGGTGGACCGCATGGCCCGGCGGGCCGTCCAGGAGCGGGATTCCTAGGGGGAAGCCGAAGGCCCGCGCTCTCGCTCGGGGGGCGGAGCGAGAACGCCGCGGATGTGCTAACTGAGACACCTCTTCTCGCGAGGACCGCACCGTGAGCGCTTTCACCTACCAGGACATGCTGCCGCTGGGCGAGGACACCACCCCGTACCGGCTTCTGAGCAAGGACCACGTCTCCACCTTCGAGGCCGGGGGGAAGACATTCCTCCAGGTGGCCCCCGAGGCCCTCACCCTGCTCACCCGCGAGGCGATGCGCGACATCGCCCACCTGCTGCGCCCCGGCCACCTGCAGCAGCTGTCCAACATCCTCAAGGATCCCGAGGCCACCTCCAACGATCGCTTCGTGGCGCTGGAGCTCTTGAAGAACGCCAACATCGCCGCCGGCCGCGTGCTGCCCTCCTGCCAGGACACCGGCACCGCCATCGTCATGGGCAAGAAGGGCCAGTACGTCCTCACCGGCGCCAATGACGAGGAGGCCATCTCCCGCGGCATCTTCGAGACGTACACCACCAGCAACCTGCGCTACTCGCAGCTGGCCCCGCTGGACATGTACAAGGAGGCCAACACCGGCACCAACCTGCCGGCGCAGATCGAGCTCTACGCCACCGAGGGCGACGCCTACAAGTTCCTCTTCATGGCCAAGGGCGGCGGCTCGGCCAACAAGAGCTACCTCTTCCAGGAGACCAAGGCGCTGCTCAACCCGGACAGCCTGATGAAGTTCCTGGATCAGAAGATCCGCTCGCTGGGCACCGCCGCGTGCCCGCCGTACCACCTGGCCATCGTCGTGGGCGGCACCTCGGCGGAGTTCGCCCTCAAGACGGCCAAGTACGCCTCCGCCCGCTACCTGGACTCCCTGCCCACCACCGGCAACAACCTGGGCCGCGGCTTCCGGGACGTGGAGCTGGAGGAGAAGGTGCACCAGCTCACCCGCCGCATGGGCATCGGCGCCCAGTTCGGCGGCAAGTACTTCTGCCATGACGTGCGCGTCATCCGCCTGCCCCGTCACGGCGCCAGCTGCCCGGTGGCCATCGCCGTCTCCTGCTCCGCGGACCGCCAGGCCGTGGGGAAGATCACCCAGAGCGGCATCTACCTGGAACAGCTCGAGACGGATCCGGCGAAGTACCTGCCCGAGACGACGGACGCGCAGCTCGGCGGCGAGGTGGTGAAGATCGATCTCAACCGGCCCATGTCGGACATCCGCGCTGAGCTCGGCCGCTACCCCACGAAGACGCGCCTGTCGCTGTCCGGGCCCGTCATTGTCGCGCGCGACATCGCCCACGCGAAGATCAAGGAGCGCCTGGACCGGGGCGAGGGCCTGCCCCAGTACATGAAGGACTACGCGGTGTACTACGCGGGGCCGGCGAAGACGCCGCAGGGCTATGCCTCCGGCAGCTTCGGCCCCACCACCGCCGGCCGCATGGACAGCTACGTGGACCTGTTCCAGGCCAACGGCGGCAGCCTCGTCATGCTGGCCAAGGGCAACCGCTCCAAGGCCGTCACCGAGGCGTGCAAGAAGCATGGCGGCTTCTACCTGGGCAGCATCGGCGGCCCGGCCGCGCGCCTGGCCCAGGACTGCATCAAGAAGGTGGAGGTGCTCGAGTACCCCGAGCTCGGCATGGAGGCCGTGTGGAAGATCGAGGTGGTGGACTTCCCCGCCTTCATCGTCGTGGATGACAAGGGCAACGACTTCTTCGCCGAGCTGAACGTCTCCGCCAAGGACTGAGCCCCGGCTCAGGAGCGCGGCAGGTGCACCGTGAACGCCGTGCCCTCCCCTTCCAGGGAGCGCACCTCGATGCGCCCGCCGTGCGCGCGGACGATGCTGTCCACGATGAAGAGCCCCAGCCCGATGCTGCGCCCGGCGTTGGCCTGCTCCGAGCCGCGCCGCATCGGCTCGAAGAGCTGGGGCAGCAGCTCCGGAGCGATTGGCGGCCCCTGGTTGTGCACGCGCAGGAGCACCTCATGCTCCGCGCCGCGCGTCTCCACCCGCACCGGTGTCCCCTGGGGGCTGTAGGCCAGGGCATTGCTCACCAGGTTGGTCACCACCTGCGTGAGCCTGTCCCCATCCCAGGCCCCCTCCCCTTCCCCCTGGCAGTGGAAGTCGATGACGCGCTCCGGGTGGGCCGCCTGCACCTCCTCGAGCGCCTGGCGCACCGTCGCGTGGAAGTCGAGCGCCTTGCGCTCGATGGGGATGCCTCGCCCGAAGCGGGCCTGGGTGAAGTCGAGCAGATCCCTCGTCATGCGGGTGGCGCGCTCGGCGGCGGAGATGAGCCGGGCCACGGACTTCGCCTGCCGCTCGGTGAGCTCCTCGCCGCGCAGCAGCACCTGGGCCGACAGCGTGATGGCGTTGAGCGGGTTGCGCAAGTCGTGGCTGACGATGCCGATCAGCTGCTGCTCGAAGCTGGCGCTGCGGCGCAGCTCCGCCTCCTGGCGCTTGATGTCGTCGATGTCCGTGCTCGTGCCCAGCCACTTGATCACCCGTCCGCTCTCATCCCGGGCCGGCACGGCGCGGGTGAGGTGCCAGCGGTAGACGCCATCCTTTCGCCGGAGGTGCTGCTCCACCTGATAGGGCTCGCCCGTCTCGAGCGAGCGCCTCCAGGCCACCAGCACCTCCGGAACGTTCTCCGGGTGGAGGATCCGGTGCCAGCCGGGCTCCAGCAACTCCGAGCCCTGCCGGCCCACCAGCTCGCCCAGGCGCTGGTTGACATAGTCCACCTGGCCGTCGGGACGGGCCGTCCAGACGATCTGCGGAATCGACTCGGCCAGGGTGCGGAACTCCCGCTCGCTGCGCACCAGCGCCTCGCGCACCTGCCGGAGCGCGGAGACGTCCTGCACGGTGCCGATGAAGCGCACCGCGCGCCCCTCCTCGAACCAGGCCTGCCCGCTGGAGTGTCCCCAGCGCAGGACTCCATCCTGGAGCCCCACCACGCGGTACTCGATGTCGAACCTGCTCCCCGGTGGCTCGGTGGCGCGCTTCACGGCGGCATCGACACGCTCGCGATCCTCCGGGTGCACCCCCGCGAGGAACGTGTCGTAGGTCACCTCCGCCTCGGAAGGCAGCCCGAAGATGGCCTTGCACCGCTCATCCCAGCGCAGCGCTCCCGTCACGGGGTTGTAGTCCCAGGTGCCCAGCTGCGCCGCATCCACCGCCAGGCGCAGGCGCTCCTCGCTCTGACGCAGCTGGGCGTTCGCCCCACGCAGCTGGCCGATGAGGAGCGCCCGGTCGACGATGCCGGACAGGTACTCCACCAGGGTCTCGAAGTAGCGGCGGGCCTGGGGCTCGAAGGAGCGCACCTCGGCCAGGCCCACGTAGAGGACGCCGAGCAGCTCGCCATGAGGCCAGAGCCTGAGCCCCAGCAGCGAGCGCAGTCCCGCCGTGCCGAGCCCCTCGGTGGTCTCCTTCAAGGCGGTGGTGGCGTCCGGCAGGTGGAGGGGCTCCTCGGAGCGGGACACCTGGCCGAGGAAGGACGCGGGAGCCAGGGGGATGGAGAGCCGGAGCGGGCGGCGAGAGCACAGGCCCGTGGCGACCGCCGCGACCAGGTTCCTGCCGGACGCATCCACGAGGAACAGCTCCGCCCCGTTCGCTCTCAGCGCATCCTGGATGACTTCCACCACGGGCATGAGCTGCTCGCACAGCAGGCTCGGATCTCCGTCGCGATCCAGGGTCTTGGGAGCGAGCGCGTCCAGCCTGCGCAAGGTGCGCTTCTCACGCTGCCGATCCTCCACGGAGTAGCCGCTGAAGAAGGCGATGGTGGAGTCCATCGCATCCTGGAGGTCGGCGAAGAGCAGGTCCGTGTCCTCGGGAGGCGGCTGCTCCTCCCGAGGCAGCTCCGCCCAGAGGCCCGCGATGAGGCTCCCCATCACCGTGTACTCGGTGGTGACCTCCTCCTGGTTGTAGCCCAGCCGAAGGCGCAACGAGAGGTGGGTCTCCTCGAGCCGCTTCTTCGTCCGGGCCTTGTCTCCCCGGTGTCCCTGCCGAGAGATGGCGACGAGCGTGTCCAGGTACTCGGGGAAGGTGTCCGTCAGCTCGTGAAGAGACAGGCCCCGAGCGGACTCCAGCTTGCCCACCTCCTCGGAGTAACGCCGGACGAGGTACGCATGGTTCCTCTCGATGAAGTCAGCGACGCTGGGCATATCGGTGGCGGTTCCACGAGAGCACGTGCCCGCCAGCAAACCGAGTCCAGACCGACCGTGCGGCTCCGCTCCGTGTCCTTCTCAACGCTGAAACACGTGGGGTGCCCCAATGGGCACTAGATCCCCAGGTCCTCCCGGACGTTCCTGAGTGTGCATTTTCGATCATTCTTCCTGTATTTCTCCGGGGTGCTTCGATGAATCGGTTGGAAGCAGTGCGTTCTGGGAGGGGCTCCTCCCGGATGGGTCCAGGTGTGCTCGCGCTCCTGGGGCTGTGGGGAACACTCACCGTCGGCTGCGGTGGAATCGCGGCGGAGGAGCCGCGGCCCGTCGAGCCGGTGGGAACCACGCAGGGCGCGCTGGGACTGCCGGGGCCCGTCGCCCACTGGGCCATGGAGGACGCCTCGGGCTCGAGCATGCTCGACAGCTCGGGCAACGGGGCCACGGGCACGCGCTACAACGGGTATGGGAGGACGCTCCAGGGGCGCATCAACTCGGCCTTCACCTTCGACGGGGTGGATGATCGCGTCGAGGTGCCGGACCGCCCCGCCTTCCACTTCACCAGCGCGATGACCGTCTCCGCGTGGGTGAAGCCCTCGCGAATCACGGGCCTGCAGTCGCTCGTGGGCAAGTGGTACTCGCCGGACGCGTATATCCTCCTGATCCAGGACGGGCAGTACCGCTTCACCGTGCAGCTCTCCAACGGGCAGCTGCCGTCTGTCTCCGCGCCCGCCACGGTGAACCAGTGGGCTCACGTCGCCGGTGTCTTCAACGGCTCGTCGATCCAGCTCTATGTGAACGGGGTGCTGGCGGCGTCGGCCCCCGCGCAGGGAACGATCCAGGACTCGGCGCGCCCGCTCGTCCTGGCCAACCACCCCTCGTGGAACGCCTACGCGGGAGCGCTCGACGAGGTGCGGCTCTACAACGTGCCGCTCACCTCGAGACAGGTCCGCTTCCTCGCGGAGGCCATGAAGCGGCGGCTGGCGGTGGTCCGCTACGATCCCATGACGCCCTCGGGCCGGCTGACGACGGTGCTCGGGTGGCCGAGCGCGACGACACGCGCGCAGATGCTGGTGGACACGCTGCAGGCCGTGACGAACGGCGCGGTGAACTACCAGATCGTCGAGAACGTGGTCATCAACGCGTTCCCGAAGAAGCTGGACGGCTTCCGCTACACGTACAGCACGTACATGGCGTGCCGCGCCGACCCGGCCAACTGCCACATGCCCGATGAGATGAGCTACGCGTCCATGCTGGCCGAGTACAAGACGGCATCGGGCAAGGATCTGTGCGCCCAGATCTCCTCGGGAGCCGTGGACGAGGTGTGGATGTGGGGCGGCGACTACTTCGGCTTCGACGAGTTCGCCTTCAAGATCCCCGGTGATCAGCCCGCCTACTCGCCCCAGCCGTACAACTACTGGATCTACGACGGACGGAAGAAGGATCTACCGGTGTGCGGGCGGACGTACTTCGTCATGGGCTTCAACTGGGACGTGGGCTTCGACAACCAGATGCACAGCTACGGGCACCGCATCGAGTCGGCGCTGACGATTGCGCCCCCGGGGCAGGGCTACTGGCACCGCTGCAGCACGCAGAGTTCTTGGACGCAGTTCACCTGCATCGATCAGGACGCGCCAGGCGGGGGCTCGTGCGGAGACGTCCACTATCCGGTGAATGGGGCCAGCGACTACGACTACGGGAACACGGCGGCGCGGATGAGCTCGTGCGCGCAGTGGGACACCTACCCGGAGATGAACCTGGGCAACCGGACGCCGGTGGACTGCTCCACGTGGGGCTGCTCGCAGGAGGGCTACCTGACGTACTGGCTGTCGCGCATCCCGAAGAACCCCGGCAACAGCACCACCGAGCATTACAACTGGTGGAAGTACATCGTGGACTACGACACCGTGTACCGTCCGCTTCCGTGACCCCTTCGGAAGCAGAGCCGCCCTACCCGGTGACGCCGGATGGGCGGTACTTCGTGGTGCGAGGCAGGCTCTGGCGCCGCAGCAACCCGGCGCTGGGGCCTCGCCAGCGCGCCACGCTGGTGGAGGCGCTGATGCGGGCCCGAGCGGACGTGCGCCGGGCACTGCGCGCGGGAGCTCGCGACGCCGAGCGCGACGCGCGAGCCCGCGTCCACCGGGCCAAGGTGGGCCTGGGCGAGCGCGGGCCGGTGTGGTGGAGCGACGGCGCCCCCGACTTCAACCGCAAGATGGCGCGCAACACGCCCTACGCGGAGTGGTACTCGCGGGTGATGCGTGAGACCTAGTTTCCCAGACAGGACGGGACGGCACGGCACGGTGCTGATTCCTCTCCTCTGTCTGCTGTCCGCCTGCACGACGAGTTCGGGAGTGACGCGCCCCATGCGTGACTTCAAGCTCTCGAGCCATGACCCGCCGGCGATGGCCTTGGAAGGCAGTGAGCACTCGAACCCTCTGCTCACGCCGCCTGCTGTTCTCCCGGAACACGACGACGAAGACCTGGAGAAGGCTCGACAGCTGGAAGCCGAGCGCGTCCAGGAGACGCTATGGGCCGCAGTGAGCTCGACGGAAGCGGTAGGTGCTGAGTGGGAGTTCCATTTCTGGTCCCACCGGGGCGTCATGACGCTCCTCTCCCTGCGCCTCACCAGGCAGGGCCAGGGACGTGCCGTCCCTGTCAGTCGAGGGGCCTTCCTCGAGCGCTTCAAGGAAGACCTCCCCACGCTGCTGGGTTCCCATGCACGGGAGGTCACCGTCACTCTCAAGCGTGAGGAGAGGAGCTGGAGCGCGGATCTCGAAACCTCCTCGCGGGACATGCCCCCCTCGCATGCGCGGACCGTTCCCTCCTTGCACGGTGGCACGTCCGCGGAAGAGCTCCGGGCGGCACTGCAGCTGGCGCGAAGCGTGACCCGGCTGATGAGCGTGCCTCGTGACGGCAGCGCACGGCTGGAGGTACGGGTGGGGCTGGAGGATGAACGCATCATGGAATGGGCTCCGGGTGCGATGGAGTCCTCCGGCGACGGCCCATCATTCCGTGCGTCCGACGAAACCGCCTCCCTCGTTCTCGGCCTCTTGCTGCCGTTCACGCACGCCCTGGGCGAACGCACGGTGGCCCTCACACTGCGGGGTGAACACAGGCGCGGCGAGGACAGGCCGCGCTGGCAGGTGGCGGAGGCTCGAACGCTGGAGCCCCCCCCGCCACCCATGGAAGTGGCCGACATCCATCAGGAGTACCGCGCACTGCACGAGCAGATCCTCGTCGAGTTCCAGGACCAGTCGCGCCACTACGCGGTGCTCGCGGCGGGCTTCACCCTGGAGCAGATCGCCTACGCCTTCGTGGGCGGCATCCTGCTCAAGCGAGCCCTGGTGCTCGTCGAAGTGGCGGCACCGACCATCGCATCCATCCTGTCCCGAGGCGGAAAGGGTGCGGTGAGCTGGTTCCGCACCCTCCTGGTCCGCGCGGCTCCCGAGGAGCACTACACCTGCACGTCCACGAAAGTGTCAGTACCGTCTGGCGCTCCACCCGGGATGTCTCGCATCGTCTGAAACCTCGGGACGTCGCGCGAGTCATCGACATCATCCACCACCACTATGGCCGCTGGTTCGACCGACTCTACGATGCAAAGGATGCTTCGGCGCTCGCCCGGGCCGAGCAGTCCGCGCTAAGCGAGGTGGCTCGGCTCAAGGCCTCACTCTCCCCATGAGATGAAAACGGAACGAGATGCTCACTGACTCCACGCTCCCTGGGCTCGACCAGCTCACGGCGGTCTGCCAGCGCCACTCCCTTCGGATGAAGCTCGCGCCTCCAGGGGTCCCCAGCCCGCAGCCAGGCGAGTCCATCCTCGGTACCCCCCTGGACCCCCAGCTCGCCGCCATCTACCGCCGCCTGGGTGCCGCCGAATTCTGGGATCTGGCTCTCCATGGCCTGACCTCGGACGAAGACGGCCTCATCCCAAGGAACGAGTGGCTGAGGAGGCGGGGACAGGTCCAGTACCGTGCCTCGCTCGTCTTCGGCTGGAAGCCAGGCTTCGCCTTCTACTACGGCACGGTTCCCCAACTGGCCAACTCTCGGGGAATCCAGCCCGTCATCTACATCCAGGCCATGGAGGCGCTGTTCGCGGTCCCCATTGCCTCGAGCGTTGACCGCTTCTTCCAGCTCTACTCACACTATCTCGAGCGCTTGGTGAGGAACCCGGGCTACGTCGGGAGCGGCATTCCCGACGTCACCTTTCCGTGGGACATGGCGGATCTCATCGGACAGGATGCAGCGCTGATGCGGCAACTCCATGCCGGCCGCTTCGACTTCCTGACCGACAACCAACGGGACGCGCTCGAATGGCTCCAGGAGTTGCGGGCGCTGCATCCTTGAGCAGGCTGATCTACCCGCTGCCCACCAGATCGAACATCTGCCCGACGCCCTTGGCACGCGCCACGTCGTAGAGCGCCTTCGCCAGCGCCACGTCCTGCACCGCCAGGCCCGTCGAGTCGAAGATCGTGATCTCGTCGCCCTTGCGCCCCGGCTTCCGGCCCGCCACCACCTCGCCCAGCGTGCCCGCGATCTGCTCCTTGCGGAGCTGCCCGTCGTGCAGCGGCACGTTCACCTCGCCCGAGTGCAGCGCCTGCTCCTCGTCGTCGATGAAGATGCGCCCCTCCAGCAGGATGCGCGGATCCAGCTCCTGCTTGCCCGGCGCGTCCGCGCCCATCGCGTTGATGTGCGCCCCCGCGCGGATCCACTCGCGCTTCACCACCGGCGAGCGCACCGGCGTGGAGGTGCAGACGATGTCCGCCCCCGACGCCTCCTGCAGGCTCACCACCCGCCCGCCCTTCTCCTTCTGCAGCGCCTGCGCCGCCGCCTCCGAGGCATCCGCGAGCAGCAGCTCCAGCCCCTCGAACAGCGCCCGGTGCGCGTCGATGAGCACCCGCGCCTGCACGCCACAGCCCACCAACCCCAACGTCCGCGGCTTGCCGCGCCCCAGGTACTTGGACGCCACGCCACCCGCCGCGCCCGTGCGCCACGCCGTCAGCAGCGTCCCGTCCATGATGGCCAGCGGCGACGCCGTCTCCGGATCGCTCAGCACGTACACCGCGCGCACCGTCGGCAGGTGGTGCTTCTCCGGGTTGCGCGGATGCGCGTTCACCCACTTCACCCCCGCCGCGCCGTCCAGGAACGCCGGCATCGCGCGGAAGTCACCGTCGTACTTCGGCAGCGAGAGGTACACCTTCGCGGGCATCAGGGCCTCGCCCAGGCCGTGCGCGCGGAAGGCACGCTCCACGGCGTTCAGGCCCAGCTCGACGGAGTAGAGGCTTCGGAGATCGTTCGCACTGAGGAGGAGGGTCGGCATGGGGGCGCCTTATAGCGGGGGAAGTCTCCACGGCAAACGACGCGGCACACGCCCCCGTTTCACCCGCGATGCCCCTTGTTCTGGATGAGCGGAAAGAAGTAGGAGTCCCGGTTTCACGGGTTGTGTCACTCGTCCCCAGCCAGCCTGCCGCGTCCCGGAGCCCCATGAGCCACCGCCGCCTCTCCACCCTCCTTCCCCTCCTGCTGTCCGTGCTGGCCCTCACCCGCTGCGCGCCGCCGGAGGCCTCCGAGCCGGACGCCCCCCTGGAGGAGAGCACCCAGGCCCTCAGCCCCGGCGGCGGCCTGCGCGTCATGACGTACAACATCAAGCACGGGGAGCTCAGCAGCCTCGAGGCCATCGCCAGCGTCATCAACGGCCAGGCCCCGGACATCGTCGCGCTGCAGGAGGTGGATGTCCTCACCAACCGCTCGGGCAAGGTGGATCAGGCCACGCGCCTGGGCCAGCTCACCGGCATGTACGCCTCCTTCGTGCCCTCGCTGCTCAGCTATGACGGGGGCCAGTACGGGCTCACGCTCCTGTCCCGCTACCCCATCGTCTCCTCGCAGCGCATCCCCCTCACCTCCGCCGCCGAGCAGCGCATCCTCGCCCTCTACGAGGTGCAGTTGGACGCCGCGCACCGCATCCCCGTGGGCGTCAGCCACTTCGGCCCCACCGGCGCCACCGAGCGCAACAGCCAGGCCGCCGAGGTGAAGGCCGCCCTCGCCGGGAGGACGTGGGCCGTCTTCGCCGGTGACTTCAACGCCACGCCCTCCGAGTCCAGCATCACCAGCCTGCTGCAGCAGTTCACCGACGCGTGGGCGCGCGGCGGCTCGGGCAGCGGCTACACCAGCTCCGCCAGCTTCCCCACCAAGCGCATCGACTACGTGATGCTCGGCTCCTCGTGGACGTCTCCCCTCACCGCCAGCGTCGTCGGCGCCTCGTCCCAGTCGGACCACCGCCCCGTCGTCGCCACCCTCATCCTGCCGTGGAGCCAGACGCTGCTGGGCGATCGCACCCCGGGCACCGCCGTCCAGGCGGACACCAAGGCCGTCGAGGTGGGCGTCCGCTTCCGCAGCAACGTGGCGGGCACCATCGAGGCGCTCCGCTTCTACCGCGGCACCGGCAACGCCAACGGCTACGTGGCCCGGCTGTGGACCCACTCGGGCACCCTGCTGGCCCAGGTGTCCGTGCGAGATGGGCGGCTCCCCGGATGGCAGGAGGCCACCCTCCCCGCCCCCGTCTCCATCACCGCGGGCACCACCTACGTCGTCTCCTACTACTCGTCCAACGGGCAGTTCGCGCGCGACGTGAACGGGCTCACCAACGCCATCGTCAGCGGCAACCTCACCGCGCCGGCCAGCGCCAGCGTGGGCGGCAACGGCGTCTACGTCTACGCCACGGGCGGAGGCTTCCCGACGAGCTCCTATAAGGACACCAACTACTGGGTGGACGTCCGCTTCAAGCCCGCGCAGTGAGCCCCGGGCCCGGCGCTGGCCTGGCTCGCTCCCAGCCAGGACGCCTCCCCGGCCAGCGCCCGAGCCCATGACCTGGAGTCCACCGTCCACCCAGGTGAACAGTGGTAGCTTGAGCCCATGGCGCCGTCAGATCGAAACCGAGACATTCTGCTCACCCTGGACTCCCAGGGTCAGGGGAACCCCGAGGGCGGAAGCGCCGAGGGCGGCAACCTCCACGAGACGCTCCCCTACGAGCACGCGCGCCGTCCGGAGGGCCTGCCCGCCGTGCGCCGCTTCCGCCTCACGGTGGTGGAGGGCCCCGGGCTGGGCACCTTCTGGGAGTCCGCCTCGGACGTGTGCTCCATCGGCTCGCACCCGCTCAATGACTTCCCGCTGGATGACTCCACCGTGTCGCGCTTCCACTGCGAGGTGCGCATCGGGCCGCGCGGCCCCCAGGTGAAGGACCTGGACAGCACCAACGGCGTCATCGTGGACGGCGTGCAGGTGGCGGAGGGCTACCTGCGCGGCGGCAGCCTGCTGCGGCTGGGCCGGGCCGTGCTGCGCTTCGACTTCAGCGCGGAGAACAACCGGCTGCAGCTGTCCGCGCACACGCGCTTTGGCTCCCTGGTGGGCACCTCGGTGGCCATGCGCGGGTGCTTCGCCCTGCTGGAGCGCGCGGCGGCCCGTGACGTGACGGTGCTGCTGGAGGGCGAGACGGGCACCGGCAAGAGCCAGGCCGCCCAGGCCGTGCACGAGGCCAGCTCCCGGCGGGACAAGCCCTTCATCGTCGTGGACTGCGGCGCCATCCCCTCCAACCTGCTGGAGAGCGAGCTGTTCGGCCACGAGAAGGGCGCCTTCACCGGCGCCATGGGCCGGCGCGCCGGCGCCTTCGAGGAGGCCCACGGCGGCACCGTCTTCCTGGACGAGATTGGCGAGCTGCCCGCCGAGCTCCAGCCCAAGCTGCTGCGCGTGCTGGAGAACCGGGAGATCCGCCGCGTGGGCAGCAACACCTACCAGCCGGTGGACATCCGCCTCATCGCCGCCACCCACCGCGAGCTGCGCGGCGAGGTGAACGCGGGCCGCTTCCGCTCGGATCTCTTCTTCCGGCTCGCGGTGCTGCGCATCACCCTGCCCTCGCTCCGCCAGCGGCCGGAGGATCTGCCCACGCTGGTGGAGAAGCTCCTGGCCTCGCTGGGCGCCGCCCCCGAGCACACCCAGGCCCTGCGCACCCCCGAGTTCATCTCCCGGCTGCAGCACGCGGCCTGGCCGGGCAACGTGCGAGAGCTGCGCAACTACCTGGAGCGGTGCCTCGTCTTCGAGGACGCGCTCGCGCTCTCCGAGGAGCAGGCGCGCACCGAGGGGACGCTGGAGATCGATCCCACCCAGCCCTACGCGGAGCAGCGCCGCCGGGTGATGGACGACTTCGAGCGGCGCTACCTGCGGGCCCTGCTGGAGAAGCACCAGGGCAAGGTGGCCCAGGCCGCCACCACCGCGGGCGTGGACCGCGTCCACCTCTACCGGCTGCTGCGCCGTCACGGGATAAAACCGTGAGCCTCAGCGGCGGCCGGTGACGCGCGCCAGGCCCGCCGCGCCTCCGGGCTCCACCCGGAAGTCCGCCTCCAGCCCGTGCACCGCCGCGCCCGTGGCGGCCAGCCCATGGCCCGAGTGTGCCGCCCACCCCGGCAGCCACAGCAGGCCACCCGGCTCCGAGGGCGTGGGCCCCGCCAGCTCTCGAGGCGCCGGCGCCGCGTCCACATGCACCGTGAGGCTCAGCCTCACCCGACGCAAGGGCGTGAGCGCCCCGGCGTACTCGAGCAGATCCAGCGCCGCCGTCAGCACCCGGGCTCGGGCGGAGTGCTCCCCGGCCACATCCTCGGGCAGCGGCGCCGCCGCGAGCAGGCACCCCGCCCCGTCCACCTTCAGCTCCAGCCCGGCGACGCGCGCCACGGCGCCCGCCCGCTCCAGCACCAGATCCAGCTGCTCCAGCGAGGTGGCATCCGGCTCGCCGTCCACGTGCGCCTCCGCGTAGAGCGCCACCGCGCGCCCCACCCGCGCCGGCCCCTGGCCTCCCCGCACCGCGCGCCGCAGGTCCTCCAGCAGCTCGTCCACGTCCGCGTAGCGCTCCTCGCGCCGCTTCTGCAGGCAGCGGTGCACCACGCCATCCAGCGCGGCCGGCACCGGAGCGCGCTCGCTCACCCGGGGGGGCGGCGCGTGCAGGTGCTGCTCCTCCACCTCGTGGGAAGTCGCCCCCTGGAAGGGAGGCTGCCCGGTGAGGAGCTGGAAGAGGAGCACGCCCATCGCGTACAGGTCGGTGCGCGGATCAGGCACCTCGCCGCGGATCTGCTCCGGCGCCATGGACAGCGGGGTGCCCAGCACCGCGCCCGTCTGCGTCAGCGTGGAGGCGCCCGGGGCCTCCGGGGACAGGCCCTTGGCCACTCCGAAGTCCACCAGCTTCACGCGGGGCTCGGGCCCTCCGGGCAGCCGCATCACGTTCTGCACCTTCAGGTCCCGGTGCACCACGCCTGCCTCATGCGCGGCCCGAAGCGCGGCGCCCACCTGCTCCAGCACCTCCAGCGCCTCGGAGGCGGAGAGCGGCCCTTTCGTGGCCAGCTCGGCGGCCAGGTCCTTCCCCTCCAGCCACTCCATGGCGATGAAGGGCCGGCCGTCCGCCAGCTCTCCGTACCCCAGCACCTCGACGATGTGCGGGTGGCGCAGCCGCTGGAGGGTGTCCGCCTCGCGGCGGAAGCGCCGCAGCGCGGTGCTCGTCTCGGTGAACAGCGAGCGCATCACCTTCAGCGCCGTGGGAGCCCCGGTGCGCAGCTCCCGGGCGCGGTAGAGGATGGAGACGGGCCCCTGGTAGTGGAGCTGCTCCACCACCCAGCCGCCCACCAGGGCGCCGGGGGACAGCTCCTCTCCGTAGAGCGACTCCTCTCCTCCAGGGACCATGGGCTCCTTGTAGCGCGCCTACTTGCGCTGGCACACGCCCGACTTGGGGGAGCCGACCGTCACATCACACGCCTGGTTGAGGTAGACGGTGAGGGGCTCCGCCCACAGCGTGCCGGTGTTGTCGCGGCAGCCCGCGAAGTCCCCGTCTCCCTCCACCCGCGAGCCATCCTCCGTAGCGCACATGGACGTCGGGTAGGAGCGGTGGCTCGGATCCACGCACGTGCCCACCACCTTGGCGGCGCAGTTGGAGCCCGAGGAAGGCAGCGCGCACACCCGGTGGGCCGCCGTGGCCGCGCCGGCTGTCCAGCCCGCGTCGAAGCAGGAGTACATCCGCAGGTACACGGAGCCGTGCACCACCTGCCCCCTGCCGATCACCTGATCCCCCTCCACGTAGACCTGCACGGCCAGCGCCCCCGGATCGAAGATCGTCCCGTAGTAGGCGCCCTCCCGCTGGGCGAAGACCTCCGCCTCGGACAGGCGGTAGTCGGCTGGCGCCGCCACCTGCACCGTCGTCAGCACGGCCAGGTTGCTGTTGAAGGAGCCCTTCATCACGTTGAAGTACCCTGACGCCGGGCAGGTGAACGACACCGCCGGAGCCAGCTGGCTGCAGCTTCCCTGGCTCTGGGCCAGCATCCGCTGGCTGGCGTTGTCACACCCGGCGATGCCGTCGCACACCCGGAGGATGGCCCGCCCCAGGTTGCTGGAGCCCAGCATGGGGCCGGTGCAGTCGTCCGGCGCGCGCCCCCCGGCCCCCAGCCGCACCGTCTGGCCCGGCGTGCAGCTGCCGATGGAGTCCACCGCCCAGCCGCAGTTGCGTGCCGCGCCCAGGGTGGCCAACTCGCACTCGCTGATGCTCGCCAGCCGCGACGAGGTGTCCGGATCGTACGCGGAGGGGCGCGCCACGGCCTCGAGCGGGTAGGCGCTCAGGTTGGTCGGGTGCTCGCCCCGGACGGACAGCTCCACCCGCAGGCCGAAGGCGTTGTTGCGCGCCAGCAGACAGGAGGACACCCGCTCCAGACACCCTGGGGAGGGAGCCTGCGTGGCCCACTCCGGACACAGCCCCAGCGAGCCGGGCCAGACGTCCTGAAGTCCCGTCAGCGGGTTGGTCCACTTCAGGTCCTGCCCCGTCTTCAGCGCGCAGCTCACCACGTACTTCATCAGCTGCTGCGCGTTGGGATCCTTGAGCTGGGTGTTGATGTACGGGTTGCCCGGCGGGAGGAAGAGCGACGTCAGCGAGCTCGTCCCCATCATCTGGTTGGCCGTCGGGTTCGTCGTCAGCGCGTTGAGCGTGAGCGCCTGCGTCGACAGGGAGTTGGGGATGCGGATGGCCGCCTCCTGCGTCTCCCACTCCATGCCCGTCTCGTCCCCGCCCTCCCCCGGCAGGGCCTGCCCGCAGCCCCCCAGCACGAGCAGCACCGAGACCCCCGCCCCACGAACCCACTGCCGCCAGGAACGCGCACGAACCTTCATGAACTCTTCCTCCGTTTCAAGCTCAGCCAACATTGCAAAGCTCGGAAAGCACGTAGCGCGCCAACCTCCGAACGGAGGCTCTCAGAGGGCCGGCAGGCTGGGGGTCCGGGGGCTGTAGCGCGGGGAGCTACAAGCGTCGGGCACACGAGTAGCGCTCCGCGCTACACCCTCTCTTCGAGCGCCTGTCGGAGGGGATGTAGGCGCGCGCGCCACAAGGGAGCTCCTTCCACGGCGCGCTCCGCTCGTGCGAGCCACTCACGTGCTTCCCCCACGCGCCCGGAACGCAGCGCGCCACGCGACACCTGGAGCAGGATCTCTGCCATCTCATCGGCCGAGGCGCAGGACTCGGCCTCGGCCACCAGGGTGCGCCACTCCTCGCCGCCTTGAGCGGCGCCCGTCTCGGCCTCGCGCACCGCCAGCTCCACCAGCCTGCGCATGATGGCGGTGGGGGGCAGGGACTCGGGGGCGCAGCGGGCCTGGATCCACCGCAGCTGCCGGGCCGCCTCCGCCGTGTCCCCCAGGGCCATGGCGATCCGGGCGATGAGCAGCGCGTCCATGGGCACCGGGTGCTCCTGGAAGAAGCGCACGCCCAGCTCGTGCGCGCGGCGGGCCAGCGGCAGGGCCTCCTCCAGCCGGCCCTGCATGTACAGCACCTCGGCGAGGTTGAAGGTGGACCAGCGCTCCACCTGGGCGTGGCCCAGCTCGCGCCCCAGCGCGATGGCGCGGCGCAGGTCCTCCTCCATGCGCGCCACATCCCCCAGCTTGAGCCACAGCAGCACCCGGGCGGTGCTGGTGGCCGCCAGTTGCAGGGCGTCCCCCACCTGCGCGCAGCGGGCCAGGGCCTCCTCGAAGCACGCGGCGGCCTCGGCCGTCCGGTCCAGGAACGTCAACGCCGAGCCCAGCATCGCCAGGGCCACCACGTGCGTCTCGTGCTCCCTGGCCAGCTCCGCTCCCTCGGCCGCGGAGCGGAGCACGCGCGCGGCGGGCTCCCACTCTCCCAGCCGGACGTGCAGCCGGCCTCGGGCCAGGGTGCAGCGCAGCGAGAGGCGGGGATCATCCAGCCGCTCGATGCGCTCCATCGCCTCGCGCGTGCAGGCCGAGGAGCCCTCCACGTCCTCCATCCAGTCGCGGGCGGTGGCCTCCTCCAGCAGCAGATCCACGACGCGGGGCTCGTCCCCCAGCGCCTCGGCCAGGGCGCGCGCGGCGGACAGATCGGCCAGCCCCTCGCGGAAGAGCTGGAGCCGGTGGCGCACCCGCCCGCGGCCCGCCAGCGCCTGCGCGCGCAGGGCCCGCTGCGGCTCGGGCAGCAGCGAGAGGGCGCGCGTATAGGACTGCTCGGCCTCCACCAGCAGGTGGGTGCCGCGAGCCTCCTCCGCCAGCGCGAGGAAGGCCCTGGCGGCATCCAGGTGGGCACCACAGCCCGCGGCATGGTGCGCTCGGCGGCGGCGCTCGGAGGGCCCCTCGCCCTCGAGCGAGCGCAGGGCGGCGGCATGCAGGGCCCGGCGGGTGGAGGCAGGCAGCGCCGCCTCCAGGGCGTGGCGCAGCAAGGGGTGCCGGAAGGCGAAGCGGCCCCGCTCCGTCTGGCGCATGAGCCCCGCGCGGACCAGGCGCGCCAGCCCCGCCCCCGCGTCCCACAAGGCCACCCGCTCCACTTCCTCCCGCGCTTCCAGGTGCCGCAGCGCCGCGTCCACCCGAGCCACGTCCACCTCGTTGCCCAGCACCGCGCACAGCTGCGCCAGCACCTGATGCACCTCGGGAAGCTCGGCGAGGGCGCGCGCGGCCAGGCGCTCGAAGAGCGGCGTGACCGAGACGTCCAGCAGCGCATCCGGGGCCAGGTACCACCCTCCGCCGGGAGAGGCGCGCAGCGCCCCCGCGGCCCGCAGCGCTCCCGTCAGCTCCACCAGCGACAGCGGCACGCCCTGCGCGAGCTGCTCCAGGCGCGCGAGGACGGGCTCGGGGACGAGCTCCACCGGGTGCAGCAGGGAGAAGAGCAGGGCCCGGCTGGCCTCGGGAGACAGGGGCGGCAGGGCGTGGCGGGACACCCGGGCGCTGCGCTCGCCGAAGTGAGGGCGCAGGCCCAGCAGCGAGGGGCGTCCGGCCACGCAGATCCACAGGGGCGCCTGGGCGCCGGCCAGGGTCGCCATCTCCAGCAGGTCCAGGCTGGTGGGATCGGCCAGGTGGGCATCGTCCAGCAGCAGCACCAGCGGCACCTGCCGCGCGCGCTGGCGCAGCCCCTCGGCCAGGGCGCGTGCGTCGGCATGGCGCCGGGCCCCCGAGGAGGCCGAGGGAGCCGCGGGGCGAGCGTCGCGCTCGAGCGCAGCGGCGCTCCTCAAGGACTGGAGCAGCATGTCCGGCGAGGTGCTGTCGGGAGGCAGGGCCCGGAAGCTGAGCACCCGGAGGCCTCCCTCCGCCTCCCAGCGCGCGGCCAGGGACTCCAGCAGCCGCGTCTTCCCGTGGCCCACCTCGCCCGTCAGGACGCAGAGGCCCGGCACGCCGTCGGCGAGGCACCGCGCCGCCTCCGCGCGCAGCTCCTCCAGCAGCGCCTCGCGCCCCACCAGCGGTGGAGCCTCGGAGGCGGAGGACGCGGCGCCCCGCTCGAGGACGAGCAGGCGCTCGCCGCCGGGCCCCGGGCGGGTGGCGCGGGCTTCGAGGCCCGCCGAGGCCTCGGGAGTGACGAGCACCTGCCCCTTCGTGAGCTCCGGCGGCCACCAGCGCTCGGGAGACTCCAGGGCGGTGCCGGCGACGCGGGTGGTGGCGGCCCCGGGGCGCACGTGCAGCTCGGCGAGGTGGAGGACGGCCGCGGCCTCTCCCTCCTCGACGAGCCTGCGCGCGGCGAGGGAGGCGGCTCGCAGGCTGGCCTCGGCGGAGAGGGACTCGGGAAAGGCGACGAGGTAGCCCGCGGGCCGTGCTCGCGCGAGCGTGCCCCCATGGGGCTCGACCGCCGCGAGCAGCACATCCACGGGCGCTCGCGTCCTGACGCCCAGGAGCGCCACGGGCCGCTCCCCCGCCCCCGAGGCCACGGCCGTGGAGGCACTCGGAGCCACCTCCGAGACCATGGGCCCCGTGACGTGGCACGCGGCCTCGAAGGCGGCGAGCACATCCGCGGCGCGGGCAAAGCGGCCAGCGGGGGCCTTGTCCAGGCATCGCCGCACCACTTCGTCGAGCGCCGACGGCAGCTCGGCGCGCTCCGAGACACGCGGGGGGCGGAGGCTGACATGCCCATGGCGCACCTCGTCCGCGCTCCCGGTGAAGGGCGGCGTCCCGGTCAACAGCTCGAAGAGCAGGACACCGATCGCATAGATGTCCGCGGCCGTCCCGGCCTCACGAGCATCCAGACACTGCTCGGGCGCCATGTAGACGGGAGTGCCCAGCCGCTGGCCCTCGCGAGTGAGCTCGGCGGGCTCCTCGCCCGGCACCTCCTCGCCCGGCGTGTCGGGGAAGCGCGCGAGCCCGAAGTCGAGGAGGCTGAGCGCGCCGCCCTCGCGCAGGAAGATGTTCTCGGGCTTCAGATCGCGGTGGGCCACTCCGGCGGCATGCACGCGCTCCACCGCCGCGCACAGGCCGGCGAGCAGCTCTCGCACCCGAGGCACGGAGGCGGCACCCTTCCCCGGCAGCGTGGCCATCCACGCGGCGAGCGTCTGCCCATGCAGCGCCTCCAGCACCAGGAAGGGCCGCCCGCCCGCCGTGCCATGCTGGAACAGCTCGGGCACGGTGGGTGGGCCCACCCGGCGCAGCGCGGCGGCCTCGCGGGCGAAGCGCTCGGGATGGGAGCCATGGCCGACCTTGAGGGCCACCTCGCGCCCATCCACCGCCTGATAGGCGGTGAAGACGTGCGAGAAGCCGCCGCTGCCCAGCTCGGTGGCGGCACGCAGGCCAGGCACACTCGGGAGCGGAAACGGCTCGGGAGGTGGGGCTGGCGGTGGGCGCTCGCCATGCACGGGGCACGCCGCGCCGGGAGCAAGACGGCGGTAGCAGACCGGACAACGCATGGGCTCCCTTCGAGGCTACCAGACTGATCCCAGTGCGGCGATGACGACTCCAACGAGCCCTTCGCCCGCGATGAGCCCCGCGGACAGAGGTAGCACCCGGCCCTCCACGGAGGCGGGACGCACGCGCTGCGTCACCGCCATCGCCAGCCCTCCGATGAAGAGGCCCATGGAGGTGGACGCCGGCAGCAGACACGCCAGCCCCACCCCCAGCGGCGAGGGAGCCCAGCGCCGCAGCCGCTCGGGCAGCAGGTGCTCGGCGAGGGTGAGCACGGCCGCGGCGAGCGCCGCCCAGGCCACCGCGGCTCGAATGGCGGGCGAGAGCCCCTCCAGGCCCGAGGCGAGCACCTCGGCGACGCTCGCGGTGGTGAAGGCCGCGGGGGCTGGGAAGCGCTCTCCGCCCAGCGCGGAGCGGTCCGGCACCAGCAGGTAGAACAGGGGCACGACGGCCAGGGCGCCCACGGCCGTCCCCAGCAGCTGCGCGAGGAACTGGCGCCGCGGGTGGGCGCCCAGCAGGTGCCCCGTCTTGAGATCGCTCAAGAGGTCCGCCGCGGAGGAGGCCGCGTTGACGGTGATGCCGGCCGTCACGAGGTTGGCCTCCACGTTGCGCGGCAGCAGCACGCCATAGGTGAGCTGCGTCACCTGCCCCAGCGGCCCCACGGGCGTGGCATCCGTCTCGCCGGTGACGCGACAGGCCATCAGGCACAGGATGAAGGACAGCCCCACGGCGAGCGTGGCGTGGAGCACGGGGATGCCAAAGCCCACATGCGCCACGGCCACGGTGGCGGGGGTGAGCACCGCCATCCCGGCGAGCAGCCAGCCCCGCGGCACCTGGAGCGCGTCCACCGGATGCGGCGGCCGGTTCCGCGCGGCCCCCCACCCTCGCAGCGCGCGCGCCAGCGTCCGGCCCTGGAGGGCGAAGCGCAGCAGCGACGCGGTGGTGAGCGCGGCGGCGCCCGGCCAGAGCCCCCAGGTGAGGAGCGCACCCACTCCCCCCTCGGCGGAGATGTGGCCGGCCGAGATCAACCTCGGCGCCACCAGCCCATGGAACACCCCCGCGCCCAGCAGCATGGAGGCGGTGGTGCGCAGCCCCAGGAGCGCCCCGGCCCCCACGGGCAGCAGGCTCGTCTCCAGGGCAAAGCCCAGCTTCTCCAGAGGCACCCCGCCCAGCGAGCCGGGGAGAGGCCACGCGGCGGGGATGCGGCCCAGCGCCTCGCGCCCGGCGGTGATAACCCCCGCCACCAGCCCCCCCAGCCCCAGCGCCCGCAGCCGGGCAGCGGCCTCGGCCCCCGTGCCGTTGAGCGCATGCACGGTGACGGCGGCGGCGGTGCCGGTGGCGAAGGGGAGCTGCTCGCGATCCACCAGCTGCCGCTTGAGCGGCACGGCGAAGAGGACGCCCAGCGCGGACAGCAGGAACGTCCACGCCAGCAGCGTCCACCCGGGCGGGTGGTGGCCCTGGGTGATGAGGTACGCCCCCTGGACGGACACCAGCGCGCCCCCGGTGGCATAGCCCGCCGCGGAGGCCACCGCCTGTGAGCAACACGCCTCCAGCGGTGACAGGGGCGCCCCGCCGAGCCCGGGCGAGAGCCGGCGCAGCAGCCCATGGGTCATCTGCGCCAGCAGCACGGCGGTGACGGCCACGCCGAACTGCAGGCCCACCTTCAGCCCGGCATACAGGTTGGTGGCACAGGTGACGACACCGACGGCGCTGCCCAGCAGCACCGCGCGCAGGGTGAGCTGCGGCAGCCGATCCCCCCGGTACACCTGGCGCAGCCAGAAGGTGTCCGCCGCCTCGGGAGTGTCGCCGGGGACGCGCAGCAGCATCCGCGAGGGCGGCACGGAGGTGGCGTCCTCGGGCTCGGGCTCGAGGCGGAGTGCTGGCTGGGCCATGGGGAAGGCTCCATCCTGCCACCGCGCCCCCTTCCCGACCCTCCCTGGAAAGCCCGAAGTGCCTTCCCGCTCGGTCCACTGGCAGACTGTAGGAGGATGTGCCCGTAGCGGAATATTTGCCGGGAGGTAGAATCCAACCCGCCCCTGACTTCACTGCTTTTCGCACTAAGGAGGACTTGGGTTCACTCCTGGTGCTTCCCGTCGCTGCCGAGCCGCACCGAGAGCATCGTCACACTGAACATTCTTTCACCAACGACCGAGCAACTCTCCGCCCGGTCGAGTAGGGTGTGCTGCCATGACGCCAGAGAAGCTCGTTCACGCACAGACCGTCGAAGCGCTGTTCGTCCGTGCCTTCGAGAACCGCCTGACGCCGGCTTCCCGAGAGGCCTTCAAGAAGGTGGGCCTGGACCTGGACCGGAAGCTGGAGCGGTCCTACACGCTGGAGCAGTGGAGGACGTTCCTGCGGACCGCCGCGGCGCACATCTACGGGGGAGTCCCCGCCGAGGCCGCCTACTACTCGCTGGGCGGGCGCTTCATGGACGCGTGGTTCGGCACCTTCTTCGGCAAGGCGCTGCTGGGCATGGCCCGGCTGGCGGGCCCCCGGAGGATGCTGCTGCGCGCCGCCCACGGCTTCCGCGCGGGCAACAACTTCAGCGAGGTGCGCGTGGTGGAGCGTGGCCCCACCTCGGTGGAGCTGTGGATGAATGACGTGATGGCGGATCAGCCCACGTTCGCCGCGGGCCTGCTGTCGCGGGCGGTGGAGCTGGCCGGGGGCTGGCGCGTGGTGGCCATCCCCGAGGGCTTCGACGGCACCTGCTGCACCTTCCACATCCGCTGGTCCGAGGCCCCCGCCGTGGAGACGCTCACCCCGGGCGCCACTGCGGATGGGCAAGCAGCCGCGCCTCGACCTCGGGCGTGAGCTCGGCCCCATGTGGGGCCCTGGAGGAGGAGCGGCGCCACCGCTCCAGCCACCGGGCCCCCAGCGGGGCCTGCAGGGCTTCCAGGCGGGTGGCCGCCACCGTCGTCTCACCCTTGGTGCCGGTGGACACCCCTGCTCCCACATAGAAGCCCGCCAGCAGCAGCGTCACCCGGGTGGGCGTGGCCGCGCTGTACGTCATCAGCAGGGCGCCCTCCCCCTCCTGGCGGCAGTGGGCGCGCACCTGTGAGAGCACCCCTTCGGTCCACATCTCCGGGTTGGAGGCGGGCGAGAAGGGATCAAAGTAGACGAAGTCCACCGGGGGCAGTGGCTCCTTCAGGTGGGCCAGCGCGTTGCCCAGGCGCAGCCGCCAGCGCAGCCCCTCCGCCTCCCACACCCCGTCGCGCATGAGCGCCTCGGCGGCCTCGCGGAAGGGCTGGAGGAAGGGGAAACCCGAAGCGTCCGCCAGGGCGAGCCGCAGCGGCGCGAGCTCCACCTCCAGGCTGACGACTTCGAGCGGCCGGCGGCGCTCGGCCCCCAGCTCGCGCGCGCACGAGAGCGCGGCCACGGCGTTGGTCGCGGCGCCCAGCCCCACGTCGAGCAGGACGAGCGGCGGGCCCGGCTGGCGCAGGCGCTCGGCCAGGCGCGGCTGCTCCACATAGAGGCGCAGCGCCTCCTGCCAGGGGCCCACGCTCGGGTGCATCACCTCGCCGTGCCCCAGGTGCCGCACGGCGCGCGCGCCGTTGCGCAGCGTCACCAGCTCGAAGTCGCCGTCGCGCGGAGAAGTGTCGGGCCCGGGCTCCCCGTTCGGAAGTGCCATCCGGCTCCCTCTATCGACACGGGCGCGCCCTGGGAAGAGGTGACGGCGCAGGCCGCTCCGCCGCCGAGTAGCCCGGGAAGCCACAGGCCGGCGCTGGCTGTGACTCCGCGAGTTACTGCTCTACCCCCGCTTCCGAGGGAAGCGCTCCTGTCAGCTCCCTGGCCCGCGCCGTGCACCACGGTGTCGCGTGTCGATGACGACCCCAACACCGGGGGATTTCCCCCGGTCATGGACACCGTGGAGCCTCACATGAAAAAGCTGAAGCATCCCTTCACCATGAAGTTCCTGCGCGGCGTGCTGACGCCGGCGCTGGCCTCGGTGGCGCTGCTGAGCGGCAGCGCCATGGCCCAGCAGGAGCCGCCCCCCGAGGAGGAGCCCAAGTACGAGGAGGTCATCCTCGAGGAGGGCAACGGCTGGCAGCTCAAGCACATCAAGGGCACGGCGCTGGACGAGCGGACCAAGACGTACCAGCCCTACGAGGAGAAGGTCTTCACGCTCACGCCGAAGGGCCTCTACGAGGCGCCGCTGGCCGGCGGCGTGAGGGAGGAGCTGATCGCGGACGCGAGGGAGGAGACGGACGTCTTCACCCTCAACCAGCGCATCCTCGAGGAGATCGACATCTCCGAGAAGCAGGGCTTCCTGACGCCGGCCCTGAAGGAGCTGGCCCAGCCGGCCGACGAGGTTCCGCCCGATGAGAAGTCGAGCGGCATCGAGCGCAACGGCTACACCCAGTTCGGCTCGTGCTCGGATCAGATCCACACCCGCTCCAAGTCGCTGAACATCAACACGCCGCTCAACTGGTCCGGCAACCTCGGCGGTGGCTTCTCGGGCAGCCTGTCGGCCTCGGGCAACCTGTCGGGCTCGGCCACGGGCGAGGTGCAGTTCGCCATCAAGCGCAAGAAGGTGCTGTGGTGGTGCGTGCCGTACGGCGCGAAGTTCAACCACGCCCACGTGTGGGGCAACGCGAGCGTGGCGTACGGCGCCAACGTCAACGGCAACCTCAGCTACAACTGGGCCTGGCAGACGCAGATCGCCAAGCCGAGCCTGGGCTCGCTGTCCTTCTGGATCGGGCCGGTGCCGGTGTACATCGGCTTCAACCTGCCCATCAACCTGGGCATGGACGTGCAGGCCTCGGTGACGGGCAACCTCACCTACAACGGCTCGCAAACGGCGACGGGCTCCTTCAACTACACGTGCACGCTCAGCGGGTGCTCGGGCAGCTCCAGCTACAACCTGGGCGGCAACACGCAGAACACGCTCACCGGCAGCGTCTCGGGCCGCGTGTACCCCAACGTCTGGGTCCAGGTGGCGGTGCGCGCCTACCTCTATGACGAGTGGCTGGCCTACGCGCAGATCGGCGTGCGTCCCTACCTGCGCGGTGACTTGTGGGGCTACTACGGCAACGCCTGCGGCGACGCGGATCAGAACGGCGCCAACGAGACGGTCAGCGCCCTCACCTTCGATCTGGACTGGCAGCTCTACCTGACGGGCGAGGCGCGGGCCTTCGGCAACTCGCCGACGCAGTGGAACAACCTGTGGAGCACCCCGCGGCGCCACATCAAGTTCTGGGATCTGATCGGCTCGAGCGCGCTGCGTCCGATGACGAGCGGCCCGGCGTCCACCACGGTGGGCACCAGCACGGCCTACAGCGCGCGGATGCGCCCCTGCTGGCCGTACAGCGATCAGATGGGCTACCGGTTCGACTGGGGTGATGCCTCCACGACGACCTTCAACGGCGCGGCCCACGCATGGAACGCGAGCAGCCACGCCTGGGCGGCTCCTGGGACGAAGACGCTCTCCCTGACGGCCCAGAGCGACACGCATGGCCGCACCCTCAACCAGACCACCACGCGCGGCGTGAAGGTGGTGGGCTGGACGCCGTGGCTGAACCGCGATGCCCCGGGCGGCGTGGGTGACTACGAGACGCTGTCGGACTTCCTGGCCGCGGGCCAGGCCTGCTCCAACCCGACGGCCATCGAGTGCCGCACCACGGGCGGCGTGCTCTGGAACCAGACGGGCCAGGTGTACAGCTGCACGCTGAGCGGCGGCGCGTGCCAGAACAGCAACCAGAGCAACGGGCAGTGCCTGGACTACATGGTGCGCTTCTACTGCCCGTAAGGCAGCTCTGAAGGGCTGAAGTGGAAGCAACGGGCAGGCTCCTGGACAGGGGCCTGCCCGAATCATTTGGGGGCCCTGGCGCTGGCCCCGGGCCTTCAGCTTGGCACGTGCTCGCCCTCGATCCCGAGAACGCGGTGGCCCTGCAGCTCTCCGGGTGGCTCAAGCAACGGGACGAGGAGCTGAACCGTCAGCCTCCACCCGTCTCCCCCAGGGCTCTACAAGGCGGCCGAGGCAGCGAAGGACGTCTACCTCCAGGCGTACGCGCTCGAGGACAGCGAGCCGAAGAAGAGCATCCCGCTGTTCCAAGAGGTGATGAAGCTCACGCCCGACACCGACGAGACGCACCAGAAGGCAAAGCACTGGCTCGACAAGCTCCGGAAGTGAAGGCGCGGAGCGGAGCCCCTGGACCGGACCGAGGCCTATCGGCCGGACCGGTTGCGAACTGGTATGACAAGCATACCAGTTGGCGGCGCGCTGGCCCGACACGGGCCCCTCCCCACCCGGTGCTTGCACCGGACCGGGCGTCCCTGGAACAGGTCAGCCCACTTCCTTCAGCGTGACGGTGTCGGGCGAGACCTCCCCGCGCAGCTCCTTCGGCGGGGAGATGGTGGCCTTCAGCTCGGAGTACACCTGGGCATAGGAGCCGCGGAGGATGGCCTCGCGCAGCCGGCCCATGAGCAGCTGATAGTGGCGCACGTTGTGGATGGAGAGCATCCGCGAGCCCAGGTGGTGCTTGCCGCGCATCAGGTGCTGCAGGTAGCCGCGCGTGTAGCGCTTGCAGATGAGGCAGTCACAGGCGGGATCCAGCGGCGAGTCGTCCAGCCGGTGCACCATGCGGGTAATCCGGACCAGGCCCTGGAAGGTGTAGGCGTAGCCCTGCTGCGCCATCTTCGTGGGGATGATGCAGTCGAACATGTCCACGCCGCGCATCACCGCCTCGACCAGATCCATGGGGGTGCCCACGCCCATCAGGTAGCGCGGCTTGTCCGTGGGCAGCGAGGCCGTCACGCGGGCCGTCATCGTCTCGCGCTCCTCCTTCGTCTCGCCCACCGCGAGCCCGCCGATGGCGAAGCCGTCGAAGGGGTGCGGGGTGAGGAAGGCGGCGCTCTCGTCCCGGAGCCGGGAGTGCACCCCGCCCTGGACGATGGCGAAGAGGGCCTGGCCGGTGGACGACTTCTCCTTGGCGGCCAGGCTGCGCAGGGCCCAGCGGTGGGTGCGCTCCATGGCCTCGCGGGTGCCGGCCTCGTCCGTGCGCGAGTCGATGCACACGTCCAGCACCATCATGATCTCCGAGTTGATCGCCTGCTGCATGGCGATGCTGGACTCGGGGCTGAGCAGCTGCCGGCTGTTGTCGTAGAAGCTGCGGAAGTGCGCGCCCTTCTCCTCGATGTGGCGATCCTCGGGCAGCGAGAAGATCTGGAAGCCGCCGGAGTCCGTCAGCACCGCCCCGTCCCACTTCATGAAGGGGTGGATGCCGCCGAACTTGCGGAACACCTCTGCGCCGGGCCTGAGCATGAGGTGGTAGGTGTTGGCCAGGAGGATGCGGGCCCCCGTATCCCACACCTCCTCCATGCCCAGGTGGCGGAAGGCGGCGTGGGTGGCCACCGGCATGAACATGGGGGTGGGGAACGAGCCTCGGCGGGTGTGCAGCACCCCGGCGCGGGCCCCGGTGGGATCGGTGGAGAGGAGCTCGAAGCGGACAGCCATTGGGGGGCCTTATACCTGTGGCGCCGCCGCTTCACCCGGACGATGTGAGCGCCCCTCCCCCCGTCCGCCAGCCGGGCAGGCCAGGGGGCGGAGGGCCCCATCCCACATGGGCGCCGGGCGGGAACCGGGGGGGCCTGCCCGCACCGGGGGCATGAACGCCTGAGGCAACGCGTTAAAAGGTCTCCACACCGCGCCCTTCGCGGTGCTAATCGCGCGCCATGTTCAACGTCATCAACGTCTCCAAGGCCTACGGACCCAAGAAGCTCTTCGAGGAGGTGAACGTCTCGTTCGCCCCGGGTCGCCGCTACGGTCTCACCGGCCCCAACGGGGCGGGCAAGTCCACCTTCATGAAGATCCTCGCGGGGGACGAGGAGGCGGACATGGGCACGCTGTCCCGGCCGAAGCGGCTGGGCATCCTCCGCCAGGACCACTTCCGCTACGAGGACACGCGGGTGCTGGACGTGGTGCTCATGGGGAACAAGGCCCTGTGGGAGGCCATGCACGAGAAGAACACGCTGCTGGCCAAGGCGGACATCACCGAGGAGGACGGCAACCGGCTGGGCGAGCTGGAGGGCGTCATCGCCGAGGAGGACGGCTACGTCGCGGAGAGCGACGCGGCGACGCTGCTGGTGGGCCTGGGCATCGAGGAGAAGTTCCACGAGGGCCCGATGCGGCAGCTCACCGGCGGCCTGAAGCTGCGAGTGCTGCTGGCGCAGGCGCTGTTCGGCAAGCCCGAGGGCCTGCTGCTGGACGAGCCCACCAACAACCTGGACATCGAGTCCATCCGCTGGCTGGAGAACTTCCTGAAGGAGTACCAGGGCGTGCTGATCACCATCAGCCACGACCGGCACTTCCTGAACGAGATCTGCACGCACATCGCGGACATCGACTACGAGACGATCATCCAGTACACGGGCGGCTATGACGACATGGTGCACCAGAAGGCCCAGGTGCGCAGCCGCGTCGAGTCGGAAGTCAGCGAGAAGAAGAAGAAGATCGCCCAGCTGCAGGACTTCGTGGCGCGGTTCCACGCCGGTACGCGCGCCTCGCAGGTGCAGAGCCGCATCAAGCAGATCGAGAAGCTGCGCACGGACGACCTGAAGCGCTCGAACATCGCGCGGCCGTTCATCCGCTTCGATCAGAAGGCGCCCAGCGGCAAGCAGACGCTGATGATCGAGGGCATCCACAAGTCGTTCGACGGGGTGCCCGTCATCAAGCCGTTCAAGTCGCTGGTGGTGAAGGGCGAGAAGATCTGCGTCATCGGCCGTAACGGCGTGGGTAAGTCCACGCTGGTGAAGATGATCGCGGGGCAGCTTGAGCCGGACGGCGGGAGCATCCAGTGGGGCCACCAGGCGAGCATGGGCTACCTGCCGCAGGACCACCACGGGACGATCCGCAAGGACAGCACGGCGTTCGAGTGGCTGCGCGACATCAACGTGAAGCTCACCAACGAGGAGATCTCCGGCGTGCTGGGGCGGATGCTCTTCTCGGGCGAGGAGCGGATGAAGCCGACCAACACCCTGTCGGGTGGTGAGACGGTGCGGCTGCTCTTGTGCAAGCTGATGCTGACGCAGGACAACGTGCTGGTGCTCGACGAGCCCACCAACCACCTGGACCTGGAGTCCATCAGCGCGCTGGCCGAGGGCCTCAAGAAGTTCGAGGGCACGGTCATCGTGGTGACGCACGACCAGGAGCTGATCTCCGAGGTGGCCACGCGCATCTGGTCGCTGAAGGGGGATGGTAGCGAGGTGGTCGACTACAACGGGCCCTTCAGCGAGTTCCTCGAGAAGCACGCGTCCGACACGACGATGCGCCGGCGCTAGTCCCGGGCGCGCAGGAACGCGTCGATATCGGCGAGCGGGGCGCGTCGGGGCTCGGGCGTGGGGGCCAGGGCCTCTCGCGCCGCGGTGGCCAGCGACCGGGCCCGCTCGGGCTCGGTCCGGGCCTGGCGCAGGGCCCTGGCCAGGCTGAAGCGGGCGGCGGCCATGGTGAGCGGCGTGGCCTCGGACTTCTCCCAGCTCGCGAGGGCCTCCTCGAGGTGCTTGCGCGCTCCCCCGGCATCTCCACGCGCCAGCAGCACCTCTCCGAGCACCTGCAGTGACTCGGGCGACGCCTTCCCTCCAGGACCTGAGAGGCGTGAATGGAGGTCGATCGCCTCCTGAGCGGCGCGCTGTGCCTCCGGGAGACGACCGGTGCCCAGGAGCGCCTGGGCCAGGATCGGGAGCGTCCCCGCCCTTCCGGACTCGGCGCCCAGCTCGCGGAGCAGCTCCAGTGACTTGCGTGCCGCCTCGACGGCGCGCTCGAACTGCCCGGTGCGCAGCAGCACCTCTCCCTGAGCGGCGAACGTCCTGGCGAACCACATGCTGCGCCGGCCCTCCGCCGACGCGGCCTGCTGCTCGGCCTCGCTCTCGCGCAGCAGCGCCATGGCCTCCTCTGGGCGCCCCCGATCGAGGAGCAGCTGGGCCACGTTGCTGCTCAGCACCACCCGCGTGGGGTGTCCCGGGGGCAGGTTCTTGCGCGCCAGCTCCAGCGCCCGCCCGAGGAAGCGCTCCGCCTCCTCGTAGTGCTCGAGGCTGTAGTGATTGGCGCCGATGTTGCTGAGCATGGGGACGACGTAGCCCACCGGCTCGCCAGGGCCGTGCGCCCGCTCGAGCAGCGCGAGGGCCTTCTCCTGGGAGGCGAGCGCCTCGTCGTAGCGCTTGAGCGCGACCAGCGTCGTGCCCTGGTTGTTGAGCACGAGCGCCACGCGCGGGTGCTCGGGGCCATAGGCAGCCTCGAGGAGGGCCTGCGCCCGGCGCTGGAGCGCGAGCGCCTCGTCCAGGCGTTCCAACCCCTTGAGGGTATCCCCCAGGGTGTTGAGCACGCCGTGGAGCTCGACGCCGTCCTTGCCGTACAGCTGCTCCTGCAGCGAGAGCGCCTTCTGCAGGAGCGGCAGCCCTTCGGCATAGCGCCCCTGCCGGGACAGCGCGGTGCCCCGGTAGCGCAGCAGCAGCGACTCCAGGAGGGTGTCGCCGCCCGTGCGCTCCAGGAGCGCGTTCACCTGCTCCGTCAGGGCCTCCACCTGCTCCGGGCGCTGGGCAATCTCGCCCTCGACGTGGATCTGGTGCACCAGCGCCTCGATGGCGTGCTTGTCGTCGCGGCCCGCCAGCGAGGCCAGCGCCGCGCGGCGCAGGCGGGAGGTGGCGTTCTTGTCGTCGCGGAGATCCTTGTAGGCCATGCCCTCGACGAGCAGCGCCTCGCCCAGCAGGGGCTTGTAGCCCAGCGACTCGGCCTCGGCGGCCACGGCGGCGGCGCGCTCCGCGGCCTGCTTCCACTGGGCGGCGTTCAAGCGCGCCCGAGCGTCCGCGAGCTTGCCGAAGGCCACTTCCACCCGAGGCGCCAGCTCGGGGCGCTCGGGAGGCGGCACCGGCTGCGCGAGCGCCTCGACGTCCGCGCACGCGGAGAGCGGGCTGAGGGCCTGCGCCGCTTCGGGAGCCCGGAGCACCGCGGCCTTGTCGGCCGAGAGGAGCACGTCCGTGAGCGCGCCGAGCTCACGGCGGCGACGGTCGAGGCAGCGCATCCGCAGATCCAGCGCGGCCTCCGACTGCTCGCCGCGCACGCGGGTGGCCTCGCAGGCATCCCGGTGGGCGCCCACCCAGGCCTGGGCATAGGCATCGAGCACCCGGCCCGTCGCCGCGTGCAGGGAGACGGCGGTGGGCGCGCCCGTCGCGGTGAAGGCCCGCAGGAGCGCTTCCTTGCGCGCGGCGCTCCAGACGTCGGCCAGTCGCGGAGAGGCATCCGCGCACGCAGCGGGCTTGCGGAGGGAGACCACCGCCGCGGCCACCACGACCAGACCGACGCCGGCCGCCACGAGCACCCTGCGCCGAGCCCGTGGAAACGCGGCTCGATCCAGGGCTTCGAGGAGCGCCTCCATGGAGGCATGCCGGGCCTCGGGCGCCTCGGCGAGTCCTCGGGTGACGATGGCCTGCACCGCGCGGGGCACGGACGAGCGGCCCACTGGAGCTCGGGCCCCTTCCTGAGACGGCCTTGACCCGAAGAGCCCCTCGTACAGCGAGACGCAGAAGCTGTACTGGTCCGAGCGAGCATCCGCCGGTGTGCCCTTGAACACCTCGGGAGCGATGTAGCCCGGTGTCCCAGCCACGGCCGTCTGCGCCACCTTCCCCTGCTCCGCCGGAGCCTGGGCGGGCTCGGATGAAGGACCGTCAGCGGGCGCCGGAGGCGGGAGCGCTGGAGCGGCCATGCGGGCCAGCCCGAAGTCCGTCACGCGGACGCGCCCCGCGCGGTCCACCAGGACATTGTCCGGCTTGAAGTCGCGGTGGATGACGCCCGCGGCATGAGCGGCGGCCAGGCCTCGGCCGGCCTCGAGGTACAGGCGGACAACCTCACGCCAGTCCGGGCGAGTGGCGGCCAGGTGCTGGCGGAGCGTGCCTCCATCCACCAACTCCATGGCGATGAAGACCCGGTCCTCGAAGGTGCCCACGTCATGCACGGCGACGACGTTGGGGTGCTGGGTGCGCGCGGCGGCCTGGGCTTCCCGCATGTGCCGCTCGACGGAGCCGACGGAGCCAGCGCTCGTGAGGAGCAGCTTCAGCACGATGCGCCGATCGATGCTCGGATCATACGCGGCATAGACGACGCCCATGCCGCCAGCTCCGAGGCGATCGAGGACGACATAGCGCCCGAGCAGCGTGCCGCGGGCGAGCTCGGGCATCCGGGTCTCGGATGATCGGTCACCGCGCAGCACGGTCGTGGCAGCCATGGTGGGGTCGGTGTTCCCGGGTTCCACGGCGGGGGCCCGAGCTCGCAGGAAGCCCGCGAGCTGCTCACGGCAGTGGGCGCAGCTGTCGAGGTGGGCCTCGGCGCGCTCGCGCAGCTCGGGAGAAGGGACTCCGTCGGCCAGATCGAGCAGCTCGACCTCGTCGAGACAGGCGGAGGCGGGAGACTGGGACATGGGACTCAGTTTTCCTTGAACAAGGAGGAGAGGCTCACCTCGAGGTGCCCATCGAGGACACGCAGGAGGCTGTCGAGCTGGGCGGTGTTCAGCGCCAGCCGCCGGGCCAGGCCCGCGCGAGTTCCCTCGAGCAGCTCCGCGCGAGCCTTGGCGAGCCAGCGCGAGATGGTGGAGGCGTGCACATGGTGGAGCGAGCCCAGGGCCTCGACACCCAGCCCCTGGGCGAGGCTGAGGCGCAGGAGGTTGCGATCGCGCACCGAGAGGGAGGCGAGCGCCTCGGCGAAGGCGGCGCGGAAGGAGGGCCGGTAGCGCTGCTGCATCATCGCGAGCTCCGGATCGGAGGCTCCGAGGCCCGACTCGAGCATCGCGTCATCCAGGGGCGTGGTGTGCTCCGGGCGGCGCTTGAGCGACACGGCGACGCCAACCGCGACAGCCTCCGCCCACCGCCGCAGCGGGCCCTTGCCGGCATACTCACTCAGCCGAGGCCCCTTGCGATCCTCGCCCACGAGGAGCCGCAGGCGGGTGAGCTGCATCACCTCATCGACGAAGGCATCCGCCGCATCCACGCGCCGCACGGCACGCTCGGCGGGAGCGAGCGCGGTGCGATCGATGGCCTCGAGCGCGGAGCGGTCACCCTCCAGCCCCGCCAGCGCCAGATAGAGATCCTCGCAGTGCATGGCGCGCAGGCCGGGCTCGAGCTGGGCGCCCGCAGGGAGACACTTCCCGAGGTGGCGCGCGAAGTCCTCGGGGGGAATACGGACCTCGGACCAGGCTTGCTGGCTGCGGGCCACGGCCTCGGAGAGGAGCTGTCCGAGGAGCTCCTCCTTGCCCGTGGGGCACGAGCGGCCGGCACCCGCGACGAAGGCCTGCACGAGCTCCGAGGGTGAGGTAGGCATGGGTTCCGATCGAGCCTCTGCCACATCGACTCACGGCGGACGTTAGCGAAGGGCGCGGGCCTCCCGGAAGACCCTGGCGAGTGGGCCCCCTGCCTGCTGCCCGTCAGTGGACGGTGGTAGCGTGCCTGCTCCTCACCCAAGGAGACGTCATGTCCCACACTTCCTGGAAGTTTCTACTGCCCTGCCTGCTGATCAGCACCGCCGCGCTCGCGGCGGGCAAGGCCGACGTGAAGGTCGGCACCGCCATCGAGAAGTACGAAGTGATGGGCGCGTCGGACACCTTCAAGGTGTCGCCCGAGACGAAGCTCTACGCGGGCACGAAGGTGTCCGGCATCGAGAACGACAAGGTGACGGTGCTCTGGCAGAAGGAGGGCAAGGACGCGTCGAAGGTGGAGCTGAAGGTCCCGCGCAACCCCTACCGGACGCACGCGTACAAGACGTTCCGCGCGGGGGACTCGGGCGCGTGGACGGTGAAGGTGGTAGGCCCGGACGGCACGGAGCTGGGCTCGGCCAACTTCCAGGTGGACGTCTCCGGCTGACGGGAGCGCGCTGATCCAGCCCTTGCGTCGTGGGCCCTTCCACGGCGCAAGGAGTCCAGTGACTCAGGCGGACTTGCCCAGCACCGCGCGCATCTCGGCCAGATCTCGCTCCAGCTCGGTCCTGCGCGCCGCGTGCTGCTCGAACGACTCGAAGGGCACCGCGTCGAGCTCCCGGGACGTAGCAGCGGCCACGCGCTCCAGGCCCTCGCGGGTGATGAGCCCTCGCCGGAAGGCCTCGGTGGCCGCGCCCACGTACGTGTCGAAGATGAAGACGCCCTTGTCGGCCATCGCCTTGCGCTCGTCGGCGCTCATGTTCGTGACGTTGTGGATGAAGACGGCCTTCATGTCCGAGGGCGCCGTGGCCACCGCCTTCGCTCCGAAGATGGCGTCACCCTGACCGCTGTCGCCGATGAAGACGCTCTTGTACTCGGGGAAGAGCTGTCGGTACTCCTGCCAGTTGTCGAACTTCTTGTCGGCGATGTTCGAGTTCCCGATGAGGTGCAGGAAGTCCCCCGAGAGCACCGTCGCGTCGCGCAGGCCGTTCTCGTCCAGCATCGCGCGGGTGAGGCCTTCCGCGAAGCCAGCGCGATCGTAGGGCCGCGCGGAGATGAAGGTGAGATCGCCCTCGCGATCAGCCGTGGGCCCCGCTCCCTTGTCGAGCTCCGAGTAGAACGCCTTCACGCCGGGGTACACCGTCTTGCCCGGGTACCGGTCATCCTTGAGGTTGGCGTAGAAGGTGTCGTCGATGTCGCTCAGCACCTTCACCTGGCCGGTGGGCTGGGCCTGGCTGCGGAAGTGCTCGAGCAGCTGCGAGCGAATGCCCGCATTGTCGATGTCGTGGAACACCAGCTGCTGCAGATCGTGGTAGTCGCCGCCCGCGTCGACGGCATTCTTGAGCGCGGTCAGCGCGGCGCCCTGGGTGCCCAGGAAGATGTCGCGCACCGCCGCCTCGTCCTTGGAGCCGGTGGCATGGCGCTGCAGGGCGTCGATGACCCTGGCCCGGCTGTCGATGCTCAGCTCGCCCAGGCGCTCCTTGGACAGGAGCGAGACGAAGGCATCGTGGTTCTGGGGCCCGAGCAGGTGGTTGTCCATGTCCCCCATGAGCGCATGCAGCTCATTGCGGGACAGGCGGCACAACATCTGGTTGAGCTCTCCGGCGGGCGCCGCGCGGAGCATCTCCAGGATCTGCTTCTCCTCACCCCGGTCGGTGTGGCCGTTCATCCACCCGCGCAGCTGGGAGAGCTTCGCATCCACCGGTGAGGACGTGGCGGCCTCGAAGCTGCTCGGGGCGGAGGCACCGACCGCGACACTCGAGCCCGGACCGGACGAGGGCGCGACCACCGTGTTGCGCACCGGCTCGTCCTTCGGCGCCTGAGTCCTGGGCTGAGAGTTCGGTCCCTGTGGAGTGATCCTGGCCATAGGGACCGAACGCTAGCAGCCCGTTCTCTGGCGCGGCAAACCGCGCTCCTCCCCGGAAAAGGCCGGGAAGGAGTGGCACTCAGGTCACGAGGACCGGGTGCCGCGGCGCAGCAGGAAGATGCCCAGGCCGAAGCCAGCCGCCCACTTCGCGGCGGCCGCCAGCGGAGTGCTGCGAAGCGACGGAGGCTGCGCGGGCTCGGGCGGCGTGGGCCGGAAGTCCGTGGCGCCGGGCAGCCGGGCGCCGCCGTTCTCCACCTCGGTCTTGGTCGCCGCCACCGGGACGCCGCCCTGCCCCGGCACCTTCTGGCCGGGCGACTTCCCCTCGGGAGAGCGGTGCTCGATGATCGCGTTGATCTCCGCGCCCAGCAGGATGACCTGCGCGGAGATCCACATCCACAGCAGCATGACGATGACGCCGCCGATGGCGCCATAGTTCGCGTCGTACTTGCCGAAGTTGGCCACGTACACCGAGAAGCCCCACGAGGCGATCACCCAGATGACGACGCCCACCACGGAGCCCGGAGTGATGAACCGGAAGCGCTGCTTCACATCCGGCAGGGCGAAATAGAGCAGCGCCCAGAGGAACATCATCATCAGCCCCGCCACGGGCAGGCGCAGCCACGTCACCAGCGTGGGGAAAGGCCCACCGAGCTTCTCGGCCAGGGGGGGAGTGGCCACCGCCACCGCCGCGGCGATGATGGAGAACAAGGCCGTCACCAGCGTCACCAGGATGGCGGTGCCGCGCACCTTCCAGAACGGCCGCGTCTCCTCGACACCGTAGACGGTGTTGAGCGCGGTCATCAGCGCCACCATGCCGCCCGACGCGGCCCAGACGGCGCCGAGCCCGCCCACCGTCAACAGCCCCACGTTGTTGCTGACAGCCAGCGCCTGGATGCGCTCACCCAGGATCGACACGACCTCCTTGGGCGCCACCTGGGACAGTTCCTTGATCAGCACCTGAGCCTGAGCGGGATCGATGATCACGCTGGCCAGCGAGACGAGGAAGAGCATGAACGGGAAGATCGCCAGCACTCCGAAGAAGGTCAGCGCTCCCGCGACGTCGCCCACCTTGTCCCGCGTGTACTCGTTCTTCAGCGTCTTGAAGAACTCCTTCCAACCCATTCCCTTGCCCGGGAGAACCATTCCGCCTCCTCGACAGTGTCCCGGAGGGAGGATGCGCACTTACTCCCGGGCTGGCGGCGCTTGGGAGGGTGGCGCTCGATGGGGCGCTACCTGAGCAGGCGAGCAGAGGAGCGACTGGCTCGGCCCTTCAACCGTCACTCCCCCTGCTCGACGTCCACGTACAGCGGCCCGGCTTCCGGGTGGAAGGCGACCTCCAGCAGCCACCCCTGCCGCCTCCAGGTGAGCAGAGTGTCGCCCAGCAGCTCCTCGGTCTCGTCCGGCTTCGAGAAGGCCCGCTCGAAGTCCGCGCGCGTCACCCCCGAGGAAGACACATTCTGCCCCGGCAGGACGAGCTGCCCGGCGAAGGACTGCCAGGGCAGCCGAGAGGCCGTGAGCCCCCGCTCGGGCTGTCCCAGCGCGATGCAGAAGGAGGACACCTCCCGGTCCGCCGGCACATCCAGGCGCAGGCCCCAGCGGGGATAGGCCCAACACCCCCGGCGCTTCTCCCGCCACGAGGCAGGCGCCCCCAGCAGCTCCCGCACGCGGTGGGCGGGAGCGCCGAGCTGGATGCCACAGAGGCTCGGCCGGGTCAGGTCCAGCACCAGCCGCTCGGGGCGCTCGGGCCTCGGCCAGCCCCGGAAGATGAGGGCCTCGGCCAGCCCCATCAGCGCTTGCCGAGCTGGGCCCGGCCCTCCTCGGCCCCCTCGAAATGGATACGGGCACGCTCCATCACGTACTCCACCGCGTGCAGGTGCAGGGCCGTCTCCGCCACCGTCCGGGCCACGGCGCGGTCCGTCTTCAGCGCCTGCAGCACCTCTTCCCGCTTCATCCCCAGCTGCGGCGCCACGCGCTCCAGCAGCCCGTGGATCTGCGCCTCCTCCAGCTTCAGCCCCTGGCTCTCGATGAGGGCGCCGAGCCCCAACGAGACGCGCAGCCGCCGCTCGGCCTCCAGGCGCTGGCCCGGGTCCGAGAGCCAGCTCTGGAGCAGCGCCTCCTGATCGGCCGTTGGCAGGCCCCTGAGCGCGAGGATGCGGCCCTCGGTCCTGCCCCACAGCCTGCGGATCTCCTCATCGATGAGCGAGGCGGGCAGCTCCACCTGGGTGCGCTCGGCCACCTCATCCAGCACCCGCTGCTCGGCTTCGATCCACAGCGAGTCGATGAGCTCCTCCTCCAGCTCCGAGGCGATGGAGCCCATCACCTCCTCCAGCGTCTTGCCTCGGCCCAGGCGGGCGAGGAACTCGGGGCTCTCCTCCTCCGGCAGCGTCAACTGCCAGGCCTGCTTGAGGTCCACCACGAACTGCGCCTCCACGCCGCGCAGCCACTCGGCGGGGTAGCTCGCCGGGAGCTTCACCGGCACCCGCACCTGCTCGCCGACCTTGTGCCCCACCAGCCCCTCGAGGAAGCCGGGCAGCGCGGGGATCGGCGCCAGCTCGGTGCGGAAGTCACTGCGGATGCTGAAGGGAATGAGCTTGCCGAAGGCGAAGGCGAGCACGTCCACCACCACCAGATCCCCCTCGGCCACCGGCTCGCCCACCGCGCGCTGACGGCGCGTGGCGTGCTCGCGGCGCAGCTCATGGAAGCGCTCCAGCAGCGCCTGCTCGGTGATGTCCGGCGCGCGCGGCACCGTCACCTCGAGCCCCTCCAGCGAGGGCGGCTTCACCTTGGGCAGCTCCACACTCTCGGAGGAGAGCGCGCGGACCAGGGTGCTCTGCTCCACCTTCCTTCGCATGTTGGCCTCCGCCAGCGAGGTGGCGGGGCGCGAATCCGGCTTCTTGGGCATGAGGGAGGCATCTCCGCTGCAGTGAGCGAGCCCTAGCAAAGCAAAAGGCCCGTGGCAGTGCCACGGGCCTCGAGGACCCCTTCAGAGGTGACTGTCAGGGGCTCAGCCGAACAGGCCGCCCACGAAGCTGGAGACCACGGAGACGGCGGCGCCCGCCTGGCTGAGCACGGGGATGTTGGTGGCCGCGGCGATGGAGCCCAGCGCGGTGATGCCGCTGGTCACCCGGGCCGTCGTGGAGGACTCGGGGTTGGCCATGGTGGCGGCGAAGATGCCCACGTCCATCGCGGCGACGGCCACGTTGACGCCGGGGGCGAAGCGGGCGGCCGCACGGCCCAGGGCGCTGGCGCCGGAGTGGGCCGCGGCGCTGGTGGCCGCACGGGCCGCGCCAGCAGCCGCGGTCCGAAGCTCGGCACGGGCGGCGGCGCGGGTGCCGGTGCCCATGATGGTCCGGATCGCATCATCCGAGCTGCTCCTCACGGCGGAGGAGATGGCGCTCTCGGCGGCGCGAACGCCGTTGCTGTTGACGAGCTGGGTGGCGCCGGAGCGGATGCCCGAGGTGACGGCATCCAGCGAGGAGCGGGCGGCGGCGTGCGAGGCGGCGCTCAGCGCGCGCTGGGAGGCGGCGGGAGCCGCGGTGCGGAAGGCGCCCTCGGCGGCGCGGAAGGCATCGCGGTAGGTGCGCGCATTGGCGGCGCCGAACAGCGCGCCCGCGCCCGCGGCGATGTTGCGCGGAACGTTGATCGTCGAGCCCGTCGCCTGGGCGATGGTGCTCTGGTTGGGGTTGGCGACGGCGGCGCTGATGTGCTGGGCCGCGGTGATGCCGGAGAGCGGAATGGCGGCGAGCGAGCCCACGCCATTGAGCCGGTTGAGCCCCAGCGACAGGCCCGGAGCCGTGGTCGGATTGAGGCCCGCGAGGCCGGAGGGCACCTGGATGCCGTTGGCCACGTTGTTGGCCACGGTGAACGCCGACTGGAGGAACTCCGACGCGGAGCTGTGACCCGTCTGCTGGGGAGCCGGAGGCGTGGGACGCGCGGTCGGGGTGGGCTGCGGCGTCGGCGCGGGGCGAGCCGTCGGAGTGGGACGGGTCGTCGGCGTGGGCTGCGGGGCGGGGCGAGTCGAGGCGTCTCCAACACGAGACATGTAAAACTCCTGTACGAGTGAATTCCTTGCCCAGGATTATAGCGAAATACCCCCCCGGAGTTGCTTCCGGGCCTCCTGTCCATTCACCTCTGGAAGCAGGAGAAATACCTCCTCCTACACCGCCTCACCCCGCGTACACAGGGAGGACGGGAGCATCCTTCAGGCGCGGAGCGGCGGCGTCCTTGGCGGACAGCTTGGGCGCGCCGGAGATGGGCCACGGGATGGCCAGGTCCGGATCATTCCAGATGATGGCGCGCTCATGCTCGGGGGCGTAGAGCGCGGTGCACTTGTACTGGAAGTCAGCGGACTCGGAGAGGACGCAGAAGCCGTGGGCGAAGCCCGGCGGCACCCAGAACTGGCGCTTGTTCTCCGAGGACAGCTCCACGCCGACCCACTTGCCGAACGTGGGCGAGCCCTTCCGGATGTCCACCGCCACGTCGTAGACGGCGCCGGCCACCACCTGGACGAGCTTGCCCTGGGGCTGGGGCTCCTGGAAGTGGAGCCCGCGCAGGGTGCCCTTCACGGAGCGCGAGTAGTTGTCCTGCACGAAGGGCCCGGGGATGCCGGCGTCCGCGTAGCGCTTCGCGTGGAACGTCTCCAGGAAGAAGCCGCGCTCGTCACCGAAGACCTTGGGCTCGAGGATGAGGACGCCGGGAATCTCGGTGGGGATGACCTTCACGACACCGCCCCCTTGGGCCCGAGCAGCGCCAGCAGGTACTGGCCGTACTCGTTCTTCTTCATCGGCTCGGCGAGCGCCGCCAATTGGGCCGGGTTGATGTAGCCCATGCGGTAGGCGATCTCCTCGGGGCAGGCCACCTTGAGGCCCTGCCGCTGCTCGATGATCTGGATGAAGTTGGAGGCCTGCATGAGCGACTCGTGGGTGCCGGTGTCCAGCCACGCGTAGCCGCGGCCCATCACCTCCACCTGGAGCTGGCCGCGCCGCAGGTACTCGGCATTCACGTCGGTGATCTCGAGCTCGCCGCGCTTGGACGGCTTGAGGTTGGCGGCGATGTCGAGCACCTGGTTGTCGTAGAAGTACAGCCCGGTGACGGCGTAGTTGGACTTGGGCTGCGCCGGCTTCTCCTCGATGCTCAGCGCGCGGTTGTTGGCGTCCATCTCCACCACGCCGTAGCGCTCGGGATCCTTCACGTAGTAGCCGAACACGGTGGCGCCGTTCGGCTGCTTCGCCGCGCGCTGCACCATGTCGCTCAGGCCGTGGCCGTAGAAGATGTTGTCGCCCAGGATGAGGCAGGAGTTGTCCTGGCCCACGAACGGCTTGCCGATGATGAACGCCTGCGCCAGGCCCTCGGGGCGCGGCTGCTCGGCGTACTCGAAGCGGACGCCCCACTGCTCGCCACTGCCGAGCAGCTCCCGGAAGCGCGGCAGGTCCGTGGGCGTGGAGATGATGAGGATCTCCCGGATACCCGCCAGCATCAGCGTGGTGACCGGGTAGTAGATCATCGGCTTGTCGTAGATGGGCAGCAGCTGCTTGCTGACGACGCGAGTCAGCGGGTACAGGCGCGTGCCGGAACCGCCGGCGAGAACAATGCCTTTCATCATCCACCTCGAGGGGGCGTGGTTCCAGCCTTCCACGCCGCATGGAACCGAGCGAGCGACTCGGACAGGGACAGGGGCTTGGCCGCGAGCTGGGACTGGACCTTGTCCACCTTCAGCCCGCTGCGCAGCGGCCGGGGGCTGGGCAGCTTGAGGTCCGCCAGCTTCGAGGGCGTGATGGCGCTCGCATCGAAGCCGAACACCTCGCACAGCGCGCGGCCGAAGGTGACGCGATCGACCACCTCTCCGCCGCAGGTGTTCCAGATGCCGCCCAGCTTGCGAGCGCCCAGCTCCACCAGCATCGCCGCGACGCTGTCGGCGAAGCTGGGCGAGACGAACTGATCCTCGAAGAGCTTGATGGGCTGCTTCTTCTCGAGCGCGCCCACCAGCCACGCGCCGAAGTTGGGGCGGCCCGCGGCGGGCCAGCCATACACCACCGCCGTGCGGGCAATCGCGCAGCCGGGAGCGAAGACGCGCGCGGCCTGCTCGCCCATGTGCTTGGTGATGGCGTAGACGCCGCGCGGGTTGGGCAGGGCCTCCTCGTCGTAGGGGCCGTGGTCGCCGTCGAAGACGTAGTCCGTGGAGACGTGGACCAGGTGCGCCCCCACGCGGCGCGCGCCCTTGGCCACGGCGGCCACGGCGGTGACGTTGGCGGCGTAGGCCTGCTCCGGGTTCTTCTCGCAGGCATCCACCTCCGTCATGGAGGCGGGGTGGATGATCACCTCGGGCGAGGCGGCCTCGATGGCGGTGAGCACATCCGCCTCGAGCGTGAGCTCGACGGGCACGTAGCGGTACGCGCCGCCAGTGCGCTTGCCTCCCCTGCCGAGCCCCACCACCTCATGTCCGGCCTGCACCAGCTGCTCGCAGACGCGGCTGCCGACCAGCCCGTTGGAACCCGTGACGAGGAAGCGCATGTGCGTGCTCCGGCCGGTGCTAGCCCTTGAGGCGGGCGCGGTACTGGGTCTCGAAGTACTGACGGTAGGCGCCGCTCGTGACGCGCTCCCACCAGGAGGAGTTGTCCACGTACCACTTCACCGTCTCGGCCAGGCCCTGCTCGAAGGTCTGCGAGGGCGCCCAGCCCAGCTCCGCCCGGATCTTCGAAGGATCGATGGCGTAGCGGCGATCGTGGCCGGGCCGGTCCTTGACGAACTTGATGAGGGACTCGGGCTTGCCGACCAGGCCGAGGATGGCCTTGACGATGTCGATGTTCTTGCGCTCCGAGTTGCCGCCGATGTTGTAGACCTCGCCGGCCTTGCCCTTCTCCAGCGCGGTGACGAGCGCGGAGCAGTGGTCATCCACGTGGAGCCAGTCGCGCACGTTGCCGCCGTCGCCGTAGACGGGCAGCGGCTTGTCGTGCAGCGCATTGACGACCATGAGGGGAATCAGCTTCTCGGGGAACTGGTAGCGCCCGTAGTTGTTCGAGCAGCGGGTGACGACGACGTCCATCCCGAAGGTGTGGTGGTAGGCGAGCGCGATGAGATCCGAGCTCGTCTTCGACGCCGAGTAGGGGCTGGACGGCTGGAGCGGAGACTTCTCGGTGAACAGGCCGGTGGGCCCGAGCGAGCCGTACACCTCGTCGGTGGACACCATGAGGAAGCGCTTGAGGCCGCGCGAGCGAGCCGCCTCGAGCAGCCGCTGGGTGCCCAGCACGTTGGTGGCGACGAAGACCTCGGGGCCGAGGATGGAGCGATCCACGTGGCTCTCGGCGGCCAGGTGCATGATGGCGTCGATGGAGTGCTGCGCCATCAGGTGCTCGACGAGCTCCGGGTTGCCGATGTCGCCGCGCACGAAGACGTGCTTGGGGTCGCCCTCCAGCTCCGAGAGGTTCTCGAGGTTGCCCGCGTACGTGAGCTTGTCGAGGTTGACGACCTTCCACTCCGGGCGGTGCTTGCGGATGTACTTCACGAGGTTGGAGCCGATGAACCCGCAACCCCCCGTAATCAGGACGTTCATTTCGACTTACTCTGAGAAATCAAGGGATTTGGCCTGGGTATCGGATCGGCTCCGTCACGTCAAGGTTACCTTGTGCGAGCGGCGCTCCGAGGGTAGAGGCGCACCCATCGTGATGCGTCGGAAAAGCAGGCGTGCCAGCGGACCATCGGCCGCCCGGGCCGTCCACCAGCTGTTGCCCAGGCTCGCCTGGGGTGACGCGGTGGGCAATCAGGTGCGCTACCTCCAGGCGCTCCTGCGGAGCTGGGGCTACGCCTCGGAGATCTACGCGGATCAGTGGGACGCCGAGTGCAGCGAGCAGGTCCGGCCGGCCGAGACGTGGCCGCGAGAGGCGGACGAGGACTCGGTGCTGCTCATCCACCACAGCTTCGAGTCGCGGCAGGTGCCGCTCATTGCGCGGGGGCCCGGGCGCAAGGCGCTCGTGTACCACAACGTGACGCCGGCCTCGCTCTTCGAGGGCTTCGACCGGAAGGTGGCGGCGGCGTGCGAGGCGGCCCGGGAGGAGCTGCTGGCGCTGCGGCCCCACGTGGAGGCGGCGTACGCCTACTCGCGCTTCAGCGCCGAGGAGCTGACGGCGGGGGGCTTCGAGCACGTGTCGGTGCTGCCCTTCGCGCTGGACTGGAACGCCTTCCACGCGCCGCCGGATCCGACGTTCCAGGCGGAGTTCGACGACGGCTGCGCGAACATCCTCTTCGTGGGGCGGGCCGTGCCGAGCAAGCGCATCGACGACGTGATGCGCGTCTTCGCGGCGTACCAGCGGCTCTACCAGCCGCGCAGCCGGCTGCTGATCGCGGGCTACCTCAACCGGGAGACGCCCTACGGGACGTACCTGCACGGGGTGAAGGAGCTGCTGGGAGCGGAGCGTGTCCACCTGCTGGGCCGGGTGAGCGCCGCGCAGCTCTCGGCCTGCTACGCGGTGGCCACGGCGTACCTCTCGATGAGCCGACACGAGGGCTTCGGCGTGCCGCTGCTGGAGGCCATGGAGCGCGGAGTGCCAGTGGTGGCGTATGGCGCGGCGGCGGTGCCCGAGACGATGGGCGGAGCCGGGCTGGCCACGCGGACGAGGGAGCCGATGGAGGTGGCGCAGCTGCTCGCGGTGCTGGAGCGGGAGCCGAAGCTGCGACAGAAGGTCATCGAAGGGCAGCGGGAGCGGCTCGCCTCGCTCGGGCAGCAAGCCGTGGCCGAGCAGCTCCGGGAGGGCTTGCGTCCCCTGCTCGAAGGCACGCTGGCTCCGCCGGCGAAGCCTCCCTCCTCCGCGCGAGTCGAGCTCGTGTGCCCGGGCTATGCCAGCCACCCACGGGCTCCCGCGTCCCTGCTGGCGCGAAGGCTGGCGGAGCAGCTTCCCGAGGCTCGCGTGCTCACGCTGAGTGCCACTCCCCTGCGCTCCGTCAGCCCTCGCGTGGAGCAGGAGGGCGGCACCGCCGTCTGGCACTTCAGCCCGGATCAGCCGCTGTCTGGAGCGCCAAGCGCGGGCACGCCGCTGCCGGGCTCCGCGTCGCTGGAGCTGGCCGTGCGGACCTCGAGCGCGAGCGCGGTGTTCCTCGATGTGGGGACAGGCGTGGCGCGAAGCGTGCTGCCCCACGTGCAGGCACGCGCGTGGGCGGTGCACGAGGCCACGGCGTCCGTGCCAGCCGAGGCCCGGTCCCTGGGCGAGCGGCTCATCCCTTACGATGCCGGCGAGGTGGAAGCGGCCGTCCGCCGGCTGGTGGAGCCCCTGCGCCGCCCAGGAGTCACCCATGCGCGCTGACGAACTCTTCACGGACCCGGCGCTCGCCGCGACGGTGGCGGCCGCGACGGAGCGGCTCCCCTCCCCCACCCCCGAGGCACGCGAGTCCCTGCGGGCCACGCTGGATCGGACCGAGCGCGCGCCCACCGAGGCGCAGTGGCCGCCGCTGCTGGAGACTCCGCGCCAGAAGAAGGACTCGCGCTACGCGGAGCCGGCAACGTCCCACCGCCCCGTGGTGGGCCCGGCCCTGGTGCTGGCCAAGCGCGCCTTCCGGCTGGCCTTCCAGCCGTTCATCAACGAGGTGCTGCGCAAGCAGGTGGAGTTCAACGAGGCCATCCTGGACTCGCTGGCGCTCATCTACGAGCAGCAGCGGGAGAGCGCGCGCACCCAGGCCGCCTGGCGCAGGGAAGTCACCGAGCGACTGGCGCGACTCGAGGCGTCTCGCCCCCGGACACCCCGTCGCAAGTAGGCCGCCCCGCCTCCTTATATGTACGTTTACACCTGCTGTCGGGGGACAGGCATCCAGGTGAGCGTCACCCTCTGCCTCTGGAGATGATCGATCAGGTCCGGTAAGGGTCTGTGTCTGGACATCCAAGCGGGGCCTGGGCTAGGTTGCGCGCCGCTTTAGGGGGTTTTCCGTGGCTTTGCCGTCTCTTGAGGAGTCCCTTGCGCTCGTTCGCCGTCGGCGCCGCGAGTGCATCGAGGCCCTCTCCAGCTTCACACCTGAACTCGACGAGCGGATCGCCCAGGCGGGAACGCTCCTTCGCACCGCACTGGCCTCGGGCAAGCGCGTGTATGCCTTTGGCAACGGCGGCTCGGCCTCGGACGCCGAGCACTTCATCGCCGAGCTGGTCGGCCGCTACCTCAAGGAGCGGCCGGGCCTGCCGGGTCAGGCCTTCACCGTCAACAGCTCCACCATGACGGCCGTGGGCAACGACTACGGCTATGAGCGGGTCTTCGAGCGCCAGGTCGAGGCCTGGGTGCAGCCGGGCGACGTCGTCATCGGCATCAGCACCAGCGGCAACTCGCCCAACGTGCTGCGCGGCATCGAGGCGGCCCGCAGCCGGGATGCGCGGGTGATCGGCCTCACGGGCGGCCAGGGCGGCAAGATGGCGGCCCTGTGCGAAGTGAGCCTCATCGTCCCCTCCAAGGACACGCCGCGCATCCAGGAGGGACACATCCTCATCCTCCATACGCTGGCGGAGCTGGTCGATCAGGCGTGAGTGTCGGCACGCCAGCCGTCTTCCTCGACCGGGATGGCGTCCTCGTCGATGAGCTCGGCTATTTGACCCGCGTAGCGGATCTGCGCCTGTTTCCGGGCGCGGGTGCCGCCGTCCGGCGCATCCACGCGCTGGGATACCCGGTGGTGGTCGTCACCAACCAGTCCGCCGTGGCGCGCGGGATGGTGAGCCCGGCCGGGCTCGAGGAGATCCACGCGGAGCTCCGCGCGCAACTGGGTCGGGAGGACGCCAGACTGGCCGGCCTGTACATGTGCCCGCACCACCCCGAGGCCCCGCTGCCCGAGTGGCGGCAGGACTGCGACTGCCGCAAGCCACGCCCCGGCATGCTGGTGCGCGCGGCGCGGGAGCTCGGGCTGGCGCTGGATGAGCGCTCGGTGCTGGTGGGAGATCAGCATACGGACCTGGAGTGCGCTCGACGGGCGGGCATCAGCGCGCTGTTGGTCCGGACTGGTAAGGGACAAGACACTGCTCGCACGCTGTCCGAGCGGGGCGGCGTCATCGGCATTTGCGATTCGGTCGCGGACGTGCCAGACGTCCTCCGCGCATGGGCCGGGCGACATTCGGGAGTGATGACATGAATTCACAGAGTCCAGCCAAGCGCCTGCCGGGTCAGGAGGGCGCCGAGCCCTCCCCGGTGGTGCGCCTTCCCCGCCTCAACGCCGAGCGCATCCGCGAGATGAGCGCGCGCGGCGCGGAGAGCGTGCGGGAGTCTCCGGTGCGCTGCCCGGCCTGCTCTGGCCCCTGCGCCAACGTCAACTTCGAGGAGCGGTGGACGCTCTTCGGGGAGACGTACACCCTGGTGCGCTGCGCCGACTGCCGGACGATGTCGACGTTCCCGCTGCCGACGCCGAAGGTGCTCGATCAGGTCTACGCCACGTTCGCCTATCAGTGGTACGCCGACCATTACCCGGCCAAGTTCCTGGACAGCATGCAGCGGCTGCTGGAGCTGCGCCGCGAGCGCATCCCGCTGGGCAAGCGCATCCTCGATTTCGGTGGTGGGCAGGGCTACTTCTCGGCCGCGGCCCGGCTGCTGGGCTACCAGTCGGAGACGTATGATCCGGTGCTCGGCGCGGGCCGTCCGCCGGCGCCCGGCTCCTACGACACGGTGGTGTCGTTCCACGTGCTGGAGCACTCGCCGGATCCGGCGGGCACGGTGGAGCTGATGCACCGCTTCCTCAAGCCTGGGGGCACGCTGGTGCTGGTCGTCCCCAACGGGCTGGGCGAGGGCTACGAGAAGCTGGGCAGCGCGTGGACGTGGGCGCAGCCGCCGCTCATCCACCTGCACCACTTCAGCGAGCAGGGCCTGGCGGTGCTGCTGCGCCAGGTGGGCTTCGAGCTGTCGCGGGTCTCCTTCCACGAGCGCTGGGATGCCAACCGCGTCAGTGACGTGGCGCTGGCGAAGACGTTCGCCCGGCTGGACAGCGCCTGGGGCACCACGCGCACCAGGCGGCTGGTGGCTGCACGCAACTCGTTGCTCCGCTTCGGGACGTTGATGCTGGCGCAGGCCTGGTCGCGCGTGACGCCCTCGTCCGCCCTGTCCGAGCTGCGCATCATCGCCACCCATCGTCCGTGAAAGCCTCGCCATGAAGCAGATCGCCATCGGAATCGCCGCGCCCGGCTTCACCGCGGTCGCGGGCCCCGTGCTGCGCGACGCGCGCTGCATCAACTTCCGCCTCGCTCCGCACCGCCTGTCCCCGGTGGACATGCTGGATTCCGTCTTCGCCTCGCCCGGGCGCTACACCGCCGAGATGCTGCGGCGGCTGGTGCGCCACGAGCGCTCGTCCGAGGGCTACATCGTCGTCAACCCGCGCTTCGCGCCGCAGCTGCACGCGGTGGCCAACGCCGTCCAGGTGGCCAACGCCCACCGGGCCGGCGCGGACGCGCTCCTGGTCCATGATCGGCACGGCCGGGTGGCCGCCACGTATTTCCGCCACGGCATCGAGGACGCGGACGTGCCCACGCTCTCGGCGCTGAGCGCGCTGGACGCTTCCGCGGACCGCGCCCTGCTCGAGGCGGCCTTCGGCTGGAAGACGGGCGTGGTGGGCTGCGACGCGGACTTCGGCGGGGTGGACGCCAACGGCTTCCTGCTGGGCAGCTTCGATCCGGTGTCCGCCGCGTTCCCCGCGGCCATGGCCGTGGAGGCGCTGGGAGAGCTCGTCCGGGCGCACGGCCACAAGGAGGCGCGCCGCCGCGTGCGGCAGGTCGCCGTGCTGCCCTTCCACGCCGGGGACATCCTCTTCCTCTGCCAGGCGCTGCAGGCCGAGCCGCTGGCCAGCGCCATCGTGGTGCTGCGCGACTACGCGGACATCGTCCGGGACGTGGCGCCGTGGCTGGAGGTGTTCGAGGTGGACGCTCCGGCCCCGGGCCGGGACGGCTACCAGCCCTCCAACGAGCTGCTGCTGCTGGTGGACATGGTGAAGAAGGCGCGCGCGCAGGCGGCTCGCAAGGGCGCGCGGCTGGAAGGCGTCTTCCACCTGATGCGGCCGCTGCGGGACTACGCGCGGACCAGCTACCACCTGCGGCAGGCGGCGTGGTTCGCGCTCGGGGGCGACGCCGAGCAGGACGCCGACATCTGGCCGCAGTGGCGCGCCCAGCCCCGGCAGCTGCGCTGCACGCCGGGGCGCCGCGAGCGCGTCATCGTCCACTTCGACGGCGGCTGGTCACTCAAGTCCTTCCCCTACGCCCACCGGCAGCCGCTGGTGTCGCTGTTGCGGGATGCGGGCTTCCGGCCGACGGTGCTGGGCAAGCCCGATCCGCGCCTGGTGGGCTGCGACTTCGTGCCCTTCACGACGGTGGGGAAGTTCCGCAAGCTGCTGGAGGACTCGGCGGCGGTGGTGGGCGTGGACTCGTTCCCGGCGCACTACGCCGTCCACCAGGGCGTGCCCACGCTGCACCTGTTCGGGAGCACCCACCCGCGCAACTCCGAGTATCCGGCCTCGTCCCTCACCGCGACGCTCCACCACATCCAGCCCTGCGTGCCGTGCGGCCACCCGACGACGTGCAAGCTCGACCAGAGCGACACCTGCCGCGCCTTCAGCAGCCCGCACGACATCGTCGCGGCGCTGCTGCGGATCTGCCCGCCGCCCTCGCGGGTGAAGGCTCCGGTCGTGAGCAGCCCGGCGGAGGAGCTGTCCGCGGCCGTCGCCTACGCGCAGGCGCATGTCCCCTTCCCGCCCGCGCCGCGCAGCCTGGAGCCTGGCACTCGCGCCGAGCTGGTGCGCTCCCTGCGCGAGCGGCTGCGCACCGAGCCGGTGGACCGCTGCCCGCTGTGCGCGACGCGTGAGCGCGACACGCTGGGCTCCAAGCACGGGCTGCCCATCGCGGAGTGCAAGCAGTGCGGCCTCTGGTACGCCTCGGAGCGAATCCACGAGGAGGACGTGCCCCGGCTCTACGACGGCTCCTACTGGACGCGGATGATGGACGCGCACGGCTACCCCACGGCGCCGGAGCGCTACGCCTTCGACTACGCGCACGCGCTGGAGCGGGTGGCCTTCTGCCGGAGCTACGTGCCCGGCGGCAAGGCCCTGGACGTCGGGTGCGGCTACGGCGCGCTGGTGCGCCGGCTGTCGGAGTACGGCTACGACGCCATCGGGTGGGACATGCCGGACACGGCGCGGCAGGCCCGGCGCAGCTCCGGTGTCCGCGTCGTCACCTCGCTGCCCGAGGGCAGCCAGTTCGAGCTGATCACCGGCTTCGACGTCGTCGAGCACTTCTACCACCCGCGCGAGCAGCTCGAGCGACTGGTGGAGGCGCTGGCGCCGGGCGGGGCGCTGATCCTGGAGACGTTCCGCACGGACTGCGCCGACGTGCAGGCGCAGCGGCTGGAGCACGAGGACATCAAGCCGGTGGAGCACCTGCACATGTACCGGGAGGCCCACGTTCGCCAGCTCGTCGAGGCCGCGGGGCTCCAGGTGGAGACCGTGCACTATCCGGAAGGCGAGAGCCGGGCCCGGTTCCGGCTCGTGGCAAGAAAGTCCAACGAGGAGTCGAAGCGGTGAAACGCGTCATCTATTGCACCATCGCCAGCGCCAACTACCTGCCGCGCGTGTTCGCGCTCAAGGAGAGCATCGAGCGGAACCGCCGGGGCGCGGACGTCCGCATCCTCCTGTGCGAGCACCCGCGCGTGGTCCGCGAGCTGGAGGAAGAGCTGAAGCAGGAGTTCTACGCGCCGGACGAGATCGGCTGCCCGCAGTGGCGGCAGATGGCCTTCTATTACGACTGCATGGAGTTCAACACGGCGGTCAAACCCTTCTTCCTCAAGACGCTGATGGATGAGGGCGCCGACGCGGTCGTCTACTTCGATCCGGACATCGTCGTCTTCGGCGGGCTGGAGGAGCTCGAGTCCTCGCTGGAGACCCACGACGCCATCCTCACCCCGCACCTGTGCGAGCCCATGGAGGATGACGGGCACACGCCGGCGCTGATCGACTTCAACCGGGTGGGCCAGTTCAACCTGGGCTTCATCGGGTTTGCCCGCAACGAGCGCTCGGAGCGCTCGCTGCGCTGGTGGGCAAACCGGTGCGAGCGCGACTGCATCTCGGATCTGAGCCAGGGGCTCTTCACGGACCAGGCGTGGGCGAACCTGTTCGCCTCGTTCCTGGAGGTGAAGATCCTCCGCTCGCAGGCCTACAACATGGCCTACTGGAACCTGTCGCAGCGCAAGCTGTCGCGCGCGGCGGATGGGCGGTGGATGACCGGGGACGGCCCGCTGGTGTTCTTCCACTTCTCGGGGCTGCCGCTGAACCAGGTGTCGCTGGTCTCCAAGCACCAGACGCGCGTGCGCGCGCCCGAGGGCACGCCGCTGCACCAGATCCTCGGCGAGTACGCGCAGCAGCTGCAGCGCAGCCCGTACGCGCCGCTGGAGAGCTTCGAGTACTCCTTCTCCCGGTTCACGGACGGCACCGTCATCCCCCTGTGGATGCGCCGCCGCTTCCGGGACATGAGCGGGCCGGAGCGCGCGCTGGTGGCCAACCCGTTCGCCGAGCGCGGCATGCTGGAGCGCATGCAGGAACTGCTGAACGTGCCGCCACCCCCGGGCTCCCCCGGCAACCCCCTGCCCCTGCGCTACAAGGCCGTCGACTTCCTCAACGAGCAGGTCAAGCGGCAGATGCCCGCGCTGCACACCAACGCCAAGCAGGCGGCCTCCCGCGTCTCCGCGGGCCTCAAGCGCATCCTCCGGAGCTGACCGATGAGCCTGTCCCGACGTGAAATCCTGGAGCGGATGGAGGGCCTGAGTGTCCTCGTCCTGGGCGACGTGATGCTGGACGAGTACCTCTTCGGGGACATCCAGCGCATCTCCCCCGAGGCGCCCGTGCCGGTGGTGGCGCTGGGCCGTCAGCAGTTCCGCCTGGGCGGCGCGGGCAACGTGGCCAGCAACCTGGCCGCGCTGGGCGCGCGGCCGATCCTCGCGGGCGCGGTGGGCGCCGACGCGGACGGGCAGCGCCTGGAGTCCATCCTCGCCGAGCACAAGGTGGAGCACCGGCTGGTGCGCCTGCAGGGGCGCCCCACCACGCGCAAGACGCGCGTGCTCGCCCGCAACCAGCACGTCGTCCGGCTGGATCAGGAGGCCAGCGCCCCGCTGGATGAGACGGCGCGCGCGGGCCTGCTGGACGCGGTGAAGTCCACGAAGCCGCAGCTCCTCATCGTCTCGGACTACGGCAAGGGCGTCATCTCGCGCGGGCTCATGCGCGAGGTGGTGGCCTGGGCGCGGAGCCAGGGCATCCTCATCCTGGTGGATCCGAAGAGCACGGACTTCACGATGTACGCCGGCGCCGACTACGTGACGCCGAACGCGCGAGAGGCCTCGCTGGCCTCCGGGCAGCCCACGGGCACCCAGGAGGAGTGCGTCACCAGCGGGCGCACGCTGCTGGGGCAGACGGGCGGCAAGGGCATCCTGCTCACGCGCAGCGAGCGGGGCATGGGGCTCATCGACTCGCGCGAGGCCCACTTCGTGTCGGCGCGCGCGCGCACGGTGTACGACGTCACCGGCGCGGGAGACACCGTCATCGCCACGTTCGGCCTCGCCCTGGCGGCGGGCGCCGAGCCGGTGGAGGCCATGGCGCTGTCCAACTTCGCCGCGGGCGTGGTGGTGCAGCGGGTGGGCGCCGCGAGCTGCACGCGGGAGGAGATCGCTCGCGAGGCGGGCATCGAGTACCCGGCGAGCGGCCCCTCCTCGGACGATCTCCGGCTGCGCACGCCGCGGATGATGTCGCTGACCGAGGCGGCGGCGGCGGCCGAGCGGTGGCGCGCCGAGGGCAAGCGCGTCGTCTTCACCAACGGCTGCTTCGACATCCTCCACGCCGGCCACGTCGTGCTGCTGGAGGAGGCTCGCTCACGTGGCGACGTGCTCGTCGTGGGGCTCAACACGGACGACTCGATCCGCCGACTGAAGGGGCCCACCCGGCCCGTGCAGCCGCTCCAGGACCGGGCGCGCGTCATGGCCGCGCTCCACGCGGTGGACGCCGTGGTGCCCTTCGCCGAGGACACCCCGCTCAACGTGGTGCTGGCCCTGCGGCCGGACGTGCTGGTGAAGGGCGGCGACTACGAGGTCGCCACCATCGTGGGCGCCAAGGAGGTCCAGGGCTGGGGCGGAGAGGTGGCCGTCATCTCCCTGGTGCCCAACCGCTCCACCACCTCGCTCATCCAGAAGAGCAAGTCGTAACCCGCCTTCAGGACCTCCGAAATGCTCAGCCCTCCCTTCCCCCCCATCGAGCTGCGACGCGTCGTTGGCCCGACCGACGAGCGCTCCTTCGACAACCCCACCGGAGACAACATCTGGGGGGATCTCGCGTTCGGTCCGCTACGTCCGGGAGAGGCCTATCGCAAGGTGTTCGACTTCGGATGCGGGTGTGGCCGCGTGGCTCGCCAACTCATCCTCCAGCGCAAACCGCCGGAGCGCTATGTGGGCGTCGACATCGCGCGGAAGCTGATCACGTGGTGCCAGGAGAACCTCACCCCGTTCAACCCCAGCTTCCACTTCCACCACCACGACGTCCACAACCCCACCTACGCCCCGGAGAACGCTCCCAACCGCTTCCTGCCCTTCCCCGCGGCGGACAACAGCTTCACCCTGGTCAACGCGCACTCCGTCTTCACCCACATCTACCTGGACCAGTCCATCAGCTACCTCGAGGAGTGCAAGCGCATCCTGGACGCCGACAAGGGCATCATCCGGTCCACCTGGTTCCTCTTCAACCGGGACTGGTTCCCCATCCTGGCGGATGAGCAGCAGTGCCTCTACGTCAACGTGCTCGATCCCACCCAGGCCGTCTATTACGACTGGAAGTGGCTGTGCTCCCTCTTCCGACAGCTGGAGCTCAAGGTCGTCCACATCGAGTGGACCCAGCTCCGCGGCCATCAGAGTGTGCTCTACCTCGCCAAGGGCGAGAAGTTCCAAGACCGGCTGTCAGAGCTCAAGCCTCCTCGCGAGGTGCTGGGTTTCTGGGATTGATTCCAGCCGAAGCAGATTCAAGGAGTTCATTCCATCATGATGCGTGAGTTTCTGAAGCAGCGAGTCCTGGATGCGGGGCGCCTGGCGCTCCAGAAGGTCGAGCAGTACAACCCGGGCCTGGCGCAGCGCCTGCGCCAGGAGGCGAAGCAGATCCTGGGACGGCCCGCCGCCGTGAACCCGGCGCCCGTGGCGGCGCCCCCCGTGGCCAGCGAGCCCCCGCGCGCGGAGGTCAAGCCCAAGATCATGGAGTTCGAGCCGGCCACCCTGCCCTGGCTGGACAAGCCCGAGGCCGACATCGAGGGCTACGTGAAGGGCCTCGGCGGCGCGGTGGAGAATCCGGAGGAGCTCATCGGCCAGCTGCGGAGCTGGCGCGACAACGGCTTCGTCATCCTGCCTCGGGCGATCGAGCCGGAGCTGATCGATGCGCTCCTGGCGGACGTGGATGAGCTCTTCACGAACTGCTCGAAGTACTCCATCCTCATCAACAGCGAGAGCAAGGGCATCCGCCCCGCCCGGGACTTCAAGCCCGAGGACTTCACGGAGCACCACTCGCGCGTGCTCGACTTCCACAACAACTCCATCGCCGGCAAGCGCATCTCGCTGCACCCCAAGCTGGTGAAGATGCTGGAGCACATCTTCCGCGAGCCCATCGTGGCCATGCAGTCGCTGACGTTCACCTACGGCAGCGAGCAGACCACCCACGCGGACTACGCCTACGTGGTCCCCCGCATCCCCAGCCACCTGGCGGCCACCTGGGTCGCGCTCGAGGACATCAAGCTCGAGGCCGGCCCGCTGGGCTACTTCCCGGGCTCGCACCACCTGCCGAAGTTCGACTTCGGCAACGGCATCTTCCTCACGCCCGAGTCCACGAAGAACGAGTTCCACTTCCGTGACCACCTCGAGGCGCAGTGCCGCAAGGCGGGCATCGAGCGGCAGATCTACCTGCCGAAGAAGGGCGACGTCTTCGTGTGGCACGGGTCGCTGGCGCACCAGGGCAGCCCGCAGCTGACGCCCGGCCTGACGCGCAAGGCGTTCGTCACGCACTACTCCACGGTGCGAGCCTACCCCTACGATCGCCGGCAGGACGGCGTGGAGCCGAAGAAGCACTACCTCAACGGCGGCGTCATCTACAGCAACCCGAAGAACCCCAAGGAAGAGGACATCTTCACCCGGGGCGGGAAGGTCTGATCCGCCGCTGAGCCGGCGCCACGCCCTTCGGCTGCTCAGAAGCGCTGGCGCCGGTCCTCGCGCGTCTCGCGCCGGTCCTCGCGCAGCTCGCGGCGGTCCTCGCGCAGCTCCTCGTGGTTCTGGTGCATCTCCTGCTGCGCCAGCCCGATGAGCTCCACGATCAGCGAGCGCATCCGCTGCAGATCCGCGGGCCGGCGGCTGCCCATGAGGGGAGACATCTCCCTGGCGATGATGGCCCGGGACCGCTGAGAGGCCGCCTCGGCGCGCGCGTCCCGGATGTCGTCGCGCTTGTCCCGGCGATCGTCCCTCAGGTCCCGGCGATCATCCGCGAACGTCGTCGGCCGGCCCCAGAGCTCCTCGCGGCGGCTTCCCCGCACCTCGCGGGTGTCCTGCCGGATCTCGGCTCGATCCCGCGCCATCTCGGCGCGCCCCTCGGCCAGCTCCTGGCGCAGCAGCTCTCGCAGCCGGTTCTCCACCGCCGACATGTCCCGCTCGTTCCGCCGCGACCACGCGGAGTCGAAGCGAGCCAGGGCGTCCTGCAGCTCGGCGAGATCCCGGCGATCGTCCCGGATCTCTCGCTTGTCCTGGCGCAGCTCCCTGCGGTCCTGGGTGCGCTCATGGCGGTTGCGCCCGTCCTGGGCGTACGCGGCGCTGGAGATGAAGAGAGAGGCGATGAGGGCGGCAGAGAGGCGTTTCATGGTGTTCATCCTGGGGTGCTGGGAGAGCCTTTCTGGCTCCCGTCCACGCTGACATGGACGGACCCGGGCTCTCTTTATTCGGCCACCCACGTCAGAGGCAGTCTACCCCCTGCGCGCCGCTGGGAGCAGCTTGCCTGCCCTGCACCTACCTGGGCTGGACGAGCGGGAGCACTGACGCGCCGCCCCTCTGAGAGGAGGCTCGGGCCTTGTCCGCGCCCTCCCGCGCCTTGAGCAGCTTGACGAAGTCGTCACTCACCGTGTGATCGCGCGTCTCGGCGGCGTACTCCACGAGGAGATCCCTCAGCTCCCGGGCCTTCTCCGGAGGAAGCAGGTAGGCCATGAGGAAGTAGACGCCACGGAAGCGCGGGTCGCCCAGGTGCTCGAGGACGCGCAGGTTCCCGTCCGCCAGGAAGGTCTGGGCGATGAAGAACTCCTGGATCTTGTCGTGGCGGAAGCGCCACTCGCGGTGCGGCTGGCCATCGGAGCCCTGCCACTGGCGGCAGACCACCAGCTTGAAGGCCTCCATGCGCAGCAGCTCGCGGTCGAACGGCTTCTCGGAGATGATCGTCCGATCCTCGCGCCGCATCCGGTACGCCTCCTCGGCGAGCTCCTTCAGCGGGAACTCGGCCAGGTGGACCTCGGCATAGTCCCGGGCCATCAGCTCGTACTGCTGCTGTCGCAGGTGGGAGAGGTCGGGCTCATGCCCGTCCGCCAGCAGCTGCGCAACCACCGTGAGGTCCATCGGGTTGGAGAGCACCTCGCGCATGGCCCGGCGCAGCTCCTCGGGCAGCTCGGGAGACAGGGCCCGCGACACGAAGTCCTCGCAGGCCTGGCGGTAGGCCTCGCCCTGGCGACGCGCCTTCGTCCCCTGCGCCGGCTCGCGGCTGGAGAGGAAGCCGGCGGCCTCGGCCTCGGAGAGCGGCTGCAGCACGAGCAGGCGGGCCGTCGCCGGAGGCGTCCACTCGATGCGCTGCGTGGTGAGCAGGATGTTGCCGTGGAAGTTGCGCTCCACGAACTGGACGATGCGGGCGCGGGTGTCCGCCGTCACCTCGTTGAGCCCGTCGATGTAGATGTCGAGCGCTCCGCTATAGATGATGCTCTGCAGGAAGCTGCTGTCCCGGGCGTGCCCCTCCAGCTTCGCCTGGATGGCCTCGATGACGCCGTTCTTGCACCGCTCCGCGGGCAGATAGACCGCCAGGCGCTTCGAGTGGAGCAGCAGGTACCGCAGGAACATCGACTTGCCGAGCCCCGAGGCTCCCTCCAGCACCACCTGTCCCTGCAGCCGAGGCAGGACCTCGAGCAGGCGCTCACGCTTGCCAGTGGAGGACAGGACCTCGGAACGGCTGAAGTAGGCCTCCGCGGAGAAGCGCTCGAGCTCGGCGTCCGCGAGGAGCGGGCGGCTGAAGGGCACCAGCAGCCGGCGCCGCAGGAACGGCACCCACGTCAGCAGCAGGCTCACGTAGCCCAGGCCGGTGATGTTGCGCACCCAGGGGTTCCAGAAGAAGAACGCCTGCACCTTGGGTGAGCGGGGATAGAAGAAGAGGAGCAGGATCCAGAAGCCGGCATGGGACGCCCAGCCCCAGCTGAAGGTCTTCAGCATCCGCCAGCGCTCGATGGAGTCGATGCTCCCCTGCACGGTCTCCGCGTGCATGGGCCGGAACTCCTGCAGGGCCTTCTTGTGCCCCTGCAGCAGGGCGACATCCGAGGCGGACCACTGGCCTCGGGTGAGGCGCGCCACGGTGGCAATCCGCTCGGAGAGCTCTTCTCGAAGCGCGGGGTACTTCGCGGAGAGCTCCCAGAGCTCGGCGAAGGCCTCGAGCGTCAGCCGTGCCTCGTCGATCGAGATCTCCCTGGGCTGATCCTGGATCGCCCGTCGGCCCAGCCAACGAAGCGCCCGCTCGACCCGGGGATCTCCTCCTCCGACGAGGTGCGCGCATGCCATCCACAGCCAGTACCGACTCGGATCGGCACTGGCCTTCGCGATCAGGCCCGCGACCACGGGGAGCTCGAGAGGAGCCATGCGCGCCAGGGCCACGGCAACTCGAGCATCTTGATCGATGCTCTCATCGAACCGGATAGCGGGGTCCTGCAGGAACAAGCTGGCGAGGCGTGAAGCCTCGTTCCGGGCCGCATGTCCCATGGCCGCCAGCGCCTGAAGCGCTGCGACACGAACGAGCTCGTTCTCATCTGTCAGGCGCTGGGCAACGCGATGTGCCTGGGGGCCAGCCGCCGGACCCACGGCTTGCAACACCCGGAGCGCTCCCTCACGGACGGCAGGCATGGGCTCATCCAGGTGCGCACCGATGCTCGAGAGGTGCTCGGGAGTCAGATCCTTCATGCCTATCAGGACTGCCTTCACGACTTCACGCACCCCGAACTCTGGATCCTTCAAGAGCTCGATGATGTCCGGAATGTGCTTCCTGGCAGCCGGGCCCGAGCTCGCCAGGGCGAGCACGGCCGCCCCGCGAACCCTGTCCACTGGATCCTTCAAGAGCAGCGAGAGCGCGGGGATGTATTCCTGGGACTTCTCTCCCAGCTGCGCGAGTGCTCTCGCGGCGGATGCTCGATCGGAGGGATTCGAGCCCTCCAAGAACCCGACGATGACCTGGGAGCGCTGTCCAGCCATGCCTTCCAGGCTCACCAGCGCGCCGATCGCCGCCTCGCGAATGGTGTGCTCGGGATCCTGATGAAATCGTGCAGCTTGCTCCCGGGTCATGCCCTTCATCCCCACGAGTGCTTCCATCGCGGATCGACGCACGTCCCTGTCCGGATGGCTCGTGAGTGCGAGAATGCGGGGAATGTGCGGGCGAGCCACATCCGCCCACTGCACGAGCACCTTCACGGCCTGTTCACGCGAATCCCAGCTCGAGTCCTTCAGCCGTTCGATGATGACGAGGGCCCGCTCCTCGGAGGCACCTCCCAGCTGGAGCAGCGCCTCCATCGCCGCCACACGGACGTCAGCGGCGGGGTCCTCGAGCAGCCGTGTCACTTCGGGAGCATAGGGCCTGCCCGCGTCTCCCAGCGCTCCCAGGACACGAACGACTTCCGCACGAGGAGCTTTGGAGTGATTCAGGAGCTGAGCAATCTCAGCGGCACGAGGGCCGGCAAGAGCCCCTAGCCGCTGCAGCTCTTTCGCCGCCACTTGCGCGCTCTCCTTATGACCGTCGCGAAGCAGCCCGACGAGCAGGGGCGAGAGCTGGGCCTTCCCTTCCACGCGGGCCAGCGTCCTGATTGCCTGAGCCTGCACGGGGGAGCGCGAGTCCTGCGCCTGCTCGAGGACGAGCGGCGCGAGCTCTGGCGAGACCTCTCCAAACCGCTCCAGGATCTCCAGCATCGTGCCTCGGACGAAGGAACTCTTCGCTCGCAGCAATTCAGCGACGCGGGCGCCACGAGTGAACGCCCGCACCTGCTGTTCGAGGGCTGGCTCGAGGCTCGACTGCTGCAGCTGGTCATCGACGAGCAGCACCAGCAAGGCCCCCGCCACGATGTCTTCGTTGGGGTCCTCGAGCGCCGCGAGGAGGCCCCGAGCCTTCGTCGGAGCCTCCGTGGGCGTGCTCGCTGGAGCAGCCCAGGCGACACCACCGAGCGCCATGCACGCGCTCGCCATCAGCACCAAGAGGGTCCGTCCGCGCACAGCCACTCCGATCGCTCGGGCCCCCCACCCCTGGCCCAAGGAGGCATTCTGCCCCGCTCCGCAGGAAGAGGACAGCCGAGGCTCAGGTGCCTTCGGGCTACGTCCGCCCCAGCAGCTGGGCGAGCACCTGGTCGACCTGCTCCTCCCAGGTGGTGCGCCCCACCCGCTCGATGGCCGCCGCGGAGAGCCGCGCGCGCAGCCCCGTGTCCGCCACCGCCCGGCGCAGCTGCTCCAGGATGCAGGACAGGGTGGGCTCGGCCAGCAGGCAGTTGCGCTCGTGCTCCAGCAGCCAGCGGTTGGCCGGGTTGTCGTTGGTGACCACCGTCACCCCGCAGGCCATCAGCTCGAAGGGCAGATACGACGGGTGCTTGGTGAACATGAAGCACAGGCCCACATCGCACTCGCGATACAGGTCCGCCGTCTTCTCGTAGGGCAGCACGCCCAGGTTGGTGATGACGCCCTGGAGCCCGTAGTGCTCCGGGCTCCACCGCTCGCCCGCGGAGACGATCTCCACCGCGCCGCCCAGCTCCGCCTTGAGCTGGCGCAGCGTGGCCATGCCGAGCTCGAAGGCGTTCCGCTCGCTGCCCGGCCGCCCGTAGAAGAAGATCCGGATGGGCCCCTGCCGCCGCGGCCGCTGGGCGTGGAAGATGGAGCGCTCCACCGCGGGCTCGAACCAGCACCCCTCCATCGGGTAGTGCGAAGTGATGTAGTCGTGCAGGCCGCGCGTGTTGAAGATGCCGTAGAGCCCCAGCCGGTACGTCTGCTCGGCCAGCGCGGACTCGGCCCCCGCGGGAAGGAACGCCGGCTCGAAGTCCTGGACGAAGTAGGCCTTCGCCGTCGCCCGGGGATGCGACAGCACCGGGTAGGCGGACTTCCAGAGCGTCGCCACCGCCAGGTCGCACTCGGGCAGGTCGGCCACCTCCTCCAGCCCCTGGAGCACACGGAACGTCCCGGGAGGCTTTGGGAAGAGCACGGAGACTCGCGCCGCCATCTCCGCCGCCGTCACTCCGGGGTTGTCGTAGATGATGAACTCGCTCTGCGTCCCGTGGCGCTCGCGGAGCAGCTGCGCGAACCGGAGGATGGTGTGGATGCCCGCGTACGGGTGGTGGAACGAGGGCAGGAACCAGGTGACGCGCTCCAGCTTCCCCTTCTGGCGCAGCGCCGCCAGCCTCGCCGGCGCCTGGGCCCGAGCCTCCCGAACCTGCGCGGAGGTGTGGTCCAGCGCCGAGAGGTGATCGGCCACGTGGCGCTGCCTGCGGGCACGCTCGACGGCGGCCGGGTCCTGCGCGCTGGGGAGATCGCGTGACAGCGTCCGCAGCGCCAGCTCCTCGCCATTCTCCGGGTGGCGGCGCAGCGAGCAGTCCGGCCCGAGCAGCGTGAGGTTCGGGTTGTAGAAGGGGTCCCCGTCGCGCAGGTACGGCCGATAGGAGACGAAGGACTCCCAGAAGTCCCCCTCCGGCATGCTGTCCAGGCGCCGGCTCGCGGACTCGTGGTGGTACAGCTTCGCGTGCGGCGTGTAGACGACGCGCAGCCCCCTGCCCACCGTCCGCAGGCCCAGGTCCACATCGCTGCCGCAGACGATGAAGCGCTCGTCGAAGCCGCGCAGCGCCTCGAAGAACTCGCGGCGCACCATCACGCAGGCGCTCGTCACCGCCAGGAAGTCGCGCGTCCAGTCCGGCAGGCCGAAGGGCGTCCACCGGCCCTCGTCCGGCAGGCGCCAGAACGGATGGCCCGCGAAGCCCGTCATCCCGACCATCACGCCCGCGTGCTGCACCGTGCCGTCCGGGAACAGCAGCTTCGCGCCCACCTGCCCCACCTCGGGGCGCTGGGCCTGGCCGATCAGCTCCTCCAGCCAGTCCGGGTGGATGATCTCGATGTCGTTGTTGAGGAACAGCAGCAGCTCGCCCCGAGCCTCGCGCGCCGCGAAGTTGTTGATGGCCGGGTAGTTGAACGGGTGGTCCCACGTCAGCTTGCGGATGCGCGGATCGGTGAGGCTCTCCAGCAGCGCGAACGTCTCCGGCTTCTTGCTGTTGTTGGAGACCAGCAGCAGCTCGTAGTTCGAGTAGGCCGTCTTCCCCAGCAGGCTCGTGGTGAGCGTGCGCAGCAGCTCCGGCTTGTCCTTGAAGGGGACGATGATGGAGACGAGCGGCTGGCCCTTGACCGGGTAGCGCACCCGGTAGTGTCCCGGCCCCACCGCCTCGGCCACGCCCTCCTCGCCCTGCCGCTTCAGGTGCTCGTTCAGCGCGCGGACCGCCGCGTCCGTGGCCTCCCTGCCCTCCCGTCCGCCCGAGCCCCGCCGGTGGTACAGCACCGCCGGCACGTGGCCGATGTGGCGGGCCCGCTCGGACAGGCGCAGCAGCAAGTCATAGTCCTGCGCGCCCTCGAACTCCGGCCGCATGGCTCCCACGGCGTCCAGCAGCGCCCGGCGCACCACCGCGAAGTGGTGGATGTAGTTCACCGAGCGCATCAGGTCCGGAGACCAGTCCGGCTTGAAGAAGGGCTCGAAGCGACGGCCCGACTCGTCACAGCGGTCCTCGTCCGAGTACAGCAGGTCCGTCTCCGGCTCCCGCTCGAGGCGCAGCACCACCTCCGCCAGGGTGTGCGGCGACAGCAGATCGCCCTCACCCAGCAGGCCGACGAGCTCACCCTGGGCCAGCGCGAGGGCGGCATTGGCGGCCGCCGCACGCCCAGAGGCGCCTGGACGGGCCACACGGATGCGCGAGTCCTCTCGAGCGAACTTCTCCAGCACCCGCGCGGCCTGGGGCGCCTTCGTCCCGTCGTCCGCCAGGCACAGCTCCCAGTTCTCGTAGGACTGCGCCCGGACCGACTCGATGCAGGCGCGCAGCAGGGGCTCCGGCGTCCCGGAGACCACCGTGATCAGGCTGACGAGGGGCCGCCGCTGCAGCCCCTTCACCGCCTCCGCCGCACGAGCGAACGCCTGGGGCTCCCGCTCGCGGTACCAGGCCGCGTAGTCGTCCTGGCTGGGAACCGACGCCGGGGTCCGCGTGCCCAGCATGTCCGCCAGGCAGAGGGTGATCTCCTGGTTGTAGGTGATCTGCCGGCGGAACACCTCGCGCCACAGCGGCGAGGACACTCGCGCCCCGAGCGACTGCGCCCGCCCGAGCGGATCCGCCAGGTTCAACAGCTCGGCCACCCGGCTCGCCGCCTCGTCCGGTGAGGGAGGCCGGGGCTTCACCGCATCCGCGAGCAGGTCCACCGCCTGCTGGTTCCACTGCCGCTGGCCCGCCAGCAGCTCCCGCAGCAGCGGCCCAAGCGCCGTCAGGTACGAGCGCTTCACGAGCCTCACCGCCCGCCCGAGCCCCTGCCGGCGATGGGTCGGGATCTCCCACTCGGTGGGCTCCAGCAGCGGGGTGAGCCGCTTGCGCACCCACTCCGAGAGGTCCGTCTGCGTGCTCGTGGCCCGCATGCCGAACAGGTGCTCCAGGACGGCGAGCATCTCCCGATTGAAGGCGTGCTGCGGTCGCAGCATCTCCACGTGGAAGGGCTTCAGCCCCTTCGTGAAGACGCTCTTGGCCGCGGTGATGGCCCGCCCCAGCTGCTGGCGGTGGGAGCCAGGCACCTGGAACTGGAAGACATCCGCCACGCGCTGGGCCGCCTGCATGGGCGTGTGGGCCCGCGCCTGGGACTCGGGCATGCGCCGCCGCAGCTCCTCCTCCAGGAAGCGCAGGGTGCGCTCGTGGGCCGTCAGTTGCTCGCAGCCTGGACCGCTGCAGGGCCTCAGCCCCTCCACCAGGCGGCGCTGGGCCGCGATCATCTCCGCCAGATCGCCGACGGGGACAGGAGTCTGGGTGTCTTGGGACATGGAGGCGATCAGATCTCGGCGGCCCGGGGAGCCGCGGACTCGACCGGGTGGGCGACTTCCACGGACCAGGTGTGGGGCGGCCGCATGATGCCCTGGTCCGCCACGTTCGAGCGCACCTTCAGCTGGTGGAGATCCCGCTGCCAGTCATAGTCCGGCCCATGCTTCGGGTGGGCCCGCACCTGGATGGAGTAGCTCCCCGGAATCAGCCCCACCCGCCCGAGCGACATGCGCAGCCTGCCCGACGGCGGCAGCGGCACCGGCAGCGCCACGCCCTCGATGAAGGTGCTCGTCTCATAGACGCGTGTCCCGTTCGCATCGAAGAGCGCGATGCTGAACCCCACGTCCTCCACCGGGCGCCGGGCCATGAACTCGAGGGTGATGTCCAGCGGCTCCTCGGTGTCCACCTCCTGCACCTCTTCCCCCGAGGGCTTGCAGAAGCGCACCGAGGAGATCTCCACGTCGTAGGTGCCCGAGCGCATCTGCGGCGCGCCCTTCGGACCGGTGAGCGGCTCGTTCGCCGGCACCGGCGCCACCTGCGGCAGCTGTCCACCGTCCTTCGACAGCGCCGGAGGCCCCAGCGACACCGACTGCTCCTCCGCCAGCGCCACCGCCCTGCGGTACTCCTCCACCAGCGCCGTGGAGTTGCCCACCCCGCGGATGCGCCCCGCGTCGATCCACACGCCCAGATCGCACCAGCGCTCGATGGTGCCCAGATCGTGGGTGACCAGGACGATCGTCTTCCCGGCCTTCTTGAACTCCATCATCTTCGCCATGCTCTTCTTGGCGAAGTGCTCGTCACCCACCGAGAGGATCTCGTCGACGATCAGGATCTCCGGGTCCACGTGCGTGGCCACCGCGAACGCCAGCCGCGCGTACATGCCGCTGGAGTACGTCCGCACCGGCTCGTCGACGAAGTCCCCCAGCTCGCTGAACTCGATGATCTGGTCCATCCGCGCGCGGATCTCCGCCCGCGTCATCCCCAGGATGATGCCGTTGATGAGGATGTTCTCCCGCCCTGAGAAGTCCGGGTGGAAGCCGGCGCCCAGATCCAGCAGCGCCGAGATGCGGCCCCTCATCTCGATGGACCCGGACGTCGGCGAGTAGATGCCCGTCATCAGCTTGAGCAGCGTGCTCTTGCCCGAGCCGTTGCGTCCGATGATGCCCACCGTCTTGCCACGGGGGATGGTCAGATCGATGCCTCGGATGGCCTCGATGTACGTCTTGTCCTCGGGCAACCGCTGGCCCTTCAGCCAGCGCACCAGCTCCGACTTGAGCGTCGTGTACTCGCGCCGGATGGTGCTCTTGCGGAAGCGCTTGACGAGATTGCGAATGACGATGGCGTCCATGATCGGTGTCTCGCTCAGACGATCTCCGCGAACTCCTCGCGGCGACGCTCGAAGATGCCGGAGGCCACCCACAGCAGGGCCACCGCGATGCCCATCCACAGCGCCAGCGGCGCCAGCGCGGGCACCCGCCCGTCGTAGAACAGGGCCTGGTACGAGGTGACCATCACCGCCATGGGGTTGGCCATCACCAGCACCTCCCGCAGGTGCTCGGGCAGCGTCTCCGCCCGGTAGAAGATGGGCGTGACGAAGAACCACATCGTCACGATGTTGCTGAGGATCTGCTGCAGGTCCCGAAACGCCACGTTGATGGCCGAGAACAGGTACACCAGCGCCAGCGTCACCCAGAGCTGGACGAACAGCACCAGCGGAAACAGCAGGATGTGCCAGCTCAGCGGGTGGCCCAGCGCCAGCCCCAGCAGGAGCAGCAGCGGCACGGCGAGCAGGAAGTTCACCAGGTTGGTCGTCACGATCGTGGCCGGCAGCACCTGCGCCGGGAAGCGCACCTTGGTGAGCAGATCGCGCCGGTCGCTGATGGCGCTGGCCCCGCCCACCACCGAGCTGGTGAACCAGATCCACGGCAGCAGGCCGATGAAGACGAAGTACGTGTAGTGCTCGATCTTCTGCCGCATCCACACCGAGAAGAGCAGCGAGTACACCGCCATCTGCATCGTCGGGTTGAGGAACGTCCACAGGAACCCGAGCACCGAGCCGCGGTAGCGCGCCTTCAGCTCCCGCTGCGTGAGGCTCAGCAGCAGGCCACGGTACTGATAGAGTTCTCGGAGGTTGCGAAGCATGCGGCGGTATCCCTACACCAGAGGATGGCGGCCCGCGAGCGTCCCGAGCCCTCCAGGCAGGCAGCCAGGCCCGACACGGGGGGCTCGCTCCCTCCGGCCGCACGCCTCGTTGGGGGGCCCAGGATTGGATTTTTCCGTTGCTTTTCCAAGGGATGGACAGCTCCCCGCCCTTCGATGGATTCTCGGAGGTCCAGGCCCGGGCCCAGGCGCCGGACCTTTCCTCGCGGGTGACAGGACGCCGTGAAAGAGCAAGCACACTCCCCAGGCAGCGGTGGGGTTCGTCAGGTCTGGAAGGATGCGCGGACCTTCGCGGACATCCTCCGGCGCCGCGCGGCGGAGCTGGGCCAGGCTGCGGCCTTCACCTTCCTGGGCGCCACGGCTTCCGAGGACGTCACCCTCTCGTACGCGGAGCTGGATCGGCGCTCGCGCGCCATCGCCATGGAGCTGGAGTCGCGCGGGCTGTCCGGGCAGCGCGTCCTCATCGTCCTGCCGCCGGGCCCCGCCTACGTCACCAGCCTCTTCGGCTGCCTCTATGCGGGGGTGATCGCCGTCCCCGTGCCGCCGCCGCTGTTCGACTCGCCCAGCGCGGGGGTGGACCTGCTGGCCAGCATCGCGCAGGACTCGGGCGCCGCCGCCGCGCTCGTGGGTGGGCAGCGCCCCCCGGAAGGCCAGCGCCTCACCATTGACGGCCTGGCCTCCCACATCGAGCTGATCCCCGCCGAGGCCCCCGCGCCCTCCGGACCTCCGGCGGACTGGACGCCGCCGTTCGTGGACCCGCGAGCCATCGCCTTCCTGCAGTACACGGCGGGCAGCACCGCCACCCCCAAGGGGGTGCGGGTGACCCACGCCAGCCTCCTGGACAACTCCGAGGCCCTGCGCCGGGGGCTGGGGCATGGCCCCACGGACAAGCTGCTCCTGTGGCTGCCCACCCACCAGGGGCTGGGGCTGCTCGAGGGCGTGCTCCAGCCGCTGTTCTCGGGCATCCCCGCGCTGCTGATGGCGCCGCAGCTCTTCTTCCAGCAGCCCCGGCGGTGGCTGGAGGCCATCTCCACCCACGGCGTCACCATCAGCGGCGCTCCGGACTTCGCCTACGAGCTGTGCGTGCGCGCCGTCAGCGAGGAGGAGCGGGCCGGGCTCGACCTGAGCCGCTGGCGCGTCGCCTTCACCAGCGGCGAGCAGATCCGCGCCGAGACGATGGAGCGCTTCTCGGCGCACTTCGCGCCCTGCGGGTTCCAGCCGAAGACGTTCCGGGCGGTGTACGGGCTGGCCGAGTGCACCTACCTGGTGGCCTGCGGCAGGTCCGAGGACGGCCCTACCCTGCGCGGCGTGGGAGTGGACGCGCTGGCCCAGCAGCGCATCACCGAGCGCCGCGGGGCCGCGACGAAGCTGGTGAGCTGCGGCCCGGCGTCCAGCGTGCAGGTGATCATCGTCAACCCCACCACGCGCGCGCTGCGCGGCGAGCAGGAGGTGGGGGAGATCTGGGTCACCGGCCTCAGCGTGGCCGATGGCTACTGGGGCCGGGTGGGCACCACGTCCGAGGCGTTCCGCGGACGGCTGTCCGGCTCGGCCGCCGGCATGCGGGCCTTCCTGCGGACCGGCGATCTCGGGGCCATCTCGGGCGGCGAGCTGTACGTCACCGGGCGCGTCCAGGACGTCATCATCTGGCAGGGCCAGGATCTGCGGCTGCACGACTTCGAGTTCGACGTGGAGGCAAGCCACCCGGCGCTGGTGCCCGGCGGCTGCGCGGCCTTCGCGCACAAGCAGGGGCGAGAGGAGCAGCTTCTCGTCGTCGCCGAGGTCTCCCCGCGCGACGTGGCCCAGGCTCCGCCCGCGAAGCAGCAGGCCCTGCTCCGGGACATCACCCGGGCCATCCGCCTGAACGTGAACCAGCGCCACGGCGTGCTGCCCACCGAGATCCTGCTGGTGGGAGCGCGCACCCTGCCGAGATCCTCGCTGGGGCGTGTCTCACGGAACGCCGTGCGCTCGGCGTACCCGTCCATCGCGTCCCCGCCGCTCCTGCGCGATCGCGGCGAGGAGCCCACCCCGGAGGCCGCGCCGGCCGAGCCACCTCCGCCCGCGCCCCCCGTGGAGGCCGCGCCCCAGCAGGAGCCCCCCGCTTCGGCGCCGACGCCGACGGGCCTCGTGCCGTTGACGCCCGCGATGTACGCGGTCCATGCACCGGGCCGAGGCCTCCAGCACCCCACCGGCACCAGCCGGATCTTCGAGCTGCCCGAGGGCACTCGCGGCCACCACGCGGAGGAGGCCCTCCACGCCGTGTGGGCGGCGCACGAGACGCTGCGCCTGCGCTTCACCCGCTCCGTTCAGGGCGGGGCCGAGGGCTGGTCCGCGCTCATCATCCCCGAGAAGAGCCCCGTGCCGCTGACGCGGATCGACCTCACCGCCCGCTCGGATGAGGAGTCCTGGCAGACGGTCGAGGGGATGGCTCGCGGCCTGTGCGAGGAGATCGGCCAGTGCACGGGCGCCCTCGTCTCCTTCGTCTTCTGTGAGCGAGGCACTCGGAACCCACCCTGGCTCCTGGTGGCCTGCCACCCCGCCCTGCTGGACGAGTCCTCCTGGCGCATCCTCGCCACGGATCTCGCGGAGGCGTGCGATCAGGCGCGGACCCGCGGGCGTGTCCGGATGACGCCCCAGAGCGGCTCACTGGCGCGCTGGGTGCTCGAGCTCATCTCCGAGACCCAGCTCCCCCGGATCGCCACCGATGCGCGAGCGCACTGGCTGGGTCGCTCGCTGGAGCCCGCCCCGGAGCGGCCTTCCGCGGCGAGCACCTCGGCGACGCCCGCGCCCGGAGCCCTGGCCGTCGTGGATGCCGCCGCGCTCCAGCGGGCCGCGACGCTCTACGAAGTCTCCCGCGAGGCCATCCTGCTGGCCGCCTGCGCGTTCGCCTACCGCTCCCAGGTGCAGCGCTCCACGGTGCGGGTCAGCCTGCGGCAGAGCGCGCGGACGAGCAGCCACTACCAGGTGGACGCCTCGCGCATGCTGGGAAACCTCGACTACTCCTTCCCCGCCGTGCTCGCCCTCGAGGCGGAGGCGCCTCCGCAGGAGCTGGCCCGGCACGCCCACGTGGAGCTGCTGGAGGCACCGCTGGGAGGCCTCGCCTACGACGCCCTGCGCGCCTACGGCTCGGACCCGGCTCTCACCGACGAGCTCTCGGCGCTGCCCGCGGCCGACTTCAGCCTGCACCTGAAGGACGAGGGAGCCCCCTCGAGCCGCGAGACGCTGCGCACCCTGGCCATCTTCGAGCATGGCCCGTCGGGAGTGAGCGCCATGCGGCTGCGGGTGGAGGCCCAGCTGTCCGCGGGACAGGCGCAGCTGCTGTGGCACGGCGCGACTTCGGATGGAGCGCTGCTCAGCGCCCTGGCGAAGCTGACCGAGCAGACGATCCGCACGCTCTGCGCGCACGCGGACAGCGCCCGGGCGACGGCCGCGCTCGATCGCGGCACGTCACGGGCGCCCAGCGCGCGCCACTCGCACTGAGGAGAGGCGCGCGCTGGCTTCCAGGCACGGCAGGGAGGGGCATCCGCTTCCCTGCCGCGCCACCACCTCGAGCTACTGCTCGCCCTGCTGCGGCGCCAGAGGCGTGGGAGCGAACATGCCGGCGGCCTTGAGCACGCGCAGCGCGGCCAGCGAGGCGTTGAGCGTCTCGCCCACGAACCCCGTCTCCGCGGCCGCCAGCGAGGTGTTGGCGTCCGTCACCTCGAGGTACGTGGCCGTGCCCGCCTTGAAGCTCACGTCCACCAGGCGCTGGCTCTCCCGCGCCAGGCGCAGCTGCTCCTCGGCCTTGAGGCGGTTGGCGCGCGCGCTGGCCAGGTCCAGCAGCCCGCGGCGCACCTCGTCCCGCGCCCGGTTCTCCGCGGCGCTGGCGTTGGCCTTGGCCTCGGCAATCTTCGCGCTGCTCTCGCGCAGCTCCGCCTCGCGCAGGCCGCCGTCCCACAGCACCCACTGCAGGCCCAGGGTGATGGCCCAGCTGGTGTTCTGGCCCGTGAAGCCCGCCGCGTTGGCCCACCGGTAGGCGGCCGACAGGCCCAGGGTGGGCGCGTACCGCCACTTCACGCTGCTGCGCCCCGTCTCCGCCAGCTCGATGTTCCGCTGCGCCGCCACCACGTCCGGCCGCTTCTGCACCGCGGCCTCCAGCTGCTCGATGCCCTCGGGCAGCACCGGCTCCTCCGGCACCACCACGTCGAAGTCCGCCGGCTCGTTCAGCAGCGTGGCCAGCGCCTGGATGGTGCTCAGGTAGGAGTTGCGCGCGCGCAGCAGATCCTGCTCGGCGCGGGCCCTGTCGATCTGGGCGCGCAGCAGCGCCACCTTGGGCTGGGCTCCCACGTCGAAGCTCACCTGCGCGTCCTTCTCACGCGCGGTGTACACCACCAGCAGCCGCTCCTGCACCGTGACGGCCTGCAGCAGCCCCGCCGCGCCGAAGTAGAGCTGCGCGGCGCCGAAGAGGATCTCCCGGCGCGCCGCCTCCACGTTGAGGGTCGCCACGTCCTCGGCGATCCCCGCGCTCTTGATGGCCATGCACAGCGCCGGAGCGAAGATGGCCTGGTTGAGCTGCACCTGGGCGCCCAGCTGGTTCAGCTTCTGGATGGGCACCTCCTGGACGCCCACGGGGACGAGGGCGAAGTTGGTGGGCGCGCCCGGCAGGTTCGGGTCATCGCTCGTCGGCCCGCCGACTTCCCGGATGGCGTAGCCAGTAGGAAGCGCGAAGGTAGCCTCGACATTGTTGCGGGTATAGGAGGCCCCGGCGGAGATCTGCGGCAGGTAGCCGCTCCACGCCTTCGAGGACAGCTCCTGGGCCTGGGCCAGCCGGGCCCGCGCGGCCTGCAGCTCCAGGCTCTGGGACTCCGTCCGGGTGAGCACCTCCTGGAAGGTCAGCTTCCGGGGCGCGGCGCCTGGCTCCGCGGCCAGGGCGACGAGGGCAACGAGGGCAAGGGGGTTCATGAGACCCTCCAGGGCACTGCGAGACTCACGACGAGAGACAGCAGGTGGAAGCGCATAAAGACGGTTCGTCCTGTCTGAGGAAGTACTGCGGGACGAGGGCGGACACACTACTCCCGTCCAGGTCCAAGACCACGGAAACACTCAGGGCGCGGAGGACGGCTGAGTCCTCTTCCCGTCTGGGAGGAGCGGGGCGGAGGCCACCTCCGTCCCCCGCGCCGTGAATCAGGCGGCGTCGGCCTTCGGGTGCAGCTCGCCGGCCGCGGGCTTCTCGGTGTCGGTGGGGCGCTTGCCAGACACGCGGCGCCGCAGGCCGTCCACCAGCGAGTAGAAGACGGGCACCACGCCCAGCGTCAGCACCGTGGAGGTGGTGAGGCCGCCGATGATGGCGATGGCCATGGGCACGCGCGTCTCCGCGCCGTCGCCGCGAGCCAGCGCCACCGGCACCATGCCGGCGATCATCGCGATGGTCGTCATCAGGATGGGGCGCAGGCGGATGGGGCCCGCCTCCAGCAGCGCGTCCCGCGTGCTCTTGCCCTGCTCCTTGAGCTGGTTGGTGAAGTCCACCAGGAGGATGCCGTTCTTCGTCACCAGGCCCATGAGCATGATGATGCCGATCATCGCGAACATGGACATGTACTCACCCGACAGCAGCAGGCCTCCCAGCGCGCCGATGATGGCGAAGGGCAGCGACATCATGATCGTGACCGGATCCAGGAGGCTGCCGAACTGGGCCGCCAGGATCATGTACACGAGGATGATGCCCAGGAAGAGCGCGAGCACGAAGGCCTTGCCGGCCTTGGCCAGCTCCTTACCCTGACCCTCGAAGTCGGTGACGATGGTGGGCGGCAGCTCCTGCTTGGCGAAGTTGGTGAGGAACCCGATGGCCTCGCCGAGGCTGTAGTTGCGCAGCTCCGCCAGCACGGTGATCTGACGCTTCTGCGCCTGGCGATCGATCTGCGAGGGGCCCTCGTCCGGGCGGATGTCCGCCACGGTGCGCAGCTCGACGAGCTGTCCCATGGGCGTGCGCACCGCGAGGGCGCCGACCTGATCGGGATCAGCCAGCACCTCGGGAGGCAGCTTCACCTTCACGTCGAAGGTGTCACCGCCCTCGCGGTACTGGATGACGGCGTCACCGCCCAGGAACGAGCGCAGCGTGGTGCCGAGCATGGCGGCGGGCACGCCGATGCTGGCGGCGCGCTCGCGGTCGATCTCCACCGAGAGCTGCGGCTTGCCCGAGCGGTAGGAGAGGTCCACGTCCACGAAGCCCGGCTGCTTCCTCATGGCGTCACGCGTCTTCTCCGCCGCCGCGATGACCTCCTGCCAGTTGTCGCCACGGATGTTGAACTGCACCGGCTGGGAGCGAGCGCCACCGCCGCTCACGGCCGCGTAGTCCTGCGCGTTCAGCAGCACTCCCGCGCTGCGCACGATGTTCTGGCGCACGAACTGCTTGAAGTCCTGCTGGCCATACTCGCGATCGTGCAGGGGCACGAGGTTCACCATCAGCTCGCCCTTGTGGACCTCCTCCTGCACGCCACCCCCCGCGGAGGTGTAGACGCTGTCCACGCCCGGCAGCTTCTCCAGCTGGGCGCGGACGCTGGCCAGCTCCTGCTGCGTGCGCTCCAGCGGCGTGCCCACCGGCATCTCCACCGTCACCTTCGTCATGCTCATGTCCTGAGCGGGGATGAAGGTGAAGTTGATGAAGCGCGCCAGGAAGAGCGTGAGGAAGAGCACGCCCACCGCGAGGCCCATGGTCACGGCCCGGTGATCGAGCATCCACCGCAGGGCGCGCCGGTAGGTGTTCTCCGTGGCCGTCAGCACCCGCTCGATGCCCCGGGAGACGGCGCCCGGCTCGCCGTGGTGCTTGAGCAGGCGGCTGGAGAGCATGGGCGTGAGCGTCATCGAAACGAAGTACGAGATGGCCACCGCCACGGCCACCGTGACGCCGAACTGGTAGAAGAACTTGCCCATCATGCCTTCCATGAAGGCCACGGGGATGAACACCGCCACGATGGAGAGCGTCACCGCGAGCACCGCCAGGGCGATCTCCTTGGTGGCCTCGTAGGCCGCCTCGAAGGGGCCAGCGCCCTCTTCCATGTGGCGGATGATGTTCTCGATGACCACGATGGCGTCGTCGATGAGCAGACCGATGGACAGCGTCAGCGCCAGCATCGTCACGACGTTGAACGTGAAGCCCAGGGCCTGCATCACCGCGAAGGTGCCAATCACGGAGGTGGGCAGCGCCACCGCGGACACCAGCGTGGAGCGCCAGTTGCGCAGGAACAGCAGCACGATGACCACGGCGAGGATGCCGCCCAGCACCAGGTCCTCCTGCACCGCCGCGATGGAGGAGCGGATGAACCTGGAGCCGTCCGTCACCGTCGACACCTTCACGCCCTTGGGCAGCAGCGCGGTGATCTCCTCCAGGGACTCCATGACGTCATGGGCCACCTGCACGGTGTTGGCGCCGGACTGCTTGCGCACCACCATCGCCACGGCGCGCTCGCCGTTGAACGTCGCCCCCGAGCGCGCCTCCTCGGGCCCGTCCACCACGTTGGCCACGTCCCGGATGCGCACCGGCGCTCCGGCGGGGCTGGCGATGATGAGGTTGCGCAGCGCGTCCACGCTGCGCGCCTCGCCCTCGAGCTTCACCACGCGCTCGGCGCCGGGCTCCGACGTGCGGCCGCCCGGGATGTCCACGCTCTGCGCGCGCAGCGCCTGCGTCACGTCCGAGATGGACACGCCGTAGCTGCGCAGCAGGCCGGGATCCACGATGACCTGGATCTCGCGCTCCTGGCCACCGACCAGATCGATGCCGCCCACGCCCTGCTTGCGCTGCAGCGCCGGCTTCACGACGTCATCGGCCAGGCGGGTGATCTCCTGGATGGGCAGCGAGCCGCTGACCGCCAGGGTGAGGATGGGCGCGGCGCCGATGTCGAACTTCTCCACCACGGGCGCCTCGGCCTCGTTGGGGAGCTTGGACAGGGTGGCCTGGACGCGGTCACGCACGTCCTGCGCCGCCACGTCCACGTTCTTGTCGAGCGAGAACTGGACGATGATCTGCGACACGCTCTCCACGTTCACCGAGCGCAGCGTCTCCACGCCGCTGAGCGTGTTGAGCGCCTCCTCGAGCGGGTCGCTGATGTTGTTCTCCACCGTCTCCGGGTCCGCGCCGGGCAGGATGGTGGTGACGGTGACGACGGGGAAGTCCACGTCGGGGAACTGATCGACGCCGATCTTCGGATAGGCGAAGAGGCCGAACACCACCACCGCCATGATGAGCATGGCGGTGAAGATGGGCTGACGGATGAATGTCTTGATGGGATCCATGAGATGTACCCGTTCGGTCCTCTGAGTTACTGCACCACGCTCACGGCGAGCCCCTCACGCAGGGAGGCGGCACCCTCCACCACCACCTTGTCCTGGGGCTGCAGGCCGGAGCGCACCTGGGCGAAGCGCGGCGTCACGGGGAGCGCCTGCACGTCGCGGCGCACCAGGCGCCCGTCCTCGACGATGAACACGTAGCTGCCCTTGTCGTCCTTCAGCAGCGCCTGCGACGGCAGGAAGAGGCCGGCGAGCGCCTCGCTGCGGGAGAAGTCCAGCTCCGCCAGCGAGCCCGGCCGCAGCGGCGTCTCCGGCTTGCCCGTCACGTCCGCCAGCACCTCCACGGTGCGGCTGCTGGCGTCCACCACCGCGCCCACCGTGCGCACGGTGGCCTCGAAGGGCGTGTTGCCGGGGATGACGCGGCCGCTGAGCTTCATGCCGTCCTTGAGCGCGCTGGCCAGGGACTCGGGCACCGGCAGGCGCACCTCCAGCTCGTCCACGTTGGTGATCATGAAGATGGGCGTGGGCGGCATCATCGCCACCGTGTCGCCAATGTTCTTCATCCGCGCCGTCACCACCCCGTCGAAGGGGGCGCGCAGGGTGTGGTCACGCAGCGTCTCCTGGGCGGAGCGCCAGGCGGCATCGGCCTGGGAGAACCCCGCGGCGGCCTGACGCTGACCGGCCTGGACCTTGTCGAGGATGGCCTGGGCCGCGCTGCCGCCCTCGAAGAGCTTCTTGGTCCGCTCCAGCTCCGTGTTGGCGTTGTCCAGCGCCGCCTTCGCCATCTCGCGGGCGGCCGCGGCCTGATCCACGCCGATGGCGATGTTGGAGGTGTCCAGCACCATCATCGGGGCGCCCTTCTTCACGCGGTCACCCACGTTCACCAGCAGCTTGTCGATGGTGCCGGTGGCCGGAGCGCTGAGCGTGGCCTCGAGCCGGGCGCGCACCTGGCCCGTCACGCGAGCGACGTCCCCCTGCAGCTTGTCGAGCGCGGGCGTCGCGCGGACACCCACCGTGGGCTGGCCGTTGCCGGCGCTGGCCCCCGCGGGCAGCTGAGCCTTCTCGCCCTTGTTGGCGCGAGCCTCGGAGCAGCCCATGCCCGCGGTGGTGGCCAGCGTGCCGATCAGGAGGAGACGGGAGAGGGAGCGTGGATTCATATGCGTGGGACCTCGAGAAGAACTCAGGAAACGGAACGAGAGGGCTCGGGCGTGGAGGGCGCCTCGGACGGCTTGGCGCGGGTGCGCCAGCGCTCGCGCGCGGAGGTGAGCATGCCCAGGAAGAAGTCGAAGAACTCGATGGCGGACAGCAGCCGCTGCTTGCACGCGCTCTCCTCGCGACCGAGGTAGTCCAAGCGGCTGCGCATGATCTGCAGGAACTCCGTGATGCCCTTGTTGGCGTCCTCGAACCGATGCTCCCAGGCCGAGTCGCTGAAGATGTAGTAGTGGCGGCGATCCCCCGGCAGGCCGATCTCCTCGACCAGACCCTTCTCGTGGAAGTGCCGGATGTTCGTGGACACCGAGGCGGGGCTCACCTTGAGCAGCTCGGCGATGCTCCCGAGCGCCAGCGGCTTGGGGGCCAGCATCAGCAGCCCCAGCATGCGCCCGCCAATCCTAGGGAAGCCCGCCCTGTTCTCGAAGTGAAGTCCCAGCGCTTCGATGAACCGCTGGTCATCGGCTGTTAGACACAGCCCATCCTTCTCATCCACCTCCATGGCAGCCTCCTTTCCCCTGGGTTGGTTGAACGCCGTGCTCAAATAGTTTCTTCGGTTCGTTCAGTCAAGACTGAAAGATTAAGAAATATAAAGGGTTCCGATGACGATTAGGTCACAGAGCCCCAATTCCATGTGGGATGAGGCCCGCCAGGTGGCCAAGGGTTCAAAAAGACTGGCGTCCTGCGTCAAGACCCGGGAGGTCTCCAATCCATGCACTCCTGGTGAGGGCGGGTGGGCGCGGGCGCGCGGCGTCTTCCAAAGGGCGTAGACCTTTTTCGAGCGAGGCCCGTTTGAGGGTGTGCACGGCCGCTTCCACTGCGTGCCGCCAGACTTCCCCACATCGGAGACGCTCATGCTCAAGCCCCTCGCTCTCGGCCTTGGTCTGCTCACTTTCCCTACCGTGGCCCTGGCCAACGGCCCCACCGCGCCCCACCAGGCCCAGCCCGCGAAGGAGAAGCCCGCGCCCACGGGGGCCTCGCCGGCGGCGCTCGACGCGGCTCACAGCGCTCCGCGGGTGCAGATCGCGATCCTGCTCGACACCAGCAGCAGCATGGATGGGCTCATCGACCAGGCCAAGCGCCAGCTGTGGACCGTGGTGAACACGTTCCAGAAGGCGCGGCGAGGCACGAAGCTGGCGCACCTGGAGATCGCCCTCTACGAGTACGGCAAGAGCTCGCTGGCGGCCGAGGGCGGCTACATCCGGCAGATCCTCCCCTTCACCACGGACCTGGACAAGGTGTCCGAGGAGCTGTTCGGCCTGAAGACCGGCGGCGGGGACGAGTACTGCGGCATGGTCATCCAGAAGGCCACGCGCAACCTGGAGTGGAGCAAGGCCCAGGGGGACCTGAAGCTCATCTACATCGCGGGCAACGAGCCCTTCTCGCAGGGGCCGGTGACGTACGAGAGCGCCATCTCGGATGCGAAGGAGCGAGGCATCACGGTGAACACCATCCACTGCGGCTCGGCGCAGGAGGGCTCGAGCACGGGCTGGACGGCGGCGGCGAAGTTCGCGCAGGGCCAGTCGCTCAACATCGATCAGAACCGGGCCGTGGCGTACATCGCCGCGCCGCAGGATGACGAGATCGCCCGGCTGGGGCGCGAGCTGAACAAGACGTACATCGGCTATGGCAGCAAGGGCGTGGAGGCCAAGCGGCGCCAGGAGGCCCAGGACACCAACGCCTCGGCGTTCGCGGGCAGCGCCACCACCCGCGCGATGTCCAAGGCGAGCCGCCTCTATGACAACTCGGGGTGGGACCTGGTGGACGGGACGAAGAAGGGCAAGGTGAAGCTGGACGCCCTGAAGGATGAGGAGCTGCCGGAGGAGCTGAAGGGCAAGAGCGCGCAGGAGCGCCAGGCCCTCGTCGACGCGAAGGCGAAGGAGCGCGAGGAGATCCAGGCGAAGATCCAGAAGCTGCAGGCCGAGCGCCAGAAGTTCGTCGCGGAGAAGGAGAAGGCCGCGGCCTCCGCGGGGGCCGACACGCTCGACAAGGCCATCATCGAGTCGGCCACGAAGCAGGCCGCCGCGCAGGGCATGGCGCTGGAGTGAGCCGTGCGTATGTCGGGCCGCGCACGCCTCCCGGTGGGGCGCGGCTTGACGCGACGGAGTGAAAGAGGTTCCCGTAGGGCCCTCACCTTCGAGGTCCCTCGCATGAGACGCGGCTTCCTCTCCCTGCTCCTCCTCTGGCTGACGACGCCCCTGCTCGCGTGGGCCCAGGGCGGGCCCACCGAGCTTCAAGTCTGGCACGGCTACCGGGCCGCCGAGCGCGCCGGGCTGGAGAAGGTGGTCGCCGCCTACAACGCGGCCAAGGGCGGCTCGGGTGTGAAGGTCGCTCTGCGCGCCATTCCCTCGGACGCCTTCACGGACAAGATCACCGCCACCGTGCCGCGAGGCGTTGGGCCGGACATCTTCATCTTCCCGCAGGACCGGCTCGGAGGCTGGGTGGAGAGCGGCAACACGCTCGAGCCGCTCGACTTCTTCCTGGATGACGCCGTCAAGAAGCGCTTCATCCCCAGCACGCTGGAGGCGATGACCTATCGGGGCTCCGTCTACGGACTGCCCCTGAACTTCAAGGTCATCACCCTCATCTACAACAAGAAGCTGGTGGCCAGGCCGCCGAAGACGACGGGGGAGTTGCTGGCCGCCTGCAAGAAGGCAGCGCCGGCCCAGGGCTCCACGTGCCTCGTCTACCCGTACACGGACTTCTACTACCACGCGGCGCTGATGAACGCGTTTGGCGGCCGCGTGTTCGATCCGGGCCCCACGCCTCGCCTGGACGCGCCCGAGAACGTGAAGGCGATGGAGCTGCTGCTGCGCTGGGTGGACAAGGATCGCATCCTGCCGCCCGAGCCCTCCACGGTGCTGACCACCTCGCTGTTCAACGCCGGCCAGGCGTCCATGGTGTTCTCGGGCCCGTGGTTCCTGGGAGAGATTGCCCCGGAGATCGACTACGGGCTGGCCCCGCTGCCCACGGTGGACGAGGCCGGTGGCAAGCCGATGCGGCCGTGGATGACGGTGGAGGGTGTCGCCGTGGCCGCGCCGTCCAAGAACAAGGAGGCGGCGTTCGACTTCGTGAGCTACCTCACGGGCCCGGAGGGAGCGAAGATCATGGCGCAGGTGGGGCGCCAGAACCCCGCCTTCGAGCCCATCTATAAGGATCCGGAGATCGCGAAGGACGCGACGCTGGCCGCGTTCCGCACTCAGGCGGAGACCGCCGTCCCCATGCCCAACGTGGCGGAGATGACGATGCTCTGGTCCCCGATGACCTCGGCCATGAACGCCATCACGCGCAAGGCCTCCTCCCCGAAGACGGCGCTTCAGGAGGCGCAGAAGGCCGTGCGGAAGGACGTGGCGAGCCTGCGGCGGAAGCGGTAGCGCGCGCGCGGTCCCTCCTGGCAGCTTCAACATGCGATGAGGACTCTCATGATGCTCTCTCGGACGCTCCGTCTCGCCGTTGCCGCCTCGACGCTGCTCGGGCTCTCGGCCTGCTCGGATGATGCCCCGCCTCCCCCTGAGTGCTTTGTCATCGGCTCGCAGCCCCCGCCGGTGACCGGGCTGGGGCTCTTCCTTTCGGGCCAGCAGGTCACCGTGGACGTCATGCCCTTCAGCAGCAGCTGCGGCATCGACGATCCCCAACCCACCTCCGTCACCGCCGAGGTGGAGGGGCCGAGCGGCGAGCCGGTCGCCCACCAGATCGAGCTCGGTGAGCGCGGCCTGCCCTCGGTCCTCACGTTCACCCCCGAGCGCCCGGGGCCGCACCACATCCTTGTGGCGTTCTCCCAGGTGGGAGGCATCCACCAGTTCGACTTCCTCGTAGCGAGCGACCGCACCGCGGAGACTTCCAGCACGCCGCTGCCTGGCACGTGTGGCTCGCTCGAGCGCACGCTCCAGGGCGCCTGGGTCTGTGACACCCGCGTGCTGCGCGACAGGACGAGCGCGCGGGTCTTCTCCAGCAGCTCCAGGCTGGCCGTCTCCGGGGATGTGATCTGGGTGGTGGGGAGCTCGACCGTCGAGCGGTACGTGGACACAGGCACGGAGCTGCTGCTGACGGGCTCCCTCTCCCACTTGCAGAGCACTCCGGAGTTCCTGGTCGCGGTCGCGGAGGAGCTGGTCGTGCTGCATCAGCACTCGCTGGTGCGCTACACCTTCCAGGACGGTGACCTGGAGGCTGGAGCCGCCGAACCCTGGACGCGCCCCATCGCGCAGATCCAGTCGCACAGCCCCTATGCGGCCCTGGTGCGCAACGGAGACTGGCTGGCTGTCGCCACCCGCGCCAGGTTGGGGAACGACTCCGCCGTGCAGGTCTGCCGGCACCAGCTGCTGTCCGGGAGGTTCCAGCGCGCGCCAGGGGAGTGCCTGCTGCTGCCCGGAGAAATCTACGGCTTCGAGCCCGGCATCCTGTGGACCAAGGATCCGCCCGTGCCCGCGCCCTCGGGGCTGACCATGGGGCTCATCCGCCGCTGGGTGTGGGCCCAGGGGCAACTCCAGGAGCAGGGCTCGCTGTCGATCGGGGCCAACATCGTCCCGCTCGCCACGCCGCTGATGCGCCCCTCGGCGGTTCCCATCGTCGCTCGTACCGACTCGGCGCTCTGGAAGCCCTACATCGCCGGCGTGGTGACCTGGGTTCCGCGGCAGAAGACGCTCGTCCTCGAGGCGCTCGACACGAAGCTGTTCAGTCCCTATGCCTCTCATGGCTTCTACTGGGGAACGGAGGTCTCGAGCTCGACGTCGAGCACCTGGGTGCGGATCCGACCGCCGGTTCCCTGAGCCCCATACCGGCGCACCGCGCGTCCGGTCAGCACGTCCGCCAGGGCCTCGGCGATGGGCAGCCCCGGGTACTGCGTCAGCCACATGAACTCGCCCGCCGGGTTCACCTCGAGGAAGACGTGGCGTCCCTCGGGCGTGACGATGAAGTCGAAGGCGCCATAGTTGAGCCCCAGCGCCGCCATCAGCGCCAGCACCTGGCGCTCGACCGGCTTGGGCAGCGTGTAGTGCTGCCAGGCCTCCAGGAGCGCCAGCCCCTGCCGGCGCCAGTCGTTGCGGGCCCCGGGGAGCGCCTGCGAGTCGATGGCGGCGGCCATCACCCGGTCTCCCACCACCGTCACGCGCAGCTCGAGCGCCTTGGCGATCCGCTCCTGGAAGGTCATCGGACACAGCTCCAGGCCCTCCAGGTCCTCAAGCGCCGGAGCCTCCAGGGGCGTCGTGAACACCACCTGCTCCTGGCCTTGCTCGTCGTAGACGGCGAACGACGACATCATCTTCGTCACCACGCCTCCGGCGCAGCTCGCGGCGAAGGCGCGCACCGCCTCCGCGTCGTTGGTCATGATCGTCCGGGGAACATCCAGCCCCAGGGAGCGCGCCAGCTCGAGCTGCAGCGGCTTGTGCTCCGCGCGCCGCACGGTCTCGAGCGCGTCCAGCTGGAAGACGCCGAGCGCCGCCAGCATCCCGAACACCACGCGCCGGCTCTCCTCCACCGAGGGCTGGCGCAGCTGCGGATCGAGCTCCCTGGGAATGCGCTCGCCCGTCGCGCTGCGGCGATACCAGACCGCCGAGATGTCCTTCAGCGCGAGCACCCCCTCGGGTCCGGACAGCCAGCCGCCACCGCGCTCATCGAGCACGAGCCGGACCTGGGTGGGGAACAGATCGGTGTCGAAGCGGTAGGACGGCACGCCCCGGTCCGCGAGGGCGCGTGCCACGGCCGCGGGCGCCATCTGGTCACTGGAGCGGGTCACGATGAGGATGGTCATGGGCTCTCCGGAGCAGGCTGTCGGGGGAGGCCGTCTTCGACGACGAGCGCATCGGCCAGGGCCGCGGCAATGGGCAGGCCGAGATCGCGCTCGAGCATTCCCCACTCACCCCCAGGGTTCACCTCGAGGAAGACGTGCCTCCCGTCGGGTGTGACGATCAGATCCGCGGCGCCGTACACGAGCCCCAGGCTCGCCACCAGGCGCTGCAGCCGAGCGGCCACGTCCGCTGGCAGCTCACCCGGCGCCCAACCACACTCCCCGCGCCCGGCCCGCCTCCAGTCCACCTGGCCCGCCGCCGAGCCCGAGGCATCGATGGCGCCCACGAAGCACTGGTGGCCTACGACGATGACCCGCAGCTCGCGGGCCTTGTCGATGCGCTCCTGGAACACCATGGGGCTCTGGCTCAGACCGTCGAGCTCCTCGAGGTGCTCGGGGCCGATGGCGCTCGTGTAGACGAAGGGCTGGTCTCCCTCCATGGACTGGCTCAGGGGCGTCAGCATCTTGGCGACCATGCGGCGCTCGACCTGCTCGAAGAAGGAGCGCACGCGGGCCGGCTCATTGGTCACCAGCGTGCGTGGTACCTCGAGGCCCAGCGAGCGAGCCAGGCGGAGCTGCTGCAGCTTGTGGGTGGCGGCGCGCCCGGCTTCGAGCGGGTTGATGAAGCGGCAGCCGGCGGCCTCCAGCCCCCCGAGAAATCCCTCGATCGCCGCCTGCGACTCGCGCACGCAGCCTTCGCGCCAGACGGGCTCCATGTCCTCGGCGATCCGAGGGAGCCCCAGCCGCCGCAACCACGCGGCGCGGATGGCCTCGCCCGGAATCTCCTGGGTGGCGGTGCGCAGCGTCACCCCACCGCTGTCGCCATCCATCTCGGTCGTCAGCTCGAGTTCGGAGGGAAAGCCATCGGTGTCGACGCGCAGCGGATGTGCTCCCCGCCGCGACACCTCCTGCGCGACCCGGTCCACCGTGAAGTGGTCCCGGCTGTGGGTGACGAGCAGGACGATGTCGCGAGCGGGGAGCATGGGAGAGGTCCTCGGGGTGAGACGACGAGTGGCTACTTGGAGAAGTCCTCGTCCGAGTCCGAGGGGTACTTCATCGTGAAGAACTCATCCGAGTCCGAGGGGTACTTCTTGGTCTGGAAGGTGGTGCCTCCCGACGCCTGCTCCAGGTCCTGCGCCTCCAGCAAGCGCGCGAAGAACGGCTTCTTTCCCTTCTGCTGTGCCTTGTCCGCTGCGGTCTTCTTCATCACCCGTCTCCTTTGCCGCCTGTTCATCAGGCGGCTGCGCGAGGACTCGACGCGGTGCGCGCCGTGTCCTCGATGAGGTTCGACAGGTCGGAGACCGGATGTGAGGAACCAAGATGTCGAGCGGGGCCCCCTGCCCGTCCAGCGCGGGAGCACTCGAAGCACTCAGGCAGCTGGCAGTACGCCGATCTGCCGCAGCAACCGGAGGTTGTCGGCGAGCTGCCATGTCTCGGCGATCTTCCCGTCGACCAGGCGGTAGATGTTGATGCCCTCCCAGCGCACGGGATTGCCCGTGCCAGGCCGCCCGAACAGCTCTCCCGTGTGGGTGCCATGCGCCACATAGCGCGCACACACCCGATCTCCCTCCGCGAACACGTCGATGAGATCCATGCGGATGTCCGGGATCCCGGCCAGCAGCATCGCGACATGATCCTTGGTGCCCTCGGCCCCGACGCGATCCGGGAACAGCTGGCCGATGTCATGACGCTCGAAGCCAGGGCTCAGGAACTCGGAGACCCGAGAGACATTGCGCTGGTTGAGCAGCTCTTCGAACAGCCTCACCACGAGTGCCTTGTTCTGTTCCGGGGTCACGCGTCGTCTCCAGTGCAGAGTGCTCGGCCACGAGGCGACCGTGCGGGGGCAAGCTCCCCCATCGTCACTCTGAGGGCCTGAGGGTTGAAAAGCCAGCGTGGCCCCTCGGGAGGATTCCGGCCGGGGCACATCACACATTCAGGGAGCCTGCTCCATCGAAGAAGACTCCTCTGGATGGCGGTGATGATGATGCTCGAGTCGATGGATGTGGAACAGGGTGCGGTCCCCTCCCCCTTCGAAGCAGACACCTACGTGGCGTCGCGGAAGGCGCAGCTGGAAGCGCTTCTGCTCGCCCGTCTGGTCGAACTCCCCCCCAGCTCGCCGCTCCTCGTCAGGAAGGCGTTGCGCTACTCGCTGCTGGCCGAGAGCGAGCGAAGACGGGCGGTGCTGTGCCTGGCTGTCGCGGAGGCCGTGAGCGGCGCGCGCGTGCCCCCTCGGGTGGTGGAGGACGCCGCATGCGCGCTCGAGCTCATCCAGACCTGCTCGCAGATCCACGAAGACCTGCGGGCCATGGACGACAGAGCCCTGAGCCGCGGACGGCCCTCTTCCTCGAGAGCCTTCGGCGAGACCCTGGCCACCCAAGCGGGCGACGCTCTGATCCTCGAAGCCTTCCGTCTGCTCTCGAGCGGACCGGAGCCAGTGCGCGCCCGGCTCTCCCGGGAGCTGGCCATGGGCACGGGCCTGATGGGCATGGTGAGCAGGCAGGTGCCCGACCTCGTCAACGACCGTGACGCCCGCCTGGCCTACCTGCTGCAGGTGCACTCGATGAAGACCGGCGGCTTCATCCGCGCCTCGTGCCGCATGGGAGCGCTCGCCGCGGGAGCGGACGAGGACACCCTGGCGCGCGTGGATGTCTACGGAGACGCCGTGGGGCTCGCCTTCCTGATCGGCGACGACCTGCGGGCCAGGGCGAGCGACGCGACCGCTGAGACGGAGACCGTCGCCGGCCGTATCACCTTCGCCTCCGTGCTGGGTCTGAAGACCTCGAGAGCCCTCGCGGTCCGGAAGGTGGCCGAAGCGATCGCCGCCATCGAGCCACTCGAGGGACCAGACGGCCCCCTGGCCGCGATCGCTCGTGACGCATTGGATCCCCTACACCCGGAGCAAGTGCAATGAAGCATGACTGCGATGCAGCTCCCCTCCTTCGACAAGTCCTTCCAGACGCTCCCGAGCCGCGCGGCTCGCAGCGAAGCGGCGAACCGGAGACGTGCCCCGTACCGGTGACGTCCCGGCTGGCCGGCTTCCACAAGCTGTCGCGGCGGGAGCGCCTGGAGAAGCTCCAGCGGATGCTCCAGCTCACCGATGAGGACTCCGAGCTGCTCCAGGACTCCCCCGGGCTCCCGGCGGAGCTGGCGGACCGGATGATCGAGAACATGGTGGGCGTCTTCTCCCTGCCGATGGGGCTGGGGCTCAACCTCTCCGTCAACGGGCGCGACCACCTGGTACCCATGGCGGTGGAGGAGCCGTCCGTGGTCGCGGCCGTCTCGTTCGCCTCCAAGATCGTGCGAGAGGCTGGCGGCTTCCAGGCCGAAGCCGACCCCTCCATCATGATCGGCCAGGTGCAGGTGGCGCACTACGGCGATCCCACCGAGGCCTCGAACCGCATCCTGGCGGCGAGGGAGGAGCTCCTGGCGCTGGCCAACAGCTTCCATCCCACCATGGTGCGCCGGGGCGGCGGAGCCCGGGATCTGGCGGTGCGCGTGCTCCCGGCTCCCGAAGGCCCGAGCGGAGAGCCGCTGCTCATCGTCCACCTCCACATCGACTGCCTGGAGGCCATGGGCGCCAACCTGACGAACACGATGGTGGAGGGGATCGCCCCGCTCATCGAGCGGCTCACCGGAGGCAAGGTGTATCTGCGCATCCTCTCCAACCTGGCGGATCAACGCCTGGCGCGAGCCTCCTGCCGGATCCCCGTGGAGCTGCTGACGGATGGCCATCGACCGGGCCTGGCCCTGGCCGAGGGCATCGTCCAGGCCAGCCGCTTCGCCCAGGCCGATCCCTACCGCGCCGCCACACACAACAAGGGCATCATGAATGGCATCGACCCGGTGGCCATCGCCACCGGGCAGGACTGGCGGGCCATCGAGGCCGGGGCGCATGCGTTTGCCTGCCGCGATGGGCGCTACCGGCCGCTGTCCACCTGGGCGCTGCAGGAGGGCTCCCTGGTGGGAAGCATCGAGCTGCCGCTGGCGCTGGGAATGGTGGGCGGGCGCGTCAACGTGCACCCGGGAGTGAAGCTGGCGCTGAGGCTGCTGCGCGCCACCAGCGTGCGGGAGATGGCGCAGGTGTTCGCCGCGGTGGGACTGGCGCAGAACCTGGCGGCCCTCCGGGTCCTGGGCTCCGAGGGCATCCAGAAGGGCCACATGGCGCTGCATGCCCGCGGCCTGACGGAGCGACAGGTGGAAGCGCAGGCTGCGTCCTCCTCCCTGAAGCAGAGCGCCTGAGCCGAGCAGCAACTGGCCCGGGCGCGCACCGCCCCCAGCGCAGGCTGAACGCTGGGGGCGGCCCTCGGAGCTCACTGAAGAGCGCCGGGGCCAAAGATGCCGGGGCCAGGCGTCAGCACGTTGTCCGGATCGTAGCGGCGCTTGGCGGCCGCGAAGCCTTCCCAGACGGAGCCGTAATGACGGCGCCAGTCCTCGTGAGAGAGCGGAATGGCGCTGATCGCGTAGTGCGTCCCACCCCAGGAGCGGTTGCGCTCGAAGAGCTGGCGGTTGTGGGCAACCATCCGAGCGGCATCCACCGTCTCCGGAGACGCGGTCCGCAGGATGTCGACCAGGAAGAAGGTGTCCTCCTCCGGGACGCGGAACAGCGGCCGGGTGAGGCGGTCCCGCTTGAACGGATACAGCAGGATCGGGAAGTAGGGAGACAGCTCCGCGTGAGCGACCTCCTGGAGCACCTGGCCGAGGAACTCCTCGAGCCTCGAAGCCGGCACCAGCAGATCGCACCACGGATGCGGATGGGCGAGCAGTCCGAGCCGCTCGACCTCGGCGAGCGGAGGCACGAGCCGGTTCAGGAACTCGAAGTACGTGCAGTCCATGATCTGCTCCGAGCCCCGCTGGTACGAGAGGCCCTCCAGCAGCCGAGCATCCTCCGGCCGCGCGGGGGGCGTGTAGTACGCGATCCCCAGCATCCGGTACATCCACTGTCCTCCCATGGGAACGATGCAGCCGACCACGTAGTCGAAGCGCCCGTCCTCGATCGCCCGGAGCTCGTCCTGGAGCTGCTGGGCCGGATCGGCATAGCCGAGATCGAAGACGCGGACGTGAGTCGGAGCAGGCAGCAACCGCAAGGTGGCGCGGACGATGATGCCGCACTGCCCCATGCCCGCCAGCGTGGCCTCGAACAGCTCCCGATGGAGCGTGGGAGAGCAGGTCACCCGCCGGCCCTCGCCTGTGACGACATGGAGCTCCAGCACGTTGTCCACCTGGACGCCGTGCCGGAAGCTCGCGCCGCTCACCCCGCCCATCGACAGCGTCCCGCCCACGGACAGGTTCAGGTAGTCGGTGAGGATCGGCGGAGTCAGGCCCTGAGGGAGGGTCCGTGCCACCAGCTCGCTCCACGAGATGCCGGCGTCCACGTCGACCCGATCCTCCCCCATCGAGTGGATCTCCGAGAGCGAGCCCATGTCGATGACGATGCCCGCCTGCACCTGGGCGTGTCCGTACATGGCGTGAGCCCGGCCGCGCGGGCCGATCTTCACTCCATGCCTACGGGCGAACTGGACCGTCCGGGCGATGTCGTCGACGGAGCCAGGCCGGAGCACCGCCGAGGGCCGGCGGCTCACCACGTGCCCGAAGTCATCCGCCGCGCCTCGCAGCTCCGGCTCGGAGGAAACCAACACCCCATCCAACCCGGGCACGGGATCGCGGCTCGGGCCCTGCCACTCCAAAGACGTACTCTCCATGAAGACTCCCCTGTCGAAGCGCTTGGACTCTCAGGTCAGACAGCGCCGCGCGCGGTTGTGATGACCCGCGAAGAGGGCAAGGCGTCCCCCGGAAGCATGTCGTCCTTCAGGTGCTCGCTCGCCAGCCTGCCGGAGGGCGCCAGACGTTCATCACTTTCCGCCAGGCCCCACTCTGCCTGCATGACATCGAGTCACTTGGAGACAGGCTGAATGGAACTCATCGACACCCAATCCTTTGAAGAAGAGCAGTTCATCACGGACATGCGCCAGCTCACCCGAGGCCTCGGAGCGGGCTTCAAGGAGGACACGATCCGAGCAGCGCTGAAGGCGTTCAGGACGGAGTTCCACGAGCGCCCCGTCCAGTTCAAGGCCACCACCAAGCCCGGGGATGGCCTGTACTACCGCATCCTCGATTCGGAGCCGATCAACCGCACGGCCGTGGCGCGGGAGGCCGGACTAGTGGGACCCGAGCATCCTCAGCTGCTCACCCTGCAGAGCCAGATCCTGGACACCTGCCCGGGGAGCTTCAGCGCCGGGCTCGACTTCGACGCCGGCTTCGGGATGGCCAAGGCCTGGTCCTTCACCGGCTGCACGCCCATCGAGCGCCTCTGCCAGCGGGTGCCGTCCCTGCCTGACAGCGTGCGGAACGCGCAGGGGCTGCTGCGGCACTTCGGGCTCGACACCACGTACTTCGTCTCCTCGGACTTCCAGCACCACACCACGAACGTGTACTTCGGCTGGGACATGGAGCTGCGGACGGAGCAGTGGCTCCAGTCGTTCGCCCATGCCATGGGCTCGGTGACGCCCTCGTCGGAGGTCTGCTACGACATCCTCGCGACGCAGGCCAACTATGGGTGCGTCGCGCTCACGTTCTCGTGGCAGCAGGACAAGCCGCTCCGGTGGTGCACCTACGCGCCCGAGATTCCCTACGACGCGCCGAACCCGGAGATCCACCTACCCGCCCTGGGCCGCCGGCTCGAGGTGCTGCACCACGCGCCCACGCTGAACGCCAACCCGCAGTACATCCTCGCCTGGGCGTTCTCTCCGAATCGGGCGTACGTCAAGCTGGAGCGGGGCTACGCGCGGGACGTCAGCTACTTCCTGCGCGTCAAGATGCAGGTCGACATCGATCGGGACAAGACGCGCTCCATCGTGCTCCCACGGCTGAAGCAGGCCGTGTGAACCCAAGCCCCAGGGCTCCCCGCCCTGGGGCTTTTTCTTTCAGCCCTCAGAGCCGGGCGGGCGGCAGGGGGCTCACGTTGGCCCTCCGCGGCAGCCCCACGAACAGGCTCTTCAGCGCATAGGCGAGGAACGGGAAGAGGATGCCCGGATTCATGAGCGTCTTCCCCTTGGCCTGCATGTGCACGACCAGGAAGAGCTGGTGGCAGAGCCGCACGTTCCAGGAGGCCATGTCGATGAGCGTGACCATGCTCCACTGCACCAGCCTCAGCCCGAAGGGACGCCGCCCCTGGGTCTGCGGGTAGCGCAGGTCCGTGAAGGTGGACATCCGCCAGGGCGTGGAGATGACCTTGCACAGGCGTCGCTGGAAGCGGGTCGACAGCCCTCGCAGCTGTCCCGGTGAGGAGCGAGCCTGCTCGGCGAGGCACTGCGCGAGCAGCCGCGCGCCCAGGGCGCTGACCGTCATCCCCTGGGCGTAGATGGGATTGAAGGAGCAGGCCGCATCGCCGAGGACGATGAAGCCCTCCGGGAGCCGTGGCAGCCGCTCATAGTGGGTCCACCGGCTCGCGGGGTACTTGTGCACGATGGGCGGCGTCAGCGGCCGGGCGTTCTTGATGGCGTCGTAGATGGTCCGGGTGGGCAGCGTGCGCGCGTACTCCAGGAACCCCTCGTCATCGGTGGGCGGGTGGTCACCGAAGTAGCCGTTGAGGCTGACCTGCCACCGCCCGTCCTCGACGTCGCACATCATGCCCGAGCGCCAGGACTCTGGAGGCCGGGCGAACAGCAGCACGTACCGCCAGTCCTCCTTGAAGTCCGGCGGGCGCTCATAGAACCGGCTCGTGTAGGCCAGGTTGATGCTGACCTCCTCCTGCTCCGGCCTGCCATAGCCGAGCTCCTCCAGCCACCGCGGCGCCCGGGTTCCACGGCCGCTCGCGTCCACGACCAGCGAGGCCTGGAGCGTCTCCTCTCCCTCGGGGCCCTTCACCCGGACGCCCTGGATGCCCGTCCGATCGGCATCTTCGATGAGCCCGTCCACGGAGCAGCCGTGCCGCAGCTTGACGTTCGGCAGCGCGGCGACGCGCCGGTAGATGAGCCACTCCATGAAGGGGCGGGTGCTCATGACGCCCTCCACCCGGCTCTGGTAGCGCGGCTTCCAGGAGCCGAAGTGGAACCAGGCCACGTCACGGCTGGTGTCGGCGATCATGCCGCCCTCGCGCTGCACCTGCTGGATGAGACCGGGGAAGAACCCCGCCATCACCTGCAGTCCCGTCTGGAGGATGGCGTGGACATGGCGCCCCTGCGGAGCGCCCTTGCGAGGCTCGGGCCCCAGAGGAGGAGGATCCCGCTCCAGGAGGACCACCTCCTCGAAAGAGTCCGAGAGGACCCTGGCGCTCAGCAGGCCTGCGATGCTGCCGCCAATGACCACGGCTCGGCCCATGGCCTGCTTTCCGGTTCGAGTGCTGCTCATGTTGTGCTCCCTCTGGCGGCCGGGGGCTGGGAAGGAATGGAGCGTGGGAGCACGGTACGTCCCCCCTCTGGCGCCATTCCCCGTCGGCTCGCTCAGCAGGACTGGAGTCCGCTCGGGCTGGATGTGACGCATGCCTGCCGTGGAGAGAGCTGACGGAAGGCCGCCTGGGTCCCAGCCGACGGATGCCCCTCGGCGATCCGGATTCTCACAACCCACGTGAGGGCCATCCACCTCCGCAAAGCCACCGCGGAGGTCTTCCCCATGTACTCAGAGATCCAGACGAGCGACGTGTCCACCATCTCCAGGCAGATCCTCGGTCTGCTCTTCCAGTTCCGGCGCATCAGCTCCGGCCATGGCGAGGCATGCGCACGAACCCCGTGCGAGCAGTGCTTCGCGCCTCACCTCGAGCAGGTGAAGAACGTCGTGGCGCGCGGAGAGCCGATCCACTTCGTCCTCCCCGCCTTCCCGGCGAAGTCTCCCAACCTCCGCAAGGTGCTCGGGCCCCTGCCGGACATGGCGGAGCGGGTGGCGCTGGACTTCCTCCAGTCGCTCTGCGAGCACATCGGCCACATCTATGCGCCAGGGGCGCGCCTCACCATCTGCTCGGACGGGCGCGTCTTCAGCGACATCGTGGGCGTGCGAGACGCGGACGTCACCCGCTACAAGCACGAGCTGATCCGGATGCTGGAGGAGATCGGCGGCAGCGCGATCCACTTCTTCGCGCTGGAGGATCTCTTCGGAGACATCGCATTTGACGAGATGCGCCGGCAGCTGACCGAGCGCTATTCCACCCCGCTCGAGGAGCTGCGCTGGCGTGTCCAGAACGAGCCGGCCACGCAGAACCTCTTCAACGGCATCCACCGCTTCATGTTCGAGGATCAGGTCGTGCTGCGGCCGGACGAGAGCCGGAACAAGCTCCGCGAGGCGTCGAAGGAGCTCGCCTACAAGACCATCCAGCGCAGCAACGCGTGGAGCAGCCTGGTCGGCGAGCAGTTCCCCAGCGCGCTCCGGCTCTCCATCCACCCGCAGCCGCTGCACTCCTCGAAGATTGGCATCCACATGGTGGGAACGAAGGACAACTGGCTCACGCCCTGGCACGGGGTGGTGGTGGATACCGGCAAGGGCCTGATGCTCGTCAAGCGGCAGGAAGCCGAGCGCATGAACGCGTCGCTCGTCATGCGCAAGCAGCGCCCCAGCCACTTCGTGGCCCCCACCTTCATCCAGGAGCTGGCGTCATGATGATCAGCACGGAAACCATCGTCCCGCGCGAGGCCGCCATCGAGCTGTCGAGCCAACCCGTCCAACCCTTCGGGCTCCTCGTGGAGGCCAATGGCACGGGGGCGGACCTGCGCGAACTGCCGGCGTCCCTGCTGCGCCAGTGGACCCAGAAGCACGGCGTCGTCATCCTGCGCGGCTTCTCGGCGCTCCCCAAGGAGGAGATGGTCGGGTACGCCCGCACCTGGGGCGAGCTGCTCACCTGGGACTTCGGTGAGGTATTGGAGCTCGTCATCCACGAGCGGCCGCGGAACTACCTGTTCACGCCAGGCAACGTCCCTCTGCACTGGGATGGCGCCTTCGCCCGGGTGGTGCCGCGCTTCCAGTTCTTCCAGTGCCGCAAGGCCCCCCGGCCCGGCGCGGGTGGCGAGACGATCTTCAGCCACACCCCGACCGTCTGGCGGCGGGCCACCGCCGCGCAGCGCGAGGAGTGGAGCAAGGTCGTCATCACCTACACCACGGAGAAGGTGGCGCACTACGGCGGGCAGGTGACGGTGCCGCTGGTCTCGCGGCACCCGGATACCGGAGCCACCACCCTGCGGTTCGCCGAGGAGCTGAATGACGAGAGCGTGAAGCTCAACCCGCTCTTCATCGAGATCGCCGGCATCCCGGCCGAGCGGCGCGAGGGCTTCCTCCAGGAGCTGCGCCAGGCGCTGTATGACCCGCGGGCCTGCTACGTCCACGCCTGGCGCGACGGCGACATGCTGCTGGCGGACAACCACGCCCAGCTGCATGGGCGCAACGCGTTCCAGGCGGACTCACCCCGCCACCTCCAGCGGATCCACATCCTCTGAGTGGCGGGTAGTCGCCTGGACCGCGCGGCTGGATGGATGGATGGATCGCGCAGTGGTTGCGAGGCCAACACGGAAGGCCCGCTCGGCAAGCCGCGGGCCTTCCCGGAGTACCCGTGCTACCGTGCCTCATCGAAGGCGGAGCGAAGGTCTCGTGAGCAAGCAGCCATCCCCTACCAGCCCCGCGGGCCAGGATGCAGGAGACGCGGAAGCCGGCACGAGCGATGGGGCCGAGCGCCGGACGGGCTTCATCCTCTGGCTGACCGGCATGTCCGGCGCGGGCAAGAGCACGCTGTCGCGCGCCGTCCGGGAGCACCTGGAGCCGCTCCTGCCGGTGGAGATCCTCGACGGGGATGAGGTGCGCAAGCACCTGTCGCGCGGGCTCGGCTTCTCGCGAGAGGACCGCGTGGAGAACGTGCGGCGCATCGGCTACGTGGCGCGGCTGCTGGCACGGCACCGCGTGGCGGTGATCGTCGCGGCCATCTCGCCGTACCGGGACTCGCGCGATGAAATGCGTCAGCTCTCCACCGGGACCGGCATCCCGTTCGTGGAGGTGTACGCATGGGCGAGCCTGGAGGCCCTCATCCGCCGCGACGTGAAGGGGCTCTACAAGAAGGCCCTGGCCGGAGAGCTCCCGCACTTCACCGGCATCTCGGACCCTTACGAGCCACCCGAGTCCCCCGAAGTCATCGTGCGTACGGATGAGGAGACGGTGGAGGCAGGGCGCGAGCGCATCCTGGAGACCCTGCGCGCCTGGGGGCTCATCGCACGGACTCGACGCGAACATTGAGTCACAGAGTCGAAGTCTCCACCTGGGATCCTATGGTACTCCAGCGTGCAGGGCGGGAGCACACCGCGCGTCACCCTCGGCGTATTCGGGCCGCCCGCCACTCCGAAGTCCACGACGACCGGCTCGCCATCCGCGGAGCGAACGATGATGTTCGCCTCCTTCAAGTCCCGGTGAACCACGTGCTCCCGGTGGATTGCCTCGAGGGCCTTCCCCGCGATGAGAACCTTCCGGGCCACCGCACGGGCATCCGGGTTCTCCTCCTGGGCCCACACGTCCAGCCGCCGCCCCTCCACGTAGACCATGATGACCACGAGGTACTCGCGCGTGTCATCCGGCCAGAAGCCACACCCCTCGAAGCCGACCACGTTCGGATGGGCCAGCCGCATGAGGATGTCCACCTCGCGCTTCGCCCCAGCCCCCTGCAGCCTTCCGGTGGATGAACTTGAGCGCGTACAGCTGCCCGCCCCGACAAGCTCGGTACACCGTGCCGAAGCCGCCGGCTCCCAGCTTCCCCTCGATCAGGAAGCCGCGGACATCCGTTCCAGGAGGGATCTCCAAGGGCGCAGGCGTCGTCATGCCCCCGCTCCGAGGGTCAGGCCATCCGGGCGCATCCGTGTCGGGGCAGCTCCCTCGCCCATGCGTTCAACCTCCCCGAGCTGGCGCCGCAACCCGACCTGGGCACACCCTGCTCCTGGCTCGGAGTGTAGCCCCATCGCCGCTACTTCTACCCTACCCGTGTCAGGTATACCAAGGTAGCTCCGCACAAGCAGCACAGCCTGGAGGCGCTCCTGACCTGGCCCACGGATGAGGGTTTGTCCCCCAGATCGGGCAAGCCGGGAGATAGGCCTATCAGGTATTCTCCCCTTCACCTATGAATGAAGAGCTAGCGAGGAAGATCGGCGAGGCGGCCCGTGAGGCTCGGCAACGCGCGGGACTGACCCAGGCGGAGGTGGCCTCTCTCGTGGAGATCACCTCCATGGTCTACAGCCGCATGGAGCGCGGGAAGGTGATGCCCAGTGTCCCGACTCTGCGCCGACTCTGCACGGTGCTCCACATCTCTGCGGACGCGCTGCTGGGGCTGACAGGCACAGGCGCCGCCGACGAGCCCACCAGCTCCTCTCGCGGCAAGCAGGAGGAGTCCCCGCCCGGCTTGCGCCGCCTGCTCACGCTCGTGCTCCGGATGGACGAGACCCAGCTCCAGGCACTCACCGGCATGGCTGGCGCCCTCCTCCGATAGAGGGGCGCCCTTTCAGGGCTTCTCCGGAGTACCCACGGATTCCAGCCGAGACTTCGCCGCCAGGACAACGGGGTAGATGGCTCGCAGGTTGATCCTGTGGTGATACGCCACGAGATGGTACTCGCTCGCAATCGTGATGAAGACCTGACGTGGCGGTTCGGGCTGGAGCGCAAGCCAGGCCTCCGCCTCCTCACGCGTCTGGAAGGAGGCGGTTGGAGCCGGCAGCCCTCCCCGCGTCATTTCTTCCAGATAGAACTCAAGGGCCGGGTGACGGAGCAAACTCCTGCGGTTCCGCTCGGAAGCATACATGACGATGTGATACTCACCCGCAATCAGCACATATGCTTGATCGGGTGGACGGGGATGAGCGTTGAGCCAGGCCTCCGCCTCTTCTCGTGTCTGGAAAGACACGCTGACCAGCGGAGGAGCATTCGCATCAAGGCTCTTGCGGTAGTCTTCGAAATCGGCTGACTGGCCGGTAGCTGCGATGAACCTGAGCGCATCGACCGCCATTCGCAGCTTCTCCTTGTCCTCTGCCGATGAAGCTTCTTCCCAGAGTCGCCCCAACAACTCCTGCGCATCCAGAGAGCGTGTTGACATGCCTACCGAGTTCCTCCCACTGCATGGTTCTCGGGTCCAGCTCCCGCTGTCGCCAGAAGCACCGCTGGCGCGAGGACGATGAGCCCAGCCCCTGCGGAGACAACAACAAAAGTCACACCCGCGACTACAATGACGCTTCCCACGAGAATGGATGTGCGGTTGCGTTTCAGCCAATCCATCGCCCCATCCCAGGTAGAGAACTCTCGAGGCTTGAGCTCTTGAAGCTCTTCACAGTCGTTGTATGGCTGTCTGCACCGTCCCTGGCAGTACTCCAGCTTCCCACCGAGTCCGCGCCCTGCGGTGATATGCCCATACCCACGAAGAAGCGGGCGGCTCATGCACTCTTCAATGCACTCGAGGTACTCCGCATGGCAGTCCCGAGGGTGAGCGGCGGCGTGAATGATGCGCCCCTCCAGGCCTTGGTACCGCTCAAGATCGAAATCCTCGGCACGGTGCCAGGAGGAGGAGACCTGTCCATCAGGACGCTCACTCATGACGAGCACGAGATGAGCGGGCGCTTCCCCCTCGACGGGGATGGAGGAGTGAGTGGTACTGCAGGAAACAAGCACCATCCCTAGAAGCGCGACGGTCAGCTTTTTCACGATCACTTCTCCACAGGTCACACCGAAGTTCACCTCCGAAGTGCCCCGAATCGCCAGATCAAGGTCCCGCTTCTTCGCGCCGGCAGCTGCCTACCTGGGCCCATGATCACGGCTGCCCCGAAGACGAGCCCGTGCATCGGCTGCCTGCTCTCCCTTCGAGATTGAAGACCTTGCTCTGGTCGACCGAGGCCCTCCAGGGACGGTGGCGACATCAAAGGCCCAAAAAGCCAGCGGCCGGAACCCTTTGAGGAGTTCCGGCCGCCGGACTTCATTCTGGAGCGGGAAAAGGGATTTGAACCCTCGACCCTCGCCTTGGCAAGGCGATGCTCTACCGCTGAGCTATTCCCGCATCTGTCTGCCCCTCGCCGCTGCGTCGCCGCACCGTCGAAGCGAGGGCGGATATACCCACCTGCTCCGAGCACGTCAAGCGTTCTGTGCGTCGGTTCCTCCTCCTCGCCTGGCCAGCATGGCGAGGAACGCTCGGAAGTAGACCACCGCGCTCCACACCGAGAACGCCCCCGACAGGTACACCAACACCCTGCCCACCTTGTTGTAGTCCACCGTCACCACCTGGTACCCCAGGTCCAATGGGTGGACGTAGTGAACGCAGAGTGAAATCACCCCCACCAGCTGCAGGCTCGTCTTCCACTTGCCCTCCTGCCCCGCCGCGATGACCATCCCCTCGCTCGCCGCGATGGTCCTCAGGCCGCTGACGATCAGCTCCCTCGCCAGCAGCACGATCACCACCCACGCCGCGATCCGCCCCAGCCGCACCATCATCACCAGCGCCGCCATGACAATCAGCTTGTCGGCCAGTGGGTCCATGAACTTCCCCACCACCGTGATGAGGTTCCACTTGCGCGCCAGGTACCCGTCCACCACGTCCGTGATGGACGCCACCGCGAACACCACCCCCGCCATCAACGAGTAGAACGGGTCCGCGTCGTACGTGAACCACACGAAGACCGGGATCAGCAGGATCCGTCCCAGCGTCAGCATGTTGGGCAGGTTCCAGAACTCCTGCACCAGGACGCTCGGCTTCCGGGCGGCCTTGCGCCTCGCCCGCTCCTCCCGCTTGCGCTGCTTCTTGGTGGCTCGGTCCATGAGCCCCCCTTCTAGCGGACTGGCAGGCAGATGAGGGCAAATCCTTCGCCGCTCAGCTCCACGGCTGTCTTCAAGACTTCACCTCCCGCCCCCACCAGCAGCGCCACCACCCGCGGCGTCAGGTTCCCCTGCCAGCCCACCAGGTACGCCAACGGCACCGTCACCGCCGCCTCCATCCCCACCCTCACCGAGCGCAGCGGGCCCGTCAGGCTCAACAGCACCTTCCCGTTTCCCCTCAGGTGCACCAGGTCCAGGTCCGGCGCCACCTCCGAGGGCACCCGGCCGTTCTCGAACATCACCGGCTCCTCGAAGGCGAACACGTACTCGTCCCGGAAGTAGGCCGACTCGTCCCCCAGGTCCACCGCCTGGAAGATGCGCTCCTCCGCCGGTTCCACGAACAGCACGCCCCGCCCCGTGGCTCGCACCACCCGCGCCGAGCCCTCTCCGAAGGCCTTGTCCGTCGTCCGCCCTCGGAAGCGCTTCATCTCCGGCTGGAAGGTCAGCGAGCCCGTGAAGGCCACCAGCCCCTCCAGCCGCGTCAGCAGCTCCCCATCCACCCGAGCGGAGAAGCCGCTCGCCCCCACCGTGAACGCACTCTGCGCGCTGGCGCCTCCCAGCTCCACCGCCGGGGCGAGCTCGCCCAGCAGCGGTGCCCCCCTCCCCCGCCAGGCATCCTCTCCTGTGGGCCCGGAGACGGCAGCCGGTGCCATTGGTGCTGGAGTCGGTACGGCCGCTTCAGCCCCCCAGGTCGCCTGGGGCTGCTCCTCGAGCCGTGCCTCGGGGAGCTCGGCCGCCTCGGAGACCGCCTGAGCAACAGCAGGTACCGGTGTGCCCATCGCCAGCGTGGGGTGGGACTCCGCGACGGGAGCCTCGGACAGGGCCTCCGGCGAAGTCTCGGGCGCTGGGGGCTCCGGCGGCTCGGCGGCTCGGGGCTCCTGGTGCTGGGCGATGGCCGCAAGGTCCTCCGGGTTCTCGGGCTCCGCCGTCAGCACCGGCATCCCGTCCTCGGAGACCTCCTCCACCGACAGCACCGGCAGGCTCGGCTCGGCCCCAGGAGGCGTCTCGGAGATCTCCGCCACCGGAATGCCCGGCGCCTCATCCACCGAGATGGAGATGTCCGAGTCCTGCTCCGAGGCATTGGAGGCAGCCACCACCGGCCCCTCGGCTCCGGAGTACTCGCTCTCGGGCTGGTACGCCGGGGCCTCCCCTCCGGCCATCGCGGCCTCGGGCGTCGCGCCCTCGGCAGCCGCCTCCCGCGCCTGGCTCTCGTCCAGGTGCGAGGACTCATCCAGCCCGAACTGCGCACCCCAGTCGTCCTCCGCGGGCGGAGCGACAGGAGCCACGGCGGGCGCCTCGGGACGAGCCTCGGCCACCGGCACGGGCACGGGCGGCACCGGCTCGGCCTGCTTCGCGGGCGCCTCCTCCACCACGTCGATCACCAGATCCGTGCTCACCGGCGGCGGCGTCTCCGGCACCGGCACTCCGCCCTGCTCTCGCACCACCTCGGCGCCCTCGAGCTCCGCGAAGCCCCGCGCCCTGGCCGGCTGCACCGGCGCCGGACGGCTGAAGCCCTCGCCCGCGATGGCCCGCGCCATCTTCTCCGCCATCGCGTCGCTGCCGGCCAGCAGGAAGTGCTCGCGCGCCCGGCCGTACTCGCCCTGCTGCGCCAGCGCCAGCCCCAGGTAGTTGTGCGCCTTCTTGTGGTCCGGCGCCAGGTCCACCGCCACTTCGAACTCGCGCACCGCGCGCTGCAGCGCGTTCGTCTTCAGGTACACCAACCCCAGGTTGACCCGCAGCGTCGGATCCACCGGGTTGTCGCGCACCAGCATCTCGTAGAGCTCCGCCGCGCGGTCGAAGAGCCCCAGCTTGAAGTACGCCAGCCCGAGCAGGTTCTGCCCCTTCTCGTGCTTCGGCTGCATCTTGTGGGCGCGCTCGAGGAAGTCCTTGGCCTCGATCACCTTGCCCGCAGCCAGCAGCTCCCCACCCCGGTAGAGGAGCTGCAGGAACTCGTCGTCAACGGGGTTCGGCTCCCGCCCCGTCGCTCGCGTCGTCGCCATCGTTGGTCGCTTCGCGGGGCTCGTTCTGGGCGAGCCGCTCGCGCTCTTTGTAGTGGTAGTAGAGCTGGAGGACCTTGCGCACGTACTCCTGCGTCTCCTCGTACGGAGGCGTCTTCCCCCCGTACTTGCGCACCGCGTCCGGTCCTGCGTTGTACGCGGCGATCATCTTCACCATGTCCCCGTCGAACTGGTTGGCGAGCACCCGCAGGTAGCGCACCCCCCCTTCGATGTTCTCCTTCTCGTCGAAGATGTCCTTCACGTACATCTCCGTCGCCGTCTGGGGCATGAGCTGCATCAGCCCACACGCCCCCTTCGGAGACACCGCGTTCGCGTTGAAGTTGCTCTCCGCCTGCATGATGGCCCGCACCAACGAGGACGGAATCCGGTACCGCTTCGCCGCCGCGCTGATGTGCGGCTCCAGGTCCGACGGAGCGCTCGCGCGGCCCCGCACCGGCGCCGACACCACCTGCGCCTGCGTGAAGGTCCCCTTCAGCCGCTTCGCCCGCTTGCTGCCCGGGGGCGGCACGTTCGTATAGATGATCGTCCCGTCCTTCTCGACGTACCGGTAGATGCCCTCGGAGGCAGCGGCTCCCATCGGGAGCATCAGCAGGGCTGTCAGCAGGACGAGGCCAGCGCGCATGGCCCCCAAACCTTAGACGGGTGCTCGAAAGTCCTCAAGAAAACGCCTTGTTTCCAGCACTTACACCCATTAAGGCTCCGCCCATGCCCCAGCGCTTCGATTTCCTCGTCCTGGGTGGCGGGGTCGCAGGCCTCTCGTTCGCTCTCCAGGCGGCTCGGCATGGCTCCGTCGCCGTCCTCACCAAGCGCGAGCGTTATGAGAGCAACACTCAGTACGCCCAGGGGGGCATCGCCAGCGTGCTGGCTCCCACCGACACCTTCGAGGCCCACGTCCAGGACACCCTCGTCGCTGGCGCCGGCCTGTGCCACCAGGACGCGGTGGAGGTGACGGTGCGCGAGGGCCCCGACCGCATCCGGGAGCTCGTCTCGCTCGGCGCCGAGTTCAACCGGCGCGCCTCGGGGGACTTCGATCTGACGCGCGAGGGAGGCCACTCGGCCCGCCGCATCATCCACGCCGGCGACATCACCGGCCGCGAGGTGCAGCGGGCGCTGCTGGCCGCGTGCGACGAGCAGAAGAACATCACCTTCTTCCAGAACACCGCCGCCATCGATCTCATCCTCAACCAGCGCCCCAGCCCGGGCCGCGCCAGCCGGTGCCTGGGCACCTACGCCCTCACCGAGAGCGGCCACATCGAGACGTTCCTGGGCAAGGTGACGGTGCTGGCCACGGGCGGCGCGGGCAAGGTGTACCTCTACACCTCCAACCCGGACGTCGCGACGGGCGACGGCGTGGCCATGGCGTACCGGGCCGGCGCCCAGATCGCCAACATGGAGTTCTACCAGTTCCACCCCACCTGCCTGTACCACCCGGAGGCCAAGAGCTTCCTCATCAGCGAGGCGCTCCGAGGCGAGGGCGGCAAGCTGCGGCTGCGCAGCGGGCAGACGTTCATGGAGCGCTACCACCCGCTGGGGGCCCTGGCGCCTCGCGACGTGGTGGCCCGCGCCATCGACGCGGAGCTCAAGCGCACCGGTGATGACTGCGTCTACCTGGACATGACGCACCTGGGGCGCGCCTTCCTCTCCGAGCGCTTCCCCAACATCTACGCCACCTGCAAGGCCTTCAACATCGACATGGCCGTGCAGCCCATCCCCGTGGTGCCCGCGGCCCACTACATGTGCGGCGGCGTGGTGGCGGACCTGAACGGGCGCACCTCCGTGGCCGGCCTCTACGCCATTGGCGAGGTGGCCAGCACCGGCCTGCACGGCGCCAACCGTCTGGCCTCCAACTCCCTGCTCGAGGGCCTGGTGTTCGGCCACCGCGCCGCCCAGGTCACCGCCGAGGAGGTGCGCAGCCTCCCCGCGCTCCCCCAGGAGCCCCCCGAGTGGGATCCCGGCAGCGCGGTGGACTCGGATGAGAGCGTCGTCGTGACCCACAACTGGGACGAGATCCGCCGCCTCATGTGGAACTACGTCGGCATCGTCCGCACGGACAAGCGTCTGATGCGCGCCCGGCGCCGGCTGGATCTGCTGCGCGAGGAGATCCGCGACTACTACTGGCGCTTCAAGGTGACTCGGGACGTCATCGAGCTGCGCAACATCGCCGACGTGGCCCACCTCATCGTCGACTGCGCCAGCCGCCGCAAGGAGAGCCGCGGCCTGCACTTCACCCTCGACTACCCCAACACGGACGACCATCACTGGAAGCGCGACACCGTCGTCTCCCGGGAGATCTGAGGCCCGATGGCGCGCTCGCCTCGCATCCTGGAAGATCCGTCCTCGGGGGGCTCCCCGCCGGGCCCGCAGCCCGACGCCCCGATGCCCAGGCCCCGGTGGACGCCCGTGTGCGGCACCCTCATCGTCAGCTGCGTGGCGCTGTACCTCCTGGGCGCCAACCAGATGCTGCCCGCGCTCTCCTCGAAGCAGGCGGGCCTGGAGCTGGCGGAGGCGGGCATTCCGCTCGCCGTCTACGGGCCGCTCGTCCAGCAGGGCGAGTACTGGCGCCTGCTGAGCTGTGTCTTCGCTCACGGCGGCCCCATCCACCTGCTGTTCAACATGATGGTGGTCTACTCGCTCGGCTTCATGTTGGAGCGGAACATCGGCAGCTGGCGCTTCCTGGGCCTGTGCATCGTCACCGCCCTGGGCGGCTCCTCCTTCGCCCTCTTCTTCGACTTCGACCGGCCCATGGTGGGCGCCTCGGGGATGATTCTCGGCTGGGCGGGCGTCATGCTCCCCATCGCCACGGAGCAGGGGCGCAAGCAGCTGGGCGTGTGGCTGGTGCAGATGGTCGTCATCAGCCTGCTGCCCGGCGTGAGCTGGGCGGGACACCTCGGGGGCTTCCTCTTCGGCCTGCCCTGCGGCCTGGCCCTGCGGCTGGGCGCTCCCGTCTATGCCCGGGCGCTCCCGCTCATCCTGTTCATCTCGGCGGTGGTGGCGATGTTCGCCGCGCACCCGGAACGGCGGTGGGGGTTCTGACATGGATGTGAAGACGGTGTGTGTCTTCTGCGGCTCCCGACCGGGCGCCCGGCCCGAGTTTCTCGCCGCGGCCCGCGAGCTCGGCGAGGAGCTGGTCCGTCGCAACCTCACCCTCATCTACGGCGGGGCCAGCGTGGGCCTCATGGGTGCCGTGGCGGACGCGGTCCTCTCCGCCGGCGGCCGAGCGGTGGGCGTGCTGCCCTTCAGCCTCCAGCAGCGGGAGATCGGCCACCAGGGGCTCCACGAGCTGCACCTGGTGAACTCGATGCACGAGCGCAAGGCGCTCATGGCCAAGCGATCTGATGCCTTCGTGGCCCTGCCCGGCGGCTTCGGCACCTTCGAAGAGCTGTTCGAGATCATCACCTGGGGCCAGCTCGGCCTGCACGCCAAGCCCATCGGGCTGCTGGACGTGGGCGGCTACTTCCAGCCGCTCATCACCATGGTCCGCCGTGGCGTGGAGGACGGCTTCATCCCCCAGGCGCAGGAGCGCCCCTTCGCCGTGAGCGCCTCCGCGAGCGAGCTGCTGGATCGGCTCCAGGCCGGCCCGACGATGCAGGTGACGGAGAAGTGGCTGCGCCGGACCGAGGAGACGTGAGCCGGCGTCTCCGGCTCCGCTCCGCCCCCTCACGCCTCAGCGCGCGTGCACCCGCATCTGCCCGTGGCCCAGCGTGGAGGCCATCCGCAGCTGGATGTGCGTGGCGCTCTCCGGGATGACCGGCGTGCCATCCGGCAGCACCTTCGGGAAGCGTACCCGGTACCCCACCCAGAACACCCCCAGGTAGGGGTACATCGCGCGCATGTCCAGCGTCGCCCGGCCGATGCGCTCGATGCTCACCGGCTCCACCTCCACCGACGGCGTCAGCATGACGATGCGCCAGATGGAGTTGCGGTTCGAGAAGTCCTCGAAGCGGTAGTCGTTGACGTGGACGCCCAGGAAGAACTCGTTGAACTGCGTCTCCTCCGTGCGCTCCTTTGCCAGCAGCTCCTCCACCCGGGCCTTCGGCAGGAACTGGAACTCCGCCAGCCGCCTCACCCGCGCCTCGCGGAAGTTCATCGTCTGGAACGTCGCCCCGGCGAACACCCGCGTGTCGAAGCCGTCGTAGATCTCCGCCCGGTCCGAGTACCTGCCGAAGATCTCCTGGTACTTCTGCTCGGAGCGACGATCCGTCAGCTGCGGCGCCGGATCGCCGATGGTGGGCGGGGTGGTGGTGCAGCCCGACAGCAGCCCCAGCAGCGCCGCGACGCGGAACCCCTTCTTCACGGGATGAAGTCCTTGCGATTGAAGAGCGTGAACAGGCGGTAGCCAGCGGACTCGACCGCCTCGCGGCCGCCCTCGAGCCGGTCCACCAGCGCGAAGGCCCCCAGCACCTTCAGCCCCTCGGACTGGGCCCGCTCGATGGCCTTCAGCGTCGAGGCCCCCGTCGTCACCACGTCCTCGACGATGGCCACCGGAGCGTTCTGCCCCAGCGCGCTCAGGCCCTCGATCCACTGCCCCGTCCCGTGCCCCTTGGGCTCCTTGCGGACGATGAAGGCCTCCACCGGCGTGCCCGCAAGGTAGCTGGTCAGGCTCACCGCCGAGGCGATGGGGTCCGCCCCCAGCGTCAGGCCGCCCACTCCCACGGCGAGGGGAGCCTCGCGGACGATCGCGTCCAGCAGCAGCCTGCCGATGAGGAAGTGCCCCTCCGCCAGCAGCGCCGTGCGCTTGCAGTCGATGTAGAAGTCCGACTCCTTGCCGGAGGAGAGCACCACCTTGCGCCGCTCGAAGGAGCGCTCGGTGAGCAGCTCCAGGAGCCGCGCCCGATCCCGAGCCAGCGCGCTGTTCATCTACAAGCCCTCCAGGTACGCCACCAGCTCCGCCGAGTACCGCAGCTGCATCAGCAGCTCCGCCCGGCGAGCCTCATCCAAGGACGTGAACACATCCGCCAGCAGCGAGAGATCCTGGTTGAGCGCTCCCAGCCGCTGCGCCGCGTCCGCCGCCAGCTCGTCCGCGTCGACCTCTTCCTCCATCGACTCGGGGGCCAGCGAGTCATCCGTCGCCAGCGCCTTCTCCAGCATGTCCCGCGTGGCGGCGCTCAGGCGCCCCTCCGCCTCGAGCTGGTCCCGCGTGGCCTCGAGCTGCTCGCGCTCCACCGGGTGGGCGTGGATGGCCGAGGCCAGCGCCATCAGCAGCGCGTCCTCGTCCGGCAACCCCGTGTGGATGCGCACCTGCACGCGATCCCGCTTCAGGAAGCGCAGCGCCGCCACCCGCCGGAAGCCACAGATGATCTGGTAGCGGTTGTCCCCGGCGGGGCGCACGTCCACCGGGAAGAGCTGGCCCAGCCGCGCCACGTCCGTGGCCAGCTTGGAGATCTCCCCCTCCGGGCGGATGCGGAAGGTGGTGTCCTCGTCGATCTGCTCCAGCGGAAGCGCCGCCAGGATCGACTCGCTGGCCGGGCGCGGAGGCAGTTCGGCAGCCGCCTGCGCGGCCTCGTCCGAGGATTCATCCGAGGACTCCTCCGGCGATTCCTCCACGGCCTCTCCGGCGTCCGCCCCGGAGCCAGGCTCGGAGGCGGCGTCGGGCTGGTCGGCTCCCGCGGCGGCCGTCTCCGGCAAGGGCTCTCCCGCGCCCAGCAGGATGGCCTTCCCCGCGGGCTGCTCGGCGGCAGGCGCGTCCGACCTCGGAGGCACGCCCTCGCCCTCTCCGGGTGCCGAGGGTGACTCCCCCGGCTCGTCCGGCTTCCCGTCCTCTCCGTCGACCCTGTTCTCGGCGTCCATCGGCACCCCTGGCTCGGTCCAGCGCCGTAACGCGGCACCTCACGGTGCCGGCACGACGAAAGCCCGTTCTAGCGGGCCTTCTTCTTCACCACGACCTTCTTCTTCGCGCCAGCGCCCACGACTGGAGGAACCGGGGCGGCGGGCTCTCCCTTGGGGGGCGTCCCAGCAGCCCCAGCGGCCCCGGTCGCCCCAGCGGCGGGGGCGGGCGGCGGCGGTGGCACGGGCTTGGTCGCAGGCCTGGCGGCCGGCGGCGGCGGCGGAGCGGGACGACCGGCCGGACGTGCCGCCGGAGTCGTCGGACGCGCCGGAGCAGCCCCCGGACGCACCGTGGGACGCGCCACCGCGGGGCGCGAGGCCGGCACGCGGCCCGGCTCCACCTCGCCCATGTCCACCCGACCGCGGAAGCTGGCGCCGTCCACGATGATGACGCGCGGGGCGCGGATGTCGCCCACCATGCGGCCCTCGCGGGTGAGCTCCACGCTCTCGGTGGCGTTGATGTTGCCCACCACCACCCCGCTGACGATGGCGTTGCGCACCGCCACGTTCGCCTTCACCACGCCCGTGGTCTCCACGATGAGGGTCTTGCTGAGCGTCAGCTCGCCCTCCACGCGGCCACGGACCGTGAGGTCCTCGTCACCCGTCAGCTTGCCGCTGATGAGGATGGACGGCCCCACCACCGTGTTGTCGCCGGTCGCGCCGGCCGTCTCTTTCGCGATGGCCACGCGTCAGCGCTCCTTCTGATCCATGTCGACGTTGCCCTTGAAGGAGGCTCCGTCGGCAATGAGGATGCGAGGGGCCTTGATGTCGCCCACCACGCGGCAGTCCTGCTTGAGCTCGACCTTGTCGCTGGCGACGATGTTGCCCGTCACCCGGCCGGCGATCTCCACGTTCTGCGTCTCGATGTCCGCCTCGACGACGCCGCTGCCCTCCACGAAGAGGCTCTCCTTCAGGGAGATCTTCCCCTTCACCGTGCCCTGGATGACCAGATCCTCGTCACCGGAGATCTCCCCGTCGATGACGATGCTCGAACCAATGACCGTATTCGCCATGAGTGTTGCACCCCTCCGAAGGGTTGTGCTTCGTCGTCCCTCGACGGCAGGGACTTGCTAGATGTCGTCCGGCAGCTTCACTTCCATCTCGATGGAGCCGTTGAACACGGCCCCATCCTCGATGATGACGCGCGGAGCCTTGATGTCGCCGGCCACCTTCGCCGACGCGTTGATGGACACCCGCGTCGAGGCGTCGATGTTGCCGCTGGCCTCGCCGTTGATGGTGAGCTCCTCGGCGCGGATGTCCGCCTGGACCTTGCCCGTGCTCTCGATGGTGAGGTGGTTCTTCAGGGCGATCTGCCCCTCCACCCGCCCCTCGATGACGAGATCTCCGCCGCCCGTGAGGCTGCCCTTGATGACGATGCCCTTGCCGATGATGCCCGTTTCGCTCTCAGCCATGCGGTGAACCTCGGGAGCGTCAGTCGCTGAAGACCGCGCCCTGATTATGTCAGAGATGGGCGGAGATCCAGTTGGAGATGTCCCGGAACACCTCGTCGCGCCCCACCTCGTTGAGCGGCTCGTGCAACATGCCGGGATACTCCTTGAACTTCTTGTCCGTGGACCCCACCGTCTCGAAGAAGGACCGCGCCGCCGCCGGCGCGGCCACGCCGTCATTCGATCCGCAGAAGATGAAAATGGGTGCTGTCACCCGAACGGCCTGGGCCAGGGCCTCGGCCTGGGCCTGGGTGGACTCGACGAACCAGCGCGGCGTCACCGTGCGGATGTAGAGCGGGTCCTCGGCCGTGGCGCGGACGATGGCCGCGTCCCGCGTGAGGTGCTCCGGCTTGAGCTCGTTCTGGATGGGCAGCCAGGGAATCACCTTCCCCACCAGGCGCGCCGCCAGCAGCTTCGTGGCGGGAGGAACGATGGCCAGCTTGAGGTAGGGGGCTGACAGCACCAGCCCGCCCGCGCCATCCAGCCCACCGCGCGCCGCCAGGTGGGCGGCCATCAGCCCGCCGTGGCTGTGCCCCAGCAGGAAGACCTTCTGCCCGGCGGCCGCCTTGCGGACCCGCTCCCAGAAGAGGGCCAGATCGTCCACGTAGTCCGGCCACCGGTCGCAGTAGCCGCGGCGGCCGTCCGCCCGGCCGTGGCCCCGGTAGTCCATGCCGTGAACCGCGAAGCCCTCGGCGACCAGCGCCTCCGTGACGGGACGGTAGCGGCCGATGTGGTCGGCATAGCCGTGCACGATCGCCACATGGGCCCTCGGCGGAGCCTCCGGCAGGTCCAACGTCCAGAAGAGCCGGAGGTGGTCCTTCGCGGTGAAGAAGCCCTCGTCGTGGCGCGCCATATCGAGCCGTGAACTTAGCGGCCCGCAGCCTCCGTGGACAGCATCTTCAGCTTCCGCTCGAGCAGCATCCGCTGGAGGGGGGGATCGGCGGCCTCCGGGTCCAGGGTCAGCACCTCGATGGCGCGGCGCCACGTGGTCACCGCCTCCGCGCGCCGGGAGGTCTGCCGGTAGGCGTCTCCCAGGTGTTCCAGGATGACGGGCTCGTCCGGTTCCAGCTGCGTGGCCCGCTCCAGCGCCTCCACGGCGCGCTGATACTCCCCGCGCTGGAAGTAGACCCAGCCCAGCGAGTCCAGGAAGGCGCCGGTGTCCGGCCGCAGCTCCAGCGCGCGCAGCACCAGCCGCTCCGCCTCGGAGAGATCGCGGCGCTTCTGGGCCAGCAGATAGCCGATGAAGTTCATCGCCGCGGCGTTGTCCGCGTTGATGGCCAGCACGGCGCGCATCTGCGCCAGGGCCTTGTCCGCGTCTCCCTGCTGATCGTAGGCGGCGCCCAGCGCGTACAGGAGCGCCTCGTCCCGCGGCTTCCGGGAGACGGCCTCGCTCAGCAGCGCCACCCCCTCCGCCGAGCGGCCCCGCCGGTGCAGGGTGGAGGCGAGCGCCTCGTACAGCTCGGGGGCGGGGGTGCGTGCCAGGGCCTCCTTCAGCACGGCCTCGGCCCGGTCCGCGGCGCCGCTCCGCTCGAGCGCCCGGGCATACTGCACCCGCAGGCTCGCGTCGTCCGGAGCCTCCGCCAGGGAGGTCTCGAAGAGCGCGAGCGCCTGGGAATGCTGCCCCGCCCGCGAGAGGCACTGCGCGCGCCGGGAGCGCACCTCGTCGAAGAGCTCGGAGGACTCGGGCACCTCGGCGTAGGCGGCGGCGGCCTGGGCGTAGTGGCGCTGCCGCTCGTGCACCAGACCGGCGTAATAGGAGATGCGGGGCTCCTTCGGGCGCCCGCGGCGGGCCATGTCCAGCACCTCCGCGGCGGCGGCCGTCTCCCGCGAGGCCAGGAAGGCGAAGGCCACCCGCACCGTCAGCTCGGGATCGTCCGAGAGCGACAGCAGCCGGTCGAAGTAGGCCCGCGCCCGCGTGGCCGAGCCGAGCTTGAGGGCAATGCGCCCCGCCGACAGCAGCACGTCGCGGTTGTCCGGGTCATGCTCGAGCGCTCGGGCCAGACACTCCTCGGCCTCGGAGGAGCGCCCGCTGGCCTCGTACAGCCGCGCCAGCGTCATCGAGACCTCGACGTCCGCCGGATCCCGCTCGATGGCCTGGACGAGCAGCTTCTCGGCCCGGGCCTTGTCTCCACGCTCGGCCAGAGCCAGGCCCAGGCGGCGGTACCCGGAGGCCTCCCCCGGGAGCGCCGCGGCCAGCTCCTCCACCACCTTCACCGCCTCCTCCGGCTGCTTGGCCTCCAGGTGGAGCTGCGCCAGGACGAGGTAGGCCTCGGGCTCGCGAGGCTTGAGCGTCACCGCCCGGCGCAGGTGCATCCGCGCCTTCGGGTAGCGCCCAGCCTCCAGCAGGACGCGCCCGAGCATCACGTGGGCCGGGTAGTACCGGGAGGCCACCTCCACCGCCCGGCGCAGCTCCGCCTCCGCCTTGTTGAGGTCCCCCAGGCGCGCGTACTCCTCGCCCAGCTGGGTGAGCAGGTAGGGGTTGCCCTCGTCCGTGGCGAGCGCCAGCCGCAGCTCGTCCGCCGCCGCGCGGTGGGAGCCCGCATGGTGCAGCAGCCGGGCCTGGAGGAAGTGCGCGTAGCTGGCGGGTGAGGAGAAGTCCTCCCGCTCCACCCCCGCGTTGATGGCCTCACGCATCGCCTCGCGGTCCACCTTGGGGCGCCTGGGCGGCGCGGCCGCCGCGGACAGGCCCACGAGGAGGAGCAGCGGCACGGCTCGGCTGGCACGAAGGGAGCGCACGCTGGCTCTCATTGTAGCGCGTGCGCGTCCGCCGCGCAGGTCGTCAGCTCAGACTGGCGATGGGGGCCCCGAGCCTGTCCAGAATCCGATCCACCGGATCGCTGTCCTGGCTCACGTCCGCCACCGCCTGCTGGTAGGCGATGCCCGTGACGGACTGCATCTCCGGCAGCAGGCGCTGGATGACGGTCCGTGCGCCTCCTACATCGCACTCGGGCAGCATGATGGCGAACACGCCCGAGCCCATGTGGGCCACGGCGTCCGGCGCCCTCAAGAGCTTGCGCAGCACGTCCGTGGCGCCCTTGGGCACGTCGGCCTGGGGGCGCTCCGGCCGCAGCACCGCCACGCACATGTGCCGGTGGTAGCGGCGGCTCTTGGACACCTCCACCTCCAGCTTCACCAGCAGGCCGCGCTTGTCGTACAGGTTGGTGCCCGGGTCGCCCCCCATGCGCACCGCCGGCGAGCCCACCCGGTTGCCCTCCCCCACCCCGCCGGGAGGCGCCTTCAGGGCCCGCTCGGTGCGGTTGAGCAGCTCCATCGCGTTGAAGGGCTTGCTCATGTAGTCCACGGCGCCCAGGTTCAGCGCGCGGACCTTCTCCGCCACCCCCTGGTGCGCGGACAGGAGGATGACGGGGATGTGCGCCGTGTCCGTGGAGGACTTGAGCGCCACCGTGGCCTCCAGGCCGTCCAGCTTGGGCAGGAACACGTCCATCACCACCAGATCCGGGCGCAGGTTGCGCGCCTTGGCCACGCCCTCCTGCCCGTCGCGCGCCACCTCCACCCGGTAGCGCGAGCGCAGCACCTCCGCCAGCACCGCGGCGATCTCCGCCTCGTCCTCCACCACCAGCACGCGCGGCTGCTGCGGCTCGATGGGCACCGGCGTCTGCGACTTGCGCAGCGCCTCCTGCGCCATGGGCAGCGTGAAGACGAAGATGCAGCCGCCCTCCGGCGAGTTCTCCGCCCAGATCTCCCCGCCGTGCAGCTCGACGAACTCCTTGCAGATGGCCAGCCCCAGCCCCGTGCCCTTCGGCCCGTGGCGGTAGCGGTCGAACACCAGGTGCACCTCGTCCGGCGGGATGCCCGGCCCGTCGTCCTGCACGGTGATCTTCACCGCGTCGCCGTCCGGCCGCGTCAGCCGGATGGCTCGCACCACCACCTGGCCCTTGTCCTTGGCGTGGTGGATGGCGTTGGTGATGAGGTTCTGCAGCACCTCGTGCAGCTTCACCTCGTCACCGATGAGCATCAGGCTCTCGGACGACTCGGCGCGCAGGGTGATGCCGCGCTGCGAGGCCAGGATGTTCAGCTCGGTCGTGCTCTCCTTGCAGAGCACGGACATGTCCAGCTTGCGCGGCTCGATGGACAGCCGCGCCGCCTCGCCCTTGCCCTTCTCCAGCAGCGACTCGACCAGGCCGAGGATCTTCCGGCCCTGGCGGATCATCGCCTCGACGGACATCTTCTGATCCGCCGTGACAGGGCCCTCCAGCAGCAGCCGGCCGTGGCCCAGCAGCACCTGCAGCGGGGCGCGCAGATCATGGCTGCACACCGCGATGATCTCGTCCTTGAGCCGGTTGAGCTCCTTGAGGCGGCGGTTGGCGTCCGAGAGCTCGCGGTAGCGCTCCACGTACGCCAGCTCCAGGTCCTCGCGCTTGCGCTTGACGGCGGTGTGCAGCCGCGCGTTGCGGATGGAGTTGGCCAGCACCGCGGCCACCGCCTGCGCGAAGGCCTGCTCGTCCCGGCCGAACGTGGTGCCCACGCGCGAGTGCCGCAGGAAGAGCGCGCCCATCAGCTCGTCCTGGCACACCAGCGGCTGCACCAGCACCGAGTGCACGCCCACCGCCATGATGTTGGGCCGCACCTCCGCCATCAGCGGATCGTTCTCCGCGCGCTCGATGAGCACCGGCTGGCGCGTCTCCAGGGCGCGGCGCAGCTCCGGGTAGCGGGAGATCTCGATCTCCAGCTGCACCAGCGACGGATCCTCCTGCGTGGCCACCACCGTGCCGGTGCGGGCGTGCGAGCCCTCCACCAGCACCACCGAGCAGCGATCCGAGCCGGTGACGCGGCCCACCTTGTCCACCGCGATGCGCAGGATGGCGTCCAGCTCCAGCGAGCTGGTGGCCGCCTCGGTGATCTCCAGGAGCATGCCCATCCGCAGCCGGGTGCGCTCCTCCGTCTCTCGCAGGCGGCCCGCGCGCAGCGCCGCCTCCAGCCGCGGCACCATCTCCTCGGCGCCGCGGATGACGCCGTCCACCGCCAGCTTCTTCAGCGTCTCGGCCGAGCGCGAGCGCGTGGCGTCCGCCAGCACCGGCACGTTGCGCAATTGGGCGATGTTGCGGATGCCCTCGAGCGTCTCCGCCGCGCGTTTGGCCGCCGTGGCCAGCAGGATGACCTCCGGCTGGAGGCTGCCCGCCGCCTGCGGCACGCCCTCCACGTCATCGGCGACCGCGCACTGGAAGCCGCTCTCGGAGAGGCGGGAGACCAGGGACTCGCTGGCTGCTCCCGCACCGATCACCAGGACTCGACCTCGCTGCTCCGGCGATACGGTGACTCTCAAGGCATTCCCCGACGAACAGGAGCCGCCACGGCTCCGGAAAAAATGGAACTCAAGCCCTGCCGCGCCTGAGTCGTGATGTTGGCCAACCGAATCATGCCGTTGAACCCGCTCGCGGACCAGCAGACGCCCCGCAGCCACACGTGGACCAAGAATTGAGAGGGTGGAGGCGAAGCGTATACTCCGCCGCCGTGCGTCCCTCGCGAATCTTCCCGCCGCTCAGCCTCCTGCGTGCCTCTCTCCTGACGGCGACCCTCGTCGCGTGCCTCGCCCGCGCACAAGCCAAGGATTCAGGGAGTACACTTCCTCCCAGTTCCCCACCCACCTCGGCATCACCGACAACAGTAAAATCCGCTCCTGCTAACAATGACAAGCAGCCGGCCTCTCAACCGCCCGCTGCTCCCGCTCCTGCGAGTGCCTCCACCCAGGAGCGCTTCGTCGCGGAGGGAGGAGATCCCACCCCCTCCACCCTGGGCAACGGGTGGACGGCGCCCCAGAACCTGCGCCACACCTCCAGCGCGGTGGGGGGCGTGGGGCTGCTGCGGGTGGCGGGCGCGGACCTGGGCACCCGGGGACTGCTGCGCTTCTCCGCCACCGGCGAGTACTTCAAGAACGGCAGCTTCCCGGTGCGCGACGCGGAGAACACGCGCACGGCCGGCACCTTCGCGCTCGCCTATGTGCCGTTCGAGTTCCTCGAGGTCTCCGCCTCCTATACCGCCGCGTCGAACACCAACTCGCGCTCCTCTCCCAACCTGATCCAGGCGCTGGGGGACATGACGCTGGGGGTGCGGGGGACGCGCGAGTGGATCCCCGGCCTGTGGGCCGGCGGCGAGTTGCGCGCCCTGTTCTTCTCCGGTGTGGGCAACCAGGACCTGGATCGCGCGGCCTTCGGATTGTCGCCTCGAGTGCTCGCCACCTATGACTTGAGGCGGCTGGACTCCCGGCTGCCGCTGCGCGCCCACGGCAACCTGGGCCTCATCCTGGACGGCACGGGAGAGCTGGTGAGCAGCGCCCGCCTGAACGCCGCCGAGGAGTACGCGCTCAACGTCAACCGCTTCAACCGCCTGGGCCTGGGCCTGGGCGTGGAGGCGCCGCTGCGCGGGGTGACGCCGTTCCTCGAGTTCAACCTCCACTACCCGCTGGGCGTGGGCGGAGACGGGCTCGTGGCCCCGGACGGGCAGACCGTCTCCGCGGCCGGCGCGGCCTACAAGACGTTCAACCTGGGCGCCAAGGTCACCGCCGTGCGCGACGTCACCTTCAGTGTGGGCGCCGAGTTCGGCCTCACCCGCACCGTGGGCCTGGGCGTCCCGGCCACCCCGCCCTTCAACCTCTTCTTCGGCGCCTCGTACACCGTGGACCTGCTGGACCGCGGAAGGACGCGCGTCGTCGAGACGGTGCGCGAGCGGAAGGTGGACGCGCCGGAGCCCTCCCGGACGGTGCAGACGACCCCTCCGCCGCAGACGGTCCAGGCGCCACAGACGGCCCAGGTGTCGGGAGTGGTGCGAGATGCGCAGACGCGCCAGGCGCTCGCCGGCGTGCTGGTGACGGTGCCCGGTGCCGGCCTGCCTCCGGTGGCGACCGAGGCAGGCAGCGGACGCTTCCTCACCCACCAGCTGCCCGCCGGCCCGGTGCGGCTCGCCGCGCGGAAGGAGGGCTACCGCCTGGTGGAGCATGACCTGAGGCTCACGGCGGGAGAGACGTCCACCGTGGAGCTGCTGATGGAGGCCGAGGCCCGCCCAGCCGTGTTCACTGTCTCCACCACCTCTCAGAAGAAGCCGGTGGCGGCCACCGTGAGCTTCCAGGGCCCCAAGAGCCAGGAGCTGTCCACCTCCGAGTCCGCCTCCGCGCCCGCGAAGCTGGAGCTGCCGGCCGGCCGCTACGTGGTGAACGTCACCGGCAAGGGCTTCCTGGCCCAGACGCGCACCGTCCAGGTAGCCGACGGCGCCGCCCAGGAGCTCTCCTTCGAGTTGGAACCCGAGCCCAAGAAGCGGCTGGCGGAGGTGAAGGAGGACCGGATCGAGCTGGCCGAGCAGATCCAGTTCGGCACCGGCAAGGCGGTGATCCTCCCGGCCAGCTACCCCCTGCTGGCGCAGGTGGTGGACCTGCTGGTGCGCGGCGGCTTCAAGCGCGTGCGCATCGAGGGCCACACCGACAACCAGGGCGACTCCGCGGCCAACCTGCAGCTGTCCAAGGATCGGGCCCAGGCGGTGGCCGCGCACCTCATCAAGGCGGGGATCGACGCGGCGCGTCTGGAGTCCGAGGGGTTCGGGGACACGCGCCCCATCGCCCCCAACCTCACCCCCCGTGGGCGGGAGCTGAACCGGCGCGTGGAGCTACTCATCGTGGAGCGGTGATTCCAGGGCCCGGCACGGAGTAGAGTCCCGGGCCCATGAAGGACCTCCTGCTGACGCTCTCACGTTGCGCGCTGTTCCCCCTCTCCATTCTGGCCCTCGCGTGCGGGGGCGGTGGCGAGCCGAAGCCGCCGCCGAAGGATCCGCCCCAGGCCACCCTGACGGTGCCCCGGCCCAACACCGCCGGGCAGAAGCTGACGGTGCAGGTCAGCGCCACGGGGTGTGATCAGATCCACAGCCTGTCGATCTACGATCGGGACGACTTCCTCAAGAGCGTGCCCTACAGCGGCCCCGGCGTCGTGTCGGTGGATCTGGCGATCAACGAGATCAAGTACACGCGAGGCATCGCCGCCAACCTCTCGCTCCGGGCGCGCGTGGTGTGCACGGACGGCCGGCAGAACGACTCGCAGCCACAGGCGGCCGTCTTCTTCCCGGCCGAAGAGGTGATCGAGGCCCCGCAGGGCGTCCAGCTGGTGCCGGACAACTTCGTCACCGAGGGCGTCCAGCCGTTCAGCACCTTCCTCGGGTGCGGCAACGCCGAGGGCGGCCTCCCCAGGCTCTACCACGTCAACAAGAACGGCGGCGTGCTGAAGTCCATCAACATGCCGTTCCTCTGCACCAACGGCACCGTCATCACCCCGAAGCACCCGACCACGGGCAAGCGCTGGGTGTGGACGCCCAACGCGGGCGCCATGGCCGTGGACGCGAACCTGACCATCAGCGGCCGCATCACCGTCCCCCTGGACCTGCTGAGCGTGGGGCCGGACGGAGACGCCCTCATCTACGATCTGGGCTCGGGAGGCCTGCCGTCCCAGGTGGCCCGCATCAACCACCAGACCGGCGGCACCCGGTGGAGCGTCGCTCCGCACGGCTTCCTCATCGCCGCTCCGCATCCGCGCACCGATGACGTCATGCTCGCCAGCATCACGACCTCGGGCGCTCCGACGGGCCGGGCCTTCATCGTGGTGACGCGCGTGGACTACGGCCGGGCCAACCCCGCCACGGGCGGCGTGGAGCTGAGCAACTTCCTCATGAAGGAGGTGGCCAGCGACGGCATCGCCCCGTCCACGGCGCCCCCGGTCGCCTTCAACACGGATGGCACCCGGCTGTACATGTCCTTCACGGGCATCGGCGGCATCACGCAGATCTTCTCGTGCGCCACCCAGGCCAATGGGTGCGAGGGCGCGCTTCAGGCCTGGGCGGAGCCTCCCACGCTGAACTCGCAGATCGTCTCGCTGGTGCCCTACGCCGCCGGGAGCCGGATCGCCGCCATCGCGCCCCAGAAGGTGTGGATCCTGGACTCGAGCACCGGCGCGGTGACCAACAAGGGAGGCGAGCCCATCATCCCCACCGGCGGGCACGTGGTGCTGCAGATCCAGACGGGGGCTCCGCCCTTCCCGCTCGCGTTCTACCTGCTGGCCGGTCCGCCGCCTCAGCAGGATCTGCCGGCGCCTCAGCCGCTGGAGATCGTCGCCACGGAGGACGCCTCCAAGGGCGAGCTCTACCGCTACCAGGTCAACGCGGGCAGCCTCTCGGTCGCCATGGATGACAACGGCACGCTCTGGATGCGCCAGATTGGCGACCTGGTGCGCCCGCTGCCCCTGGACAGGTACCGGCAGGTGAGGCCCGTCACCCCGTAGCCCGGGCGGCTTTCCCGGAGGGACGCCGTGAGACGGGTCTCCATCGCCCTCGCGCTCGCACTCGTGCTCGGGGCCTGTAAGTCCGAGACCACCGAGAGCCCGGGCCAGAAGGGCGTCGTCGACCTGAGGTACTGGAGCTTCGACGCTCAGGGGCCGGTAGCCCTGGGCGGCGAGTGGGCGTTCCACTGGCTGCGGCTCGAGGACGGCGGCTCCCCGGCGCGGGAGCCTGATGGCTACCTGCCTCCGCTCATGTGGAACGGGCGCTCCCTGGGAGACATGGAGCTGCCCGCGCGGGGCTACGCCACGCTCCGGCTCAAGGTGCTGCTCCCCTCCGAGCCGCAGCGACTCCTGCTGGAGACCAGCCCGGCCGACAGCGCGTACCACCTGACGGTGCTCGACGCGCGCGGCACCCCCCTGAGCACCTTCGAGGCCGGCACGGTCGGCACCACGCGCGAGACGACCCGGCTGCTCGCGCGCCCGGGGCGCATCCCGATCGACGCCGCGAACGAGCTCACCCTCGTCCTGCGGATCAGCAACTTCCAGATGGCGCGCGGCGGGCCCTGGCTGCTGCCGGTGCTCGGAGACCGGGCCACGCTGCAGCGGGAGTGGGAGTCCGAGCGCTACACCGAGCTGGTCGTGGTCGGCATGTTGCTCATGATGTCGCTGCACTTCCTGACCATGTTCGGCCTGCGTCGGGACGAGCCGGCCCCGCTCTGGTTCAGCCTCTTCTGCTTCTCGCTGGCCGTGCGGACCCTGCTGCTCGGGCGCTACCTCGAGGAGGCCTACCCGGACACCGGCCTGGGCGTCCTGCTGCTGCGCCTGGAGTACCTGGACCTGCCCGGCATCGTCGTCTTCTTCGTCCTGTTCCTGGCGGAGATCTTCACCATCCGCCCGCGGTGGTTCGTCCGGACGGCGGTGGTGACGTGCAGCGGCTTCGCGGCGCTCGCGTTGCTGGCTCCGCCCGAGGTGTTCACCGCGGGCCGGGACGCGCTGCAGGCGTTCCTGCTGTTCGGCATCGGGTGCTTGCTCGTATCGCTCGTGCTCGAGGCGTTCCGCGACAGGAACCGGCTGGCCATGGTCATGCTGGGCGCGCTCACGATCTTCACCGCCGCGGTGATCCACGACATCCTCGCGGAGCACCACGTCATCCACAGCACCTTGAGCGCGCACTCGCTCGGGGGCATCTGCTTCCTGTTCATCCAGTCCGCGCTGCTCGCCAGCATCAACCAGCGCATGCGGCGCGGCCTGGAGGACGCCACCGCCCGGCTCAGCGCGCAGAACCGCGAGATGGCCCTGCTCAACGAGGATCTCCGCGTGCAGGTGGCGGTCCGCTCGCGCTCGCTGGCCAGCACCCTCACGGCGCTGCTCTCCGCCAGGTCCTCTCTCAGCGAGCCCCAGCCCGGCCGCATCGTCGGCAAGCGCTACGAGCTGGAGAAGCACCTCGGCACGGGAGGCATGGGCATGGTGTTCTCTGCGAAGCGGCTCTCGGACCAGCGCCGCGTCGCGCTCAAGCTCATCGCCAGCTCCTACGCCAGCAACCCGACGGCGCTCGCCCGGCTCGCGCGGGAGGCGGAGAGCGCGGCGGCCATCGATCATCCGAACGTCGTGCGCGTGCTGGACATCGATCTCGACGAGCATGGCACGCTGTTCCTGGCCATGGAGCTGGTGGAGGGCCAGAGCCTGGAGGACCATCGCTCGCGCTTCGGCGACGTCGCGTGGGCGCTGCCGCTGCTGCCGCAGATCCTCGAGGCGCTGCGGGCCATCCACGCCGGGGGCGTGCTCCACCGGGACCTGAAGCCGAGCAACATCCTGCTCGCGAACGGCGTCGTGAAGGTGGTGGACTTCGGCATCGCCCGCCCGATGCGGGAGGCGGAGGGGGGCCGCGTCACCGTGGAGCTGACGAATGACACCTCCACCGAGGTGACGCTGACGCGCGCCGGGAGCATCCTCGGCTCACCGCCCTACATGGCTCCCGAGCTCGCCGATGGAATGGCGAACTCGTCGACCGCCTCGGACATCTTCTCTTTCGGGTGCGTGGCCTACGAGCTCCTCTGCGCCCGGCGGCCCTTCGACAAGCCGCTCGTGCTGGAGAAGGCCGTCGACCGGCACCTGCGCACCGCCCCGCCTCTGAGGAAGTGGTGTCCCCAGCTCGATGAGCGCCTGGCGACGCTGATCGATCGCTGCCTGGGGCCCGCGCACTCCCGGCCGACGACCCAGGAGCTGCTCGCCGCCTTCACGCGCCCGGACTCGCGCGACGAGCCCCCCGCCGACCCGGCCTCGGCGCCTCCTCCGTCGGTGGCCCACCGCGCCTGACGCCACGTGTCCGGAACTGGGACTGATGTTCCCACTTCCGAGCATGCCTCCTGGGCAACCAGGGCTGCACACAGGCATCGGGACACCGAGGCAATCAGCATCGGCTCGGAGTGAACGGACGTGGCATCCTCATTGCCTACCCGCTGCCAGCGCATGTCCACGCTCCTCCAGGAAGTCCGGCTCGCCCTCCGGTCGATGGTTCGCGAGAAGGCGTTCACCGCGGTCGTCGTCGCCACGCTCGCGCTGGCCATCGGCGCCACCACGGCCGTCTTCAGCGTCGTGTACCAGGTGCTCTGGCGGCCCCTGCCCTATCCGGAGGCGTCCCAGCTCGTCCGCCTCTTCCAGACCACCACGCCTGGCGCGGGCGCGGGGCCCCTCCGAGACCGGACGCGCGTGAGCCTTCCGGTGTGGACCGCGTGGCGTGAAGGGGCGCGGAGCCTCTCCCAGGTCGAGGCCTTTCGAGGAGAGAGCACCACCCTCCGGGAGGCCCACTCCGATGAGCGGCTGAAGGTGGCTCGGGCTTCGGCCGGCTTGCTTCCCATGCTGGGAGTGCAGCCCATCCGTGGGCGGCTCTGGGGGGCGGAGCTCGAGGTTCCGGGGCGTGACCGCGAGGTCGTCCTCTCCCACTCGCTGTGGCAGCGCCTCTATGGAGGGGATTCCGGAGTCGTCGGACGCAGCCTTCTGCTGGATGACCAGGTCCACACGATCGTGGGCGTCCTTCCCGGCGGCTTCCAGTTCGAGCCGGAGATCGAGCTCTGGAAGCCTCTGGCAGCGGGCTCGAACGCCGAGCTGGGCACCACGCTGCGCGTCGTGGGACGGCTGCGGCCGGAGTTCACCACTGACCAGGCGAGGGCGGAGCTGGCCCAGCTCGCGGTGAACGCCGAGCGTGTTCCTGGCGAGGAGCTGACCGGCGTGAGCCTGGAGCCCCTCCATCAGCTCTGGGTCGAGCAGACCTCCTCCCAGCTGGAGATCCTGACCGCCGTGGCGGCCCTGCTGCTGCTGCTGGGGTGCGCCAACCTCACCAACCTGCTGCTGGCGCGCGGCAGCTCGCGCATGCACGAGATGGCCGTGCGCATCGCGCTGGGCGCGAGCCGGGCCCGGCTGGTCCGGCTGCTGTTGATCGAGAACCTGGTCCGCGCCCTGCTCGGTGGGGCCGTCGGGGTGCTGATCGCGCTGTGGGGACGCGGGCTGATGAGCACACTCATCCCACCCCAGTTCGTGACCGGACCGGGCGTCGAGCCGTTCATCCTCGTGATCGCCTCGGTGCTCTCGGTCGCCACGGCGGTGCTGGTGGGCCTGCTGCCCGCGCTTCATGCGACTCGCGGGGACGGGCAGGCCGTGCTCGCTCCCGTGGCTCGCGGCGCTCGCGGCGCCTCGATGGGGGTGGCCAGGTCCGTGCTCGTCGTCGTCCAGCTGGCGCTGGCCATGGTGCCGCTGGTGGGCACCGGCCTCATGCTCCGCACGGTCTGGAAGCTTCAGCACGTCCCGCTGGGCTTCGAGCCCCATGGCGTCACCGTGGGCGAGGTCTTCTTCCCTCAAGAAGAGTACGCCAGCGAAGCCGCCGCCTCGGCGGTCGCCCAGGAGCTCGTCGCCCGAATCGAGGCGCTGCCAGGTGTGAGCGCGGTGGGGCTCACCGGCGCCCTGCCCTTCTCGGGAGAGGTCTGGCGGCAGACCACGGGCTTCCGCGTCGTGGGGGACACGGCTTCCACCGAGACGACCGCTCAGGCCGGATACGTGTCCGCCACCGAGGGCTACTTCAAGGCGCTAGGGATTCCTCTAAAGGAGGGCCGATACCCGAGCGCGCTGGACACGGCCCACAGCCCGCCTGTCGTCGTCGTCTCCGAGGCGTTCGTGCGCCGCCATCTGCCGGGGCGGAGTGCGCTCGGAACCCGGATCCAGCTGAGCGTGAGCTGGGGCCCACAGCAGCCTCGCGAGATCGTCGGTGTCGTCGGGGACGTGCCCATGGAGCGACTGACCGCCGCTCCGCTGGGAGACGTCTACGTCCCCCTGAGCCAGGACATGCCCGGCACCCTGCGCCTGGCCGTGAAGTCCCAGCTCCCCGCAGGGCAGCTGGCGCCACTCCTGCACCAGCAACTGCGCGCTGCGGACACCCAGCTTCGGATGGTCAAGGTCCGCCCGATTGAAGAGATCGTCGAGGACAGCTACGCCCGGATGCGGGTGGTGAGCGGGCTCCTGGGCGCCTTTGCGGTGCTCGCGCTGGTGCTGGCCGCCGTGGGGCTCTACGGAATCCTGGCCTTCTGGGTGGCTCAGCAGACACGAGAGCTGGGGATCCGGCTCGCCCTCGGCGCCACCCCATCGGGCCTGCTGCGCATGGTCGTCAGGCAGGGCCTGCGGCTCACCAGCCTCGGCCTACTCGCGGGGCTGGCGAGCGCCGCGCTGCTGGCACGAGCGCTCTCCGCGATGCTCTACGGCATCTCCACGTACGATCCCCTCATCTTCGTGGGTGCCCCCGCGGTGCTGATGCTTACAGCACTGGTCGCGAGCTGGCTCCCCGCCACCTCCGCCACGCGTGTGGCCCCGAACGAGGCTCTCAAGAAGGAGCCCTGAGGCCGTGTCCACCGGCAGAGTGGCCTCGCTCTCGCTCGGGACAGGCTGCCTTGCCACGGCAGTTGAAGCTCCCTGGCACGGGGCAGATAGGTCTCCGGCGTTTGCTGCTGGCACTGCCGAGGAGGAAGGAGGCGCCCAGTCAACAAGCAGAGTGGGCGCAGACCAGGAACTGCCAGGAACAACCCCGGTGGCAGAGCGAAAAGCGGGTGGAGGCGGAATGGGTTCGGGGCCGCAAGAATCCTCCTGCCACTCATCAACAGAGAGCTGGGCGGGTGGGGCCGAAGGAGCGTTCCGGCTCGAAGTGGCACACCCGTTGGCGCCTTCCTCCTCGTCGCCCGAGCCCCCGCCTGTCGGCCGAACTTGTTGCGAACTGGTATGACAAGCATACCAGTTGGTGGCGTTCTCGCCCGACACGGGCACCTCCCTGGCAGGCGGTGGGGGCTCGGGCGCGGCGTGTGCGTCGCGCATCGGGGCAAGGCGGTCGAGCAGCGGCTCATCGGCGGCCTTCAGCAGCGCCGGCAGCTGTTGGCGAAGGGCCTGAGCGTCACGGTCGGCCAGGGCGTTGAACACGCACTGGGCCCACTGCTGGAGGGCCGCGGGTTGCAGCGCGGGGAGCAGCGCGTCCGCCATGCCTCGGAAGGCTTTCTCCAACGACATCAGGAGCAGCAGGTGGCCGGGACGGTCCGCTGCTTGGGCCGCCAGCCGCAGCAGGTCGAACTCTCGCTCCACCCACCGGCTGCGCTTCTCCTGCCAGCGGGCCTCATCTCTCAGCGCGAAGCTGGCATTGAGCAGCTGCTCCACAGCGGGCTGGCTGGCGTGCTCGCAGCAGGCGGCCAGTAGTTCCACCGTCACCTCCCGCTTGAGGGCGAAGTACCCCTCGAGCAGCGGCCGGCGGTCCATGTCTTTGCGGCCCTCGGGCAGCAGCAGCTTCAGGCTCTCCAGCGACAGCGCTTCGCCCAGGGGCACCGTACGGCTCTGTCGGCCGGGGTGTTGACGGATGAGTCCTCTGGCGGCCAGCCCCTGGAGGGCTCCTCGGATGGTGGTGCGCGACACTCCATAGCGCTGGGCCATCTGCCGCTCTGAAGGCAGCCTGCCTTTGGGCCACTGCCCCAGGGCAATCGTTTGCTCCAACTGCTCCGCCACTCTCGACACCAGCCCCTTGTGTTCCATCCCCGCCACCCTTCGCGTTGCACGCCCCTCCATCCAAGCAGAGGACTCTGACAACGGATGCGGCAGCCCGCGGAAGGGACGGCGTTCATCGGTGGGAGCAGCAACGGTGCTAGGGTGTCTCGCTCTTCTCGGCGACGAGCAGCGCCTCGACGTTGCCGGCGGGCCCGGGCAGCGTCGAGTCCATCACGCCGCGCACCGTGAGCCCCTGCTCTCGGGCGAAGGCCACCACCGCGTCGATGGCTTCCTGCCGTGCGGCGGCATCGCGGACCACACCGCCCTTGCCGATGCGCTCCCGCCCCACCTCGAACTGCGGCTTCACCAGCGCCACCAGCAGGCCGCCGTGCTCCAGGAAGGGCAGCACGGACGGGAGCACCTGCGTCAACGAGATGAAGCTCACGTCGATGACGACCACACCCACCTTCTCCGGGAGATCCTCCTCGGTGAGGTAGCGAGCGTTGACGCGCTCGCGCGAGCGCACGCGCGAATCCTTCCGCAGCTTCTCGTGGAGCTGACCGTAGCCCACGTCGATGGCGTGCACCCGGACCGCGCCCTCCTGCAGCAGGCAGTCCGTGAAGCCACCCGTGCTCGCGCCGATGTCCGCCGCCACCCGCCCGCGCACGTCCAGCTTGAAGCGATCGATGGCGCCCTTGAGCTTGAGCCCGCCCCGCGAGACATAGGGCAGCACCTCGCCCTTGAGGCGCAGCTCCGCGTCCACGGACACCTGCGCCCCGGGCTTGTCCACCCGCTGGTCGTCCACCACCACCTGGCCCGCCAGGATGAGCGCCTGGGCCTTGGCTCGAGACTCGGCCAGCCCGCGCTCCACCACGAGCACGTCCAGGCGCTCCTTGCGCGACTTCACCGGCCCTCTCCCAGCAGCTCGCGGCCCGCGCGCCGCAGCCCCTCGGTGTCCAGCCCCAGCGCCGCGCGCTGCACCCGCGCGTCTCCATGTGGGACGAACGTGTCCGGCATCCCCATCAGCTTCACGCGAGGCGAGCGCCCCTGTGCCGCGTACAGCTCCAGCACCGCGCTCCCCAGCCCTCCGCGCGTCGTCCCCTCCTCCGCCACCACCACGTGCCCGCTGTCCGCCGCCTCCAGCAGCGCCGAGGCATCCAGCGGGCTCACGCAGCGCGCGTCCAGCACGCTCCACCCGCGCTCCGCCTTCGCGGCCGACAGCGCCGCCAGCCCGAGCGGCCCGAGCGTCACCAGCGTCAGGCGCGGCGCCTCCGCCCTCCACAGCCAGCGCGCCCCCTGGATGGGCGCCGCCCCGAGGAGCACCTCCGGCGGCACAGCCGGCAGCGTGCCACGCGGGAAGCGAATGAGGGTCGGCCCCGAGGCCTCCAGCGCCGTGGCCAGCATGGGAGAAATGTCCTCGCCCACCACCGGCGCCATCAACCCCAGCCCCGGCACCGCCCGGAGCGAGGAGATGTCATAGGTGCCCTGGTGCGTGGCCCCATCCGCGCCCACCAGCCCCGCCCGATCCACCGCGAAGACGACAGGCAGCCCGGGCAGGCACACGTCGTGGATCACCTGATCGAACGCGCGCTGAAGAAACGTGGAGTAGATGGCGCACACGGGCCGAGCCCCCGCCGCGGCAAGCCCCGCGCAGAAGGTGACGGCGTGCTGCTCGGCGATGCCCACGTCATGGACACGCTCCGGATAGCGCGCCTTCAGCTCCACCAGCGCGGAGCCCTCCAGCATGGCCGGCGTCACCACCATCACGCGCGGGTCCCTCGCCATCGCCTCCTCCAGCGCGGCGGAGAACGCCTCGCTGAAGGTGCGCTGGCCCTTGCGCGAGCGCACCAGCTTCCCGTCGCGCCACTCGTAGGGCCCCATGGCGTGGCCGCGCGTCTGGGCGTCCTCCTCCGCGGGTGGAAAGCCCTTCCCCTTCTGCGTCAGCGCGTGCACCACCACCGGCCGGGACGAGGCGCGGGCCTCGCGCAGCGCCGCCACCAGCGGCCCCAGCTCATGCCCGTCCACCGGCCCCAGGTAGGTGAAGCCCAGCCCCTCGAAGAAGGCGCGGGCCTCCCGCGTCCGCAGCAGCGCGGGGATGGCGCCCACGTTGGCGGAGATGGACATCTGGTTGTCGTTGAGCACCACCACCAGCGGCAGCCTCGGGCCTCCGGCGTTGTTCAGCCCCTCGAAGGTGAGCCCTCCGGTGAGCGCGCCGTCCCCCACCACCGCCACCACGTGCCCCTTCTTCCCCAGCACCCGCCGCCCCTCGAGCAGCCCCAGCGCGGCCGACACCGCCGTGCAGGCATGCCCCGCCAGCAGCGCATCGTGCGGGCTCTCCCGCGGATCCAGGAAGGGCGCGATGCCCTCCGCCTGCCGCAGCGTTCCCATGCGCTCGCGCCGCCCGGTGAGCAGCTTGTGCGCGTACGCCTGGTGCCCCACGTCGAAGAGAATGGCGTCCTGCGGCGAGTGGAACACCCGGTGCAACGCCACCACCAGCTCCACCGCCCCGAGCGAGGCACCCAGGTGGCCCCCCACCCGTCCACAGACGGAGATGATCTCCTCCCGGAGCTCCTCACACAGCCGCGGCAGCTCCGCCTCGGGCAGCGCCCTCACGTCCGCGGGCGCGTGGAGGCCCGGGAGGAGTCGCGTCACGAGTTCCGCTCCACCATGTAGCGCGCCAGCACCGCCAGCGGGCCCCCCGCGCCTTCGATGGGCTCCACGGCCGCCACCGCGTCCGCCACCATGCGCTCGGCCAGCACCCAGGACGCCTCCAGCCCGATGACCGCCGGGAAGGTGTACCGGCCCGCCGCGGCATCGGCTCCCACCGGCTTGCCCATCAGCTTCGGATCGCCCGTCACATCCAGGATGTCGTCGGCGATCTGGAACGCCAGCCCCACCGCCTCGCCATAGGTGTCCGCCCGGCGCAGATCCTCGGCGCTACCGCCCGCCGCCAGCACGCCCATGCGGCACGAGGCCCGGATCATCGCGCCCGTCTTCAAGCCGTGCAGCCGCGTCAGGTAGTCCATCTGCGCGGGACGATCCTCGGCGATGTCCAGCACCTGCCCACCCACCATGCCCGCGGCGCCCGCCGCCATCGCCAGCTCGCGGCAGAGCGCCACCCGCACCGGCTCCGGCCCCGAGGCCAGCAGGGTGAAGGCCTCCGTGAGCAGCGCGTCCCCGGCGAGGATGGCCATCGCCTCGCCAAACACCTTGTGCGAGGTGGGCCGGCCCCGGCGCAGATCGTCATCGTCCATGGCCGGCAGATCGTCGTGGATGAGCGAGTACGTGTGGATGTACTCCAGCGCGCACGCCGCATCCTCCGCGGCGCGCAGCGCGGTGCTCTGCTGGGCGATGGCGTCCGCGAACGTCAGGCACAACACCGGCCGCAGCCGCTTGCCACCCGCCATCAGCGAGTAGCGCATGGCCTCGGCCAGACGGGACGGCGCCCCGGACGGCTCCAATCGGGCCGAGCGTGCATGCAGCAGGGCCTCGATCCGGGCCTGCTGAGCCTGCAGGAAGTTCTTCAGATCAAAGGTACTCACGAGCTCAGTGCTCCTCCGGCGCCGGGGCCGGGATCAACTCTCGAATACGGGCAATCAGCCGGTTGAGATCCAACGGCTTCACGAAGTAGTCCGCCGCCCCGGCCTCCATCCCCTTGCGCCGATCCTCGGGCTCGCCCCGGCCGCTGACGAAGATGACCGGTATGTCGCGGAAGTTCTCGTTCTTCTTCACCGCTTTGCACAGCTCGAAGCCGTCGATCCAGGACATGTTCACGTCCAGGAGGATGAGGTGCGGACGACGCAGCTGCAGCGAGGAGATCAACCGCAGCCCGTTGGCCGCGCTCGACACCTCGAAGCCCTCCGTCTCCAGCGCCATCGCGAGCAGCTCGCGCGTGTCGCGGTCGTCATCGACGATGATGATTCTGGGCTTCTCCATGCTGCCCCCGCGCGCTGAGCCCGTCAGAACGGAACGTCATCTTCCGCAGGCGCCTTGTTCGCGGCCGGAGCCCGGGGAGCCGCCGCCAGCGCGGGCCGATTGCCCGCCGCCAGTGGCGCCACCCCGTCCCGACCCTCCTCGTCCACCAGCAGCTGCTCGATGCGCTGCTCCGCCTCGTTGAGCAGCTTCTCGCCCTTGCGTACCAGCCGGATGCCCTCCTCGAAAGCCTTGAGAGACTCCTCGAGCGACAGCGAGCCGCTCTCCAGCTTCGCGACCATCTCCTCCAGCCGCGCCACCACCTCCCCGTAGGGCTCGGGCGCTGCCTCCACCGCCTTGCCTGACTTCGACACGTCCGACTCCTCCAACCCATGAAGATGGGCGCGCGACTCTAGAGGACGCCCCCGCCCGGGGCCAGTGCGGACTGTCGGTGTGTCAGCAGTCCACCGGCCCCTTGACGGCCGTCACCGTGGCCTCGATCTCCTCACAGCCGTCCAGCGTCTTCGCCCCACCCGTCGCGAGTTTGATACCCAGCAGCTCTCCCGGCTGCACGTCCGAGACGGTGCGCACCACCGCCCCGTCCCGCCGCCGGAACGTCACCGAGTATCCCCGGGAGAGCACCTTCAGGGGACTCATTGCATCCAGCCGGGCCTCCAGCCGCTGGAAGTGCCGCTGGGCCTCCGAGAGCACGTGCCGCTGCAGGCTCTCCAGGCGGGCCTTCTTGTCCGCCAGCCCCGCCCGCTCCGTGGCCACCCGCGCCGTCGGCGAGGCCCGCTCCAGCCCCAGCTGCCCCCGGGCCAGCTCCGCCCGCCGGGTGGAGATGCTCGTCCGGGCCGCCTCCTGGAGCCGCGCCGCCAGCCGCAGCAGGTGCGCGCGCTGCTCCCCGAGCCGGGCCTGGGGCCGCGCGCGCTGGAGCCGCTCGTGCAGCCCCCGCAGCCGCTCTCGGCGCTCGCGCTGGGCCGGCCGCAGCGCCCGCATCATCGCCTCGAGCTGCTCGGAGAGGAACAGCCGCTCCTGGCCCAGCCGCCGCCGGGGATCCACCAGCCGCCCGGACAGGCTGCCCTGCCGCTCGCGCAGCTCCACCAGCCGCCGCATCATCCCCTGGCGCAGCCGCGAGGCGTGGGTGGCCAGCGTCAGCTCCAGATCATCCAGCACCGGCGAGAGCCGCTCCGCCGCCGCGCTGGGCGTGGGCGCCCGCCAGTCCGCCACGAAGTCCGAGATGGTGAAGTCGATCTCGTGACCGATGGCCGACACCACCGGCACCGGCGCGGCGTGGATGGCCCGCGCGACGAGCTCCTCGTTGAACGTCCAGAGATCCTCCACCGAGCCGCCGCCGCGCGTGACGACGATGACGTCCACGTCCGTGCGGCCCAGCCGCTCGATGGCGTCCGCCACCTCCTCCGCCGAGCCCTCGCCCTGCACGCGCGCGTCACACAGCAGCACGCTCAGCCGAGGGTTGCGCGAGTGCAGCACGCGCAGGAAGTCCTGCAGCGCGGCGCCCGTGCGGCTCGTCACCACGCCGATGCGCCGGGGCAGGAAGGGCAGCGGGCGCGGAGGCCGCACGCGCCTGTCTCCAATCAGCCCCTCCGCCGCGAGCCGCTCCTTGAGCTGCTCGAAGGCGAGCGCGCGGGCGCCCTCCCCCACCGGCTCCAGGCGCTGGACGATGAGGCTGTAGCGGCCCTGGGGCGCGTACACGTCCACGCTGCCCTCGGCCACCACCTCCAGCCCGTCCCGCAGGGCGAAGCGCATCCGGCCCGCCGTGGACGCCCACACCTTGGCGTCGATGCAGGCCTCCGCGTCCTTCAGGGTGAAGTACAGGTGGCCTCGGGCGTTGGCGCCCCGGAAGCCGGACACCTCGCCCCGGACGAAGACGCGCGCGTAGCGCGCCTCGATGGTCTCCTTGAGCTGCCGCGTCAGCTCGCCCACCGTCAGCACGATGCGCGCGGGCCGGGCCGGCGCCCCGGGCAGCGAGGGCAGCGGCGCGGACACCTCCTGCGCCACGGCGACGGGCCGCTCGACGACGGCCGGCTTCTCCACGGCAGGCGCCTTCTCGGGCGCAGGCGCCTTCTCCGACGCGGACTGCGGCGCCCGAGGCGGAGCCGGCGGCTCGGCGGGAGCCACCACCGCCAGCGGCCCGGCGGAGACCTCGACCGGCCCGAACAGATCCCCCTGCACGGTGGCGGGGGGCTGCTCCTCACCCGCTTTGCGGCGCCGCTTCATCTCGAGAGGTCAGCGAGCCACTTCTGCGCCTTCTGGTGCGTCTCGTCATCCGAAGGCGTCATGGCGATCACTTCCTTGAACTTCTGGATCGCCTCCTCGGGGTTGGCGTCCTTCTGCGCGTACGCCAGCAGGTAGATGTCCTTCGCCTTGCCCCTCAGATCGCTCAGGATGTTGGAGGCACCGGCGTTGGACGGGTCCGCCTGGAGCGTGCGCTTGGCGAACTCCACGGCGCGAGCCCACTGGCCCGAGGCCTTCGCCGCCGAGGCGCTCTTGTAGAAGATGTTCGCCGCGCGCGTGCCGGCGTTGCGAGCCATCTTGCTGGGCCCACGCGACCCGCTGATGTCCTTGTCCAGCGCCAGCAGCCGAGCCAGCCCCTTGGCGTCCAGGTCCTCCAGCTTCTTGTAGAGGTTGTTGAACTCGGTGATGTCCTTGAGCAGCTCCTTGCACTTGGGCGACTTCGCGATGCACGCGTTGAGCAGCGCCACCGCGCCGGACACGTCCGCGTCCACGAAGCGGGCCACGGCCTGCTCCCAGGGCGGCGCCGTGGGCGGCGGGGGCGGCGGAGCCACCGGCGTGTCGCGGACCTTGATGAGGCGCGCGGCCTCGTCGTTGATCAGCCTGGCGTCGCGGCTCTCCGGGAAGGCCGCCAGCACGTCGTCGGTGATGGCCTTGGCCGGATCCAGCTGCTTGCCGTCCAGCAGGCCGCGCGCCTCCTTCGTCTGGGCGTCGGCGGTGTCCTGCAGCTGGCGCTTCAGCTTGGCCACCAGGTCGAACATCGTCGTGTCCTGGCTGACCTTGTCCAGCTCCACCTTGGCCAGGCCCAGCTTCTTCTCGGCGAGCGCGGCCTGCGCCGCCGCCACGTGCTGCTGGTTGGGGATCTCTCGATCCACCCGCTCCAGGTAGTCCTGCAGGCCCCCGCGCTCCGGATCCCTCGACTGCAGCTCCGTCAGCCGGGCCTTGGCCTCGATCCACTTGCCCTCGCGGATCTGCTTCTTGGCGTCCTCGAAGATCGCCGCCAGCTCCTGCTCGCGCTTGATCTCCTCCAGCCGGGCCAGCTGCTGCGCCTGCTCCATGGCGGTCCTGCGCATCTGCACGACCACCAGGCCCGCGCCCGCGAACAGCACGAGCACGCCGGCGGCCACCACCATGAGCTTCTTCTTCTTCTGGGCGGCCGGATCCACCGGCTTGGCCATCGTGCGGCCGGGGCGCACGCGCTCGGAGCGGCCCGGACGCGGCGGCGCCGCGCCACTGGCGGCCGGACGCGGGCGCGAGGGGCCCGGCGTGATCGCCACCATCATCGTCGAGTTGGCCACGTCGGAGAACGTCACCTCCGAGTCGCCCATGGTGATGACGTCGCCGTTGCCCAGCACCGTCTCGTCGGTGATGGGCTCGCCGTTGACGAGCGTGCCGTTGCCCGAGCCCAGATCGCTCACCGTCCAGCCGCTGCCGACCCGGCGCAGCATGATGTGCTTGCGCGAGACGGAGCTGTCCTGGATGCAGATCGGGTTGTCCGTCGAGCGTCCGACGACGTACTCCTCGTCCTCGAGGTTGAACTCCTCACCGGCCTTGGGGCCGGCGGTCACCACCAGCTTGGGACCGTTGAAGGCCATGGGCTCGGCGGGCCGCACCGCCGGCGCCGTCGTCCCCGTCCTACGCACGGGGCGCTGCTGTCCCGTGCCGCTGGGGGGACCGCCAGAGCCAGAAGTGGATGTCGACCGACGTCGCGCCGGGGGAGGATTCGCCATGGGAAATCACCGCTTCCTGCATGCTACATGAGAGCCGGAATTATATCGGAAGCTCGTACTGATTTGCCTTCTCTAGGGCCAGATTGTGGCAGCGATGCTCGGTGGTAGGGAAGCGCCGCATGACCTCCTCCACGGTGGCTCGGGCCTTGTCTCCGTCCCGGTACTGCAGGCTGCGTTGAAAATCGAGCATCAGGAGACGGCACTGCCGGTCCAGCTCCTGGGCCGTCTGCGCCAGCATGAAGAGCACGTCCGCGTGCAGCTCCGGCTTCTGGTCGAGCGCCTCCAGCGTGAGCCACGCCGAGCGGAAGAGCTTCCAGGACTTGAACAGGTTCTCCGAGCCTACATCCTTCTGCTCGTAGAAGCGCCGGCCCGCGTCCGCCTCCTTGCTCGCCTTGGCGAGCAGCTGCTCGGCTGGCAGCTCCGGCACGGGGATGACCTCGACGTACACGTTCCACACCCGCCAGGGGTCCTTCCCCGGGGGGTTGAGCACCGAGTCGAAGGACAGCTGGTTGGGCTGATCGCGGTGCAGCAGGTGGATGGGGAGCATCATCTGAAGCTCGCGCTCATCCGCCTCCAGGTTGTCCTGGGGAACCCACCCGAGCGCCGCCCCGTTGAGGCTGATGGCCAGCTCGTGCGCGGAGGCGACGTCCCGGGCCTGGTAGTGTAGGACAGCGAGCGCCCGGGTCGGAGAGGCGTACTGGAAGTGGAACGTCTTCTGATCCGGCTGCGTCCAGGTGACGCCCTGGCCCAGGCCGAAGGAGTCCGCAATGGGCGTGAAGCCCAGCTCGGCGGGCTCCGGCCCCTGGGGACGAGCGGTGCCCTGCTCCGGGCCGAGCACCACCACCAGCACGCCCACCACGGCCACGATCACCAGTCCGGCCACCACCCCGGCGATGGACCTGTGGCGCGGGGACAGTTCCTCCCACCAGGACAGGAGCTTGCCGCCGAGGGAGTTGCCTCGCTGGCGGCGCAGCCGGGCCCGCTCGGCGGCGGACGGCCCGCTGGCGGCCGGCGAAGCGGCACTCGGGCGCTGAGCCCCACGGGGAAGCGGCGGCTCGGTGACCCGGGTGACGGTGGAGGTGGAGTCAGAGTCCTCCGAGGCCGCGGCGGCGGCCTTCGCGAGCGCCGCGGCCTTGAGCACCGCCTGCTGGGGGATGATCGTCGTCGGCGCGGCGGGCACCGCCATCGCGCGCGCCGCGGCCTCGAGCACCGCCTGCTGGGTCATGACCTCCGTCGGCGCGGGGTCCACGCCCTTGAGCTCCACCTCGAGGAGGGTCCGGTGACGGCCGGTGTCCTCCCGCTCGATGGCCTGCATCTCCTGCACGGTCTGCGCGCGGGTGACGAGGGTGCTCGACCGCGGCCGGGCCGCCGGAGCGGTGACGGGACTTGAGGACGCCGAGGCCTGCGTCTTCAGCGGGCTGAAGATGAACTCGACCGCGCCGATGGCCAGCCGCTCTCCGCCGCGAAGCTCTCGCTCCTGCGCGCGCGCGAGCGGCCTGCCGTCGCACAGAGTGCCGCCAGTGCTGCCCAGATCCTCCACGAAGCTCCTGCCGCCACGCGTGAAGATGCGCGCATGGCGGCGGGACACCCCTTGATCGTGCAGCACCAGGTCATTCTCGGAGGTGCGGCCGATCCGGATCTCTTCATCCTCGAAGGTGATCTCCCGCCCTTCCTGGAGGCCCTTCGCGATGGTCAGCCGGAACCCCAGGGCCTAGCCCCCGACGTTGCCGAACATGAACTGGAACACGATGGGCCCGAAGAGGACCATGAACACCGTGGGGAAGATGCACGCGATGAGCGGGAAGAGCATCTTCACCGGGGCCTCGCCAGCCAGCTTCTCGGCGCGCTGGGTGCGGTCGATGCGCATCTGCGTGGACTGGATGCGCAGCACCTTGCCGAGGCTGGTACCCATCTTGTCCGCCTGGATGAGCGCGGTGACGAAGGTGGTGAGCGGCGGCAGGTCCACGCGGACGATCATGGCCTTGAGGGCCTCCTCACGCGTCTTGCCCATCTTCAGCTGCTTGAGCACCAGGGCCAGCTCGTCCTTGAGCGGACCCGCCTTGCCCTTCTCCACCACCTTGGCGAGCGCGCCGGTGAAGTCCAGACCCGCCTCCACCGACAGCGTCAGCAGGTCCAGGTTGTAGGGCAGCGCGCGGGAGATGAGCAGGTGGCGCTTCTTCACCTGATCGTTCACCCAGATCTGCGGGTAGAACATGCCGAACTTGGCCATCACCAGCGACCAGGCCAGGTTCAGCCCCAGGCCGTTGGCGAGGATGAGGCCCATCAGCAGGCCGACGACCCAGCCGATCTCCTGCAAGGCCATGATGTCCTCGGGCTTGTAGCCCGAGGGATCGCCGGCCTTGATCAGGTTCTTGCGCATCTTGGCTTCGTAGCTGGGCCACATGACGCGCCGGTTCATGGCGCCCAGCTTGCGGATGGCCACCGAGCCAACGCCTCGGACGCCACCCGCGGACTCCTCGGCCACCTCGGTGACGAAGCGCTCGAAGAAGTTGTTGTAGAGGCCCACGCCCAGGAAGGCCGCGGCCGCGGCCGCGAACAGCGCCGAGCCACCCAGCAGGAACGTGGTGATGATGTCGTGCACGGTCGCTGCTCCTTAGATGTCGATGTTGACGATGCGCCGGATGATGAGGATGCCCAGGATCTCCATGATGGCGATCAGGGTCACCAGGATGTAGCCGAACAGGTGGTTCATCATCGGCTCCATCAGGTCGGGACGCATCGAGTTGAGCACCATGCCGAGCACCGCCGGCATGGACGCCACGATCCAGCCCTGCAGCTTGCCCTGGGAGGTGAGCGCGTCGATCTTGCCCTCCAGACGGAAGCGCTCGCGGATCACGGTGGAGATGGTCTCGAACATCTCCGCCATGTTGCCGCCCAGCTGGCGCGCGATGTTGGTGGACACCACCACCAGCTCCAGGTCGTCGCTGCCCACGCGCTTGGCCATGTTCACCAGCGCCTCTTCCTGGGGCACGCCCAGCTTCATCTCCTTCACGAAGAGGCCGAACTCCTGGGACAGCGGCGGCATCGCCTCGCGCGCCACGTGCTCCACCGCCTGCGGGAAGGTGAGGCCCGCCTTGAAGGCGTTGGCCATGGCCTGCAGCGCGTCCACCAGCTGCACGTTGAACTTCTTGATGCGGCGCTTGCGGTAGTACTTCACCAGGAGCATCGGCAGGAAGAAGCCGAAGATGGTGCAGCCCACGCACATGATGGGGTTGAAGATGATGTAGCTGAGGATGCCCAGAAGGCACATCGACGCGATGTTGAGGATCAACATCTGCCGCGGGTCGATGAACAGGAACATGTCACTCAAGTCGTTCATCGACTTGGCGACGTAGCGCTCCTGATATTGCTCGTAGGCCTTCGCGAGCACGGTGAAGATCACCAGGCTGAAGAAGAAGACCGAGCCGGTGACGAGGAGTAGGACTATTCCTGGCAGCATGCGCTGACGCTCCCTGGGGGGCTGGACTCAGGCACGCCGACTACTGCGGGCCGGGGGAGGCGCTCTTCTCGGAAGAGTTGCCCTTGATGATCTGGATGATCTCGGCGCGCTTCTTCTCCAGCACGCGGGTGCGCTCGCCGGAGAGCAGCGTGCTGATGGTGGCGCGGCCGCGCTCCTCGATGATGTCCACGTCGTCATCGTTGCGCAGCGACAGCGTCAGCGCGCCCAGCTCCTGCGCCAGCACCAGGATTTCGGCCTCCTCCGGGATGACCATCAGCGAGATGTTGCTGTACTCGCGCTGGTTCTCGGGGATGAGGTTCACGTTGGTGGTGCCGGTGATCTTGCCGGTGGCCAGCACGATCACGTTCTGCAGCAGCGTCACCGCCACGCTCTCGTCCGTCTGCGGGTCGCGGAAGGTGCCGATCACGTCCACGTGATCGTTGGGCCGGATCCAGCCGCCCACCGCCGTGGCCGCCTTGGCGTCGATGGTGATGGCGCGCGTCTTCTTCTGCACCTTGGTGGACAGGCGCTCGGCGGCCTTCGTGGTCTCGAACTGGCTCCAGAGCAGCGGATCACCCGCCTGCAGCGGCACCAGCACCTTCTGGTTCACCACGTAGGACGCGGAGTCCGGCTTCACCACCGACGAGGTGACGAACTGCTCGGGCACCGAGCGCTGGGAGATCATGTCGAAGGTCACCACGGTGCCCTCGGGGATGTCCTGGGAGGCCACCACCACCGGCACCAGGTTCCAGCCGCGGCGGACGTCCGCCTCCTTCTTCTTGATGGCGGAGTACGCCACGACACCGGCCAGCAGACCGAGTACCAGTGCGACGACGAGTGGAGTCTTACCCTTCAGCATTGCTCGAGACCTCCCAGGGGGGGCGCGGGGACGCCGTGCGGCGATTGGAAACTTGTCGAGGGAATGGAACGCGTGGTCACGCGGGGTCCAAAACGGGGTGCGATGTTATCCGCATGACGCCGCTGGTGTCAAAGCGACCTCCCTGGATAAGCCCGGAATCCCTGGACTTCCCGAAGAGGCCTCTCTCGCTACGCGGAGCGGCATCAACGATCTTCAGGGGTTCGAAGTCCTCCAACCTACCTGCTGGGAGGGCATGGAGGCATTCGTCTCAGGGGGCAGGTCCACCCGGGTCGGGCAGGTTCGGATTGTAGAGGCCGTGGAGCACCACGGGGGCACCGGCGTCGTCCACGAGCACCCGGGGCAGGCCGCCTTCGAGCCCCACGAGGCGGAGCTCGAAGGCGGCCCCGTCCGGGCTGACCCAGAGCAGCAGCGAGCCCGGGACGAGGGGCTCCGGCCGGGCCTCGGGCGTGCGCACTCGCACCACCTGGGGCGGCACCTGCCGGAAGGAGCGCGTGCGGATGGGGCTCTCGGCGGGAGCGGCTCGCGCGAGCGCCTCCTGCCAGGGCTCGTGCGCCACGGGCACCTCGCCGCGCTCCTGGAGCTGGCCCACCATGAAGGCCTGCACGCGCTGGCCGAGCTGGATGAGCCGGGTGTTGAGGGCGAGCTCGGAGGGGAACTCCCGAGGAGGGCTCCCGGCGGCGCCGAGCACCGCGACACCCGCGCTCCCGAGGATGAGCCAGGAGACGCCCAGGGGGGCGGAGCGGCCTCGCGCCAGCGCCACCAGCAGCCCCGCGCCGCCCGCGGCCGCCAGCACCGAGCCCAGCACGAGCAGGGCTCTGGGCGGCGGGCCGGCGTGGTAGGGGCGCCCGAGCGCGAACAGCCCCTGCCGCCACTCCGGAACGGCAGCGGCCACCACCCCCGCCGCGATGGCGAGGAAGATGGCCGCGTGAATCAGGCGCAGGCCTGGCGGAGAGCGGCCCGGCGCCTCACTCCTCCCCGTCACGGGAAGGGCAGGTTCAGCACGAAGTAATAGGAGTCGTAATAGACCTGGTACGCCTGGAGGAACAGGTCGATGACGTTCTGGTCCTGCGAGCCGCCCCAGTCCATCTTCACCGACGAGGCGATGATGAGGGCGACGATGAGGACCCAGTTGATCATGGAGTACTCGACCATCGCCTGACCGCGCTGAAGGCGGCGGTGGGTCCGGGTCTGGTTCAGGTGCTTCATGGCTTCTCCTCCTCCAACCAAGGGAGCTGGGGGAACGCCTTCTCCGCATACTCCAACTTGACCCGCGGTGTCTTGGGGTCTGGCAGCAGCATGCGGCTCTTGGCGTTCACTCCATACTCGAAGACCTCGAGCGCGTGGGCAATCCGGGGGATCTCCACCTTCGCGAGCTGGAGGATGGGGACCTCACGGCTCACCCACGTGCGCTTGATGACAGTGCTGCGGTAGAGAACTTCGACGGGGACGGCGGACACCGTGCCCGCCGGGGTCATGAGGCGTGTCTCCTGCCCCGAGCGTACCACGGGAGGGTCCGCCAGCCGCTGAGCGGAGCGGGCGGGCCGGGGCTGCGGCGACGGGCGCTTCGTGAGCACCCAGTCAAGCGCCTCCTGGGAGTACTCCTGGGGCCGGTCGAAGCCCATGGCGACGATGAGGCGGGTGATGCCGCTGGCATCGAAGGCCACCCCGTTGCCCCGGGCCACGAGCATGCGCATCTGCGACAGCGGCGCGCGCATGGCCGGGTGGGTGCCCATCTCCATCTCCAGCCAGAGCGCGTCGCGGCCCTGCGCGTCCTTCTCCTCCCCCACCACCGCCAGGCGCCAGTAGTGGACGCGCGCCCCACCGCCGTCGAGCTTGTACGTCACCCAGTCGCCCACCTGGGTGGTACGCAGGCCCTTGGCCAGGTGGTCCAGCAGGCTCTTGCCCGGCATGGCCGCGGGGGCCGGGGTGGCCACGAGCAGCACGAGCGCCAGCGCCAGCATCCTCATGGCGAGCCCTCCGCGCGGGCCTTCTTCTCCTGCTGCTCGCGCTCCCAGGCCGCGCGGCTCTGGCGCACCGCCTCGTTGTTGGGCAGGGCGTCCGGCCGGTCCGAGCCCACCCACATCTGGAGCACCGCCGTCGTCTGCTCGTCCACGCGGCTGAGCGTCGTCACCACCTGCGCGCCCTGCCGGGAGTGCTCCAGGGTGAAGCGCGGCCCGTCCTCCGTCTTCATCCCCGCCTCGCGCACCAGGGAGTAGCCCTGCCGCGTCATGGACTCGGACACCTGCTGGCGGACGCTGTCGAGGCTGCCCTGCACCAGGGACGAGCGGTGCTGCGAGCCGCCCGGATCGTCCCGCGTGGTGAGGTCCTGGCTGAACAAGGTGCCCTCCAGCTTCACCAGCCCGCTGCCCGGCTTGCGCGGGGCGCGCACCCAGAGGTCCCTCAAGGCCGTGAAGCCCACCGTCTTGCCCAGGTGCCGGCGCACCACCACGCCGCGCTGCAGGCCCTCGCGCGTGTAGAGGGCGGACACCACGGCCTCCTCACGCAGATCCCCCTCCACCACCGTGGGGTAGCCCAATTGGCGCCAGTGGCGAGCGAAGTACTCGACCACCTTCTCCATCGAGTCGTCGGTGGTGAAGTAGGCCAGCCGGTAGTACTCGCCGGCGATCACCAGATCGTTGCCGATGCGCGTGTGCACGGCGCCCGGGTACACGGGCAGCTCCTGCTCGGCGCCCGCGGCCATCGCCACGAGGAGCACGCTCGACAGCCCGACGCGGGCCAGCGCTCTACTCGCAGTCGATCGCATACGGCTTGCTCTCATCGCCTCGGGTGCCCTCGTCGCTCTTGGGCGCGGAGGGGTCGGCGGCCTGGGCGTTCTTGCAGCCCATGAAGTACTGGCCGCGCGCCTTGAAGATCTGGATGTACTGGGACTTGTCGTAGGGCTGATCCCGGAACGGCGCCGTCTCGAAGCACGTGGGCCGCGGCCAGTCGATCTGGGAGAACTTGTTCAGGTTGTTGAGCCCGCCCTCGGCCTCGGGGGGATAGGACTCGATGCCCGTGTCCTCGCCGATGCACTCGCGCCCCCAGTCCGAGGCGGCGTCTCCCGACGGGCTGGGGCCATAGTTGTGCGAGACGACGAAGGTGCCCACGAAGTCCGGAGCGAAGTTGCTGAAGAAGTTACGGAACTGGTCGACGCCCGCGACCTCCGACTCCAGCTTGTCCTTGATGCCGAGGAACACCATCCGGTCCACCTGCTGGTAGAGGCCGTGGGGCATGTCCGCGGGCCCCTTGCGGTGCGCGCCCGCGCGCCGGCCGCGCATGGTGGCATCCGAGCCGTCCTCCAGGTTCCAGGGATCGGCGTACATGGAGAAGCGCGACTGGAGCCCCAGGCTGCGGATGCTCCGGCCGCCGAAGGGGTCCACCGTGAAGAAGCCCCCTGCCCCACCCTCGTCCAGGTAGCTCTGGGGGATGAGCACGTCGTTGAAGCGCATGCTCACCTCGCCCTCCACCCAGCCCTTGGTGTTGAAGCCCCAGCCGCCGAGCAGATTATTGACGCCGACGTTGGCCGCGCCGACCACCTCGCTGGCCAGCCCGCTGCCGTCGTTGCCCAGCGCGAGCCCGGCCTCGAAGAGGGGGATCTCCTTGTTGCGCACCGTGCCCGCCACGTCGGCGTACTGGGCCACGAAGTTGCCGCGCGGCGCGTCCGGCTCCACCGAGTCCATGTCCCGGAAGCGCTCGACGGCCTCTTCCATCATCTCCCGCTGCGCGTCGGCGAAGGCCTGATCGTGCTGGGCGTTGGCGGTGTCGCTCAGTGTGTAGCTCGTCATCTCCCAGACGACGTAGCGCGCGAACTCCTGGAGCTTGAGCTTCGCCCTCACCAGTTCGGTGAGGTACATGCTGAACAGCAGGATCATCACCAGCACCGGCGCGATGAGGGCGAACTCCACCGTGGCGGCACCACGCCGGGCGTATGGACGCTGGGCTCTGGGTCGTCTCATCGGTGGGGCCTCAGTGGGTGATGATCTTCGGCGGAATGGCCTTCAGCTGTCCTGGCAGCCTGTCCGCCAGATCCCCTACCAGCGGCAGCGAGTGCCTGCCCTGGTAGACGGAGGCCAGCCGAGGCCGCCAGTACGGGTTGAAGAAGTTGGGCTGCTCGGCCCAGTTGCCCGGCCGGTGGTAGTAGGTCTGCCCGCGGGAGATGACGTTCAGCCCCTCGATGGCGTTGAGGAACTTCATCCGGTTGTTCTTCATCTCCAGCGTCGCGGTGTTGCTGGAGAACTTCCACTGCACCTTGCCCTCCGTGTTCAGGAGCGCGGGCGCGTTGGAGCCGACACCCGCGTGGTCGGTGTTGCCGGCGTTGGTCATCTGCGCGGCCGTCTTGTTGAGCACCGCCCAGGTGGAGGGCTGGTTGAAGTCGTGCTTGTAGCGGGTGGCCGAGCCCTCGCTGCTCACCGCGCTGCCGCACGTGTCGCCGTACTGTCCGGGCTCGAAGTGCATGAACGGGACGATGCCCGGCCAGGGGTGGTTGCCGTCCTCGGCGGGCATGACGTTGGCCGTGAAGACGTCGATCTCCGGGGCCGGACAGATGCCGAACACCTTGCCCCGAGCCACGCAGACCTCGGTGCGGTGGACGCCGATCTCCGACTCGGGCCCCTCTGGCCGGTAGAGCCTGCGCCAGCTGTCGCCCACCGGCTCCTGGGTGTAGTGGACGCGCCAGTGCACGCCGCCGTCGTCCCACGAGTCCTCGGACGCGTTCATCGCCCAGATGCTGGTCTTCATCGTGTTCTTGAAGGTCAGCTTGTTGCCGCCGCTCTCGCCCAGGCCCTTGCGCGGATCGCCCCAGCACTCGCGGGGGTTGTCGTCGTCGCGGCACGCCAGCGGGTTGCGGAACAGGGGGCCCAGGTTCTCGGGGCCGAACTTGAGCCAGTACAGATCGTCCGAGGCCAGGTTGTCGCCCTGGGCCAGCCGGCCGAGCGTGGGCTGGATGCCGTCGTTCCAGTCCCGGATCGTGTTGCGAGGCTCGTCCAGGGCGATGGCCTTGGCGCGGTTGGGGTTGTTGGCCGTGACGAAGCGCGTCTGCCCGTACTTGGCGAACTTGAGCAGGGGCGTGTCCACGTCCGTGCTGAGCAGATCGCGGATGGGGCCCAGGCCGTCCGGCAGGGGGATGAGATCTCCCAGCTTGCGCGAGGTGACGAAGCCCTCCGGGCACGAGCCGCCGCTGGCGTCGCAGCCATAGCGGGTGGCGTTGGTGATGCCGGCCATGACGCGCTTGGCGCGCGCCTCCTTCTCCGTGTGCTTCTTCTTGGTCGGCTCGATGGGCGTCAGCGGGTTGTGGGGCGCCGAGAGCGGACTGCCCCCCGACTCCCGGTAGTGCGCCTGATCGAAGAGACACGTGTTGAGCGCGCCCGAGGCGAGCTGGCTCAGCTTCGAGTCCACGTTCTTGTCGTTGTCGAAGATGACCGAGTCGGTGGTCTGCAGCACCTGGGTCGACGTGGCCAGCATCACCGCCTGCGAGGCCAGGAACATGGCCGAGTTGAGCAGGCGGTGGACGGGGATGAGCCCGCGGCCTATCCACTTGTCCGGGTTGAGGCTTCGTAGGGCGGTCTGGAACACCTGGATCAGACTCTTGAAGGTGGACATGAACCGGTCGATCACCCTCAATATCTGACTGACGTACGGCACGACGTTCTCGAGGATGGGACAGGCCACCGTCCAGAACGCCCCGGACGGATCTCCCGAGCACGGGTTGAGCGTGCGCATGAACCCGTAGATGTCGGTGACGAAGGCCTCGGCGAAGTAGATGAGTGACAGCAGGGACTGCCACATCATCGCCGAGACGTAGTGCGACACCTGGGTGCGGTTGGCGTACGCGTAGAAGTTGAAGGCGCGCGCCTCCATGGCGGCCATGGAGTAGGCCGCCGCGTCCGCCGTGTTCTGCAGGCGCACGCGCTCGTGGATGGTGTGGCCCAGGTTCACCGTGGTGAGCACGGCGATGGACATCACCAGCACGAGCAGCGCGGCCACGACGAGGGCCTGTCCCTCCTGGCGCTTGAAGCTCTGTCGAAGAACGCGGGTGAACATGGACTACAGGCCCCAGTCCGGGTTGAGGTGCAGGATCCACTTCCGGTGGAAGTTGGACTGCATGCGCATGGAGTAGGTGGCCGTCAGCGGCAGGAAGTAGCGCCGGCCCACCGCGTCCGAGATGAGGGGGATGCTGCCCGTGGCCAGCCCCCAGAGGACCCACATCTCCGGGGCGTACACGGTGTTGTAGCCGCGCTGGTGGTCCAGCCCCTGGGCCTTGCCCTTGAGCGCGTCCAGGTTGACGTTCTTGTTGAGCAGGTTGCTCTTCTCCAGCGTGGGCCTGTCGATGCCGCCGTAGAGCGCCACCTGCGCGTTGGAGGCGTACCACGAGGTGAAGATGACCCAGTTGGCGAACGGCACGCGCATCTCGTACCAGTAGCGCAGGCGGATGGTGAGCCGCGTGGCCTTGCGGTACACCGTCTCCGCGTCGTCCGGCTCGGGCAGGTTGAAGAACTTGCGGATGTTGTTCTCGAGCGCCGGCACCTCCGGGAAGCTGTCCGCCCCGTCGAAGTCCAGCTCCTGCCAGTTGTAGCCCTCGCGCAGCTTCCAGATCGTGTCGATGGGCGTGAAGTAGGCCGGGTTGATGGTGTCCACCCGGATCATCCCGAACAGGTTGGAGCCGTTGAAGGTGGACGGCGGCTTCACCTGCGTGGCGTTCCACGCCAGCGTGCGCAGCGCCGTGTCGTACGTCTGGTGCAGCGCCCAGGTGGTCGCCAGGCTCGCCAGGTCGTCGGTGCGCCCCATCGTCGGCAGCAGCGCCACGATGGCCGCGTCATGCATGCGCTCGTTGTTGCCGTTCCAGACGATGCCCGCCCGAGCCGCCTGGTACGCCGCGTACTCCGTCATCAGCTTGGCGTGCTGGATCATCGTGAGCTGGATGATCCCCAGCGCCATGAAGACCATGAGCGGCATGATCAGCGCCGCCTCCACGGCGACCTGGCCCGACTCCCGACCTGACACCCCTGAATCCATGCTTCCCATTATCAGGAGGAGGGAACGGCGGTCGCATCGGTCAATTGGACCGACTCTTCCCTTCCTTTCCCGACTTCCGCCCAGACTGGAATCACGGGGCTCACGGAGCGTCGGCCGGAGCCGCCGAGGCCGGGGCCTCCATGTCGGCGGCCTTCTTGGCGGCCTTGGAGCCGGCCTTCTTGGCATCCCGGGACTCGGGGGCATGCAGATCCAGGCGCTTGCGAGCCATCTGAGCGGCTCCGGAGCGGGGCCCCTCCTCCAGCACCAGGGAGCAGGCCTGGATGGCCGCCTCGCGCCGGCCGATGGCGAACTCCGCGTCACAGAGCCGGTTGAGCAGGCCCAGCCGCAGGCTGCCGGTGGCCCCCGCGCTCAGCGCCTGGCGCAGGAGCAGGGCCTCGCGGACCCGATCCCCGGAGCGGAGGGCCTCCTCCGCCATCTTGGACAGCTCGGCGGACGAGGGCTCCGCGGACTTGCCCTTCGCCTCGGGGCGCATCACGGGCCTGGCGCTCGCGGTCGCCATCGCGGGAGGCGGAGGCGGAGACGGCGCCGGAGCCGCGGTGCTCGCCGACTGCTCCCTCTTGGTGCTGGAGGCCTTGGCGCCAAACAGATCATCGAAGTCGTCCCCGGAGGTGTCGGCCCTGGGCCGCGAGGCGGACTCCGTGCTGGCGCGACTTCCGCCGCCCAGCCGGAGCGGCTCGCTCTTGGGAGCCTCCTGCTGCTGGACCTCGGCCACCGCTCCGTTCGCGGCCTCGGGCCCTGCTCCCTCCGTGGGCTGTGTCGCGCCGGGCGCGGCCATGGGCTCCTGGGGCATGCCTCCCTGCACCGAGCCTGGCGTGGTCGGCTTGTTCTGGAGGAGCGCTCGCGACTGGGTCACCGCGTCGCGCCGCACGTCGTCGTAGCTCCGCTCCTTCTCGACTCCGCTCTCGTCCGCGAAGCGGTCCACCCCGTCGTCCTCGGCGTCCTTCGTACGCCCGGAGCCGGCGCTCGCGCCCGCGTTGCTCCAGTCCTGAGGAAGCTTCTTGGTGCCAGCCACGAAGGCCTTCTTCCGGGGAGCCTGCTTCATCGGGTAGCCGTCACCCAGCTCCGCCATCTCCTCGGCCGCCGGAGACGGCGGAGGAGTCAGGTCATCCGCCATCCCCGTGGGCTGGGGCCTGGCGGGCGCGGCCTCGGCCAGGGCGTCCTGCTTCGCCGGCGCCTGAGGAGCGGGCGCGGGAGCCATGGCCACCTGCGCGGGCGCGGGCTCGGCGCGAGGGGGCACGGACAAGGCCACCGGGGCAGGCTCCGCGTCGCGCACCGACTCGCTCTTCGCCGCGGAGAGATCCGGGCTGAGCTTCACCGACTTGCTCACCTGGAGGGTGACGAGGCCGAAGACGGACACGGCGGCGACGCCCGCGACGGGCAGCAGCCAGCGCCGCCACCAGGTGGGCTTGGGCGCGGGGCCCGCGGCCGCGTTGCGAGCGGCCTGCTGGGCATAGGCCATCAGCGATTCCAGGCCCGCGTCGGGAGCGGGCTCCATGCTCAGCTGCGACATGGTGGTGCGCACGCCGCGGATGTCCGCGAGCAGCTCGCTGCACCGGGCGCACCCCTCGAGGTGGGACTCCACGGCGCGGGCCTCGTGGGGAGGCAGCTCGCCGTAGACGAAGTCGAGGAGCCGGTCCTCTTGCGCGTGCAGGTTCTGGGGCTTCATCCCGCCACCGTCCTTCCGTCCTCGGCCAGATCCCCGTCCACGCCCAGCTCCGCCAGCCGTCGGCGCAGGCCCTCCAGGGCGTAGCGCATGCGGCTCTTCACCGTGTTCTCGGAGACGCCCGTCACCTCGGCGATCTCCTTGAAGGCAATGCCGCTGTACTCACGCAACACGAAGACTTCGCGCTGCTCTTCCGGGAGGCTGGCCAGGGCGCGCTCGATGAGGGGGCGCAGCCGGGCGTTGTACGCGCCGCGCTCGGGGCTGGCTCCGCCGTCCGGGAGTCCTTCTCCCAGCGGCCGGCCCTCGTCGCCGCCGGCCCCATTGCCCGTGGGTGCCTCCAGGGAGGAGGCCTGCCGGTAGCTTTCCTTGCGCGCGCTGTCCACGCAGAGATTCCTCGCGATCGTATAGAGCCAGGTCGTGAACCTGGCCTTGGCCTCGTACTCCCTGGAGTTGCGTACCACCTTCAGCCACGTCTCCTGCAGCACGTCCTCCGCCCGTGCCCGGTGCCCCGTGAAACGGAGGATGAAGTTGAAGACCGGCGTGCGGTGCCTGCGCACCAGCGTCTCGAACGCACGGGCATCTCCCGCCTTGAAGGCGAGCATCAGCCGTTCGTCTGAGATCTCCGGTCCCACCACTCCCCCGTACGAGGCCACGGGTCATCCCCGTCCCCTCCCACCCTCACCTTCAACGGGCGAGGCGGCGGTTGGGTCTAGTCGGGGCGTGGCCTTCGGTAAGTGGCGAGAATGACAGGGACCGCGACGGCTGTCACGAGGGCAGCCTGTGCCAGGAGGACGGCGGGCAGGGGCCTCTGGACATGGATGTAGAGGGACCGGGCGAGCGCCAGCCCCAGGAGGACCCCCGTCCCGGTGCGCACGAGGTTGGTGCCTCCCCTGGGCCGGAAGCGACCGAGCGCCCAGTCCCCCAGCGCCGGCAGGGTGAGGCCGAGCACCACCGGCACGTCCCACTTCCACTCGAGCGGGGCCCGCAGCGCGAAGAGGGCGAAGAAGCCGGCCAGCAGCACCGGGTAGGTGCCCAGGCAGCGCGCGCAGACACGCACTCCGCCCAGCACATAGGTGCGGTTGTACTCATCCTCCCGATGGTGGCTGAGCCAGAACACCCGGCGCTCCTTCCGTTGCGGGGGCCTGCACGCTACCTCGGGCGTCCTGCTCCGCCAGGAAGCACGCGGCGGTGTGGCCGTTGCCCAGCGCATATAAAGGAGGTGTCTCGCGCCGGCACCGCTCGAAGGCGTGGGGGCAGCGCGGGTGGAACGCGCAGCCCGGCGGAGGCGCCAGCGGCGAGGGCACGTCTCCCTGGAGGATGATGCGCTTGCGCGGGTGGTCCGGGTCCGGCACGGGCACGGCGGACAGCAGCGCCTGGGTGTACGGGTGGCGCGGGCGGCGGTACAGCTCGGCCGCGTCCGCCAGCTCGACGATCTTCCCCAGGTACATCACCGCCACGCGGGTGGAGATGTACTCGACGATCTTCAAGTCATGCGCGATGAAGACATAGGTGAGCTTCAGCTCGCGCTGCAGGTCCACCAGCAGGTTGACGATCTGCGCCTGGATGGACACGTCGAGCGCGCTGATGGGCTCGTCCGCGATGACCAGGTCCGGCCGCATGGCGATGGAGCGCGCGATGCCGATGCGCTGGCGCTGGCCGCCGGAGAACTCGTGGGGATAGCGCTCCATCGCGTCGCGCGGCAGCCCCATCAGCTCCAGCAGTGCCAGCACTTTCTCCTCGCGCTCGCGGCCATGCGCCAGCCCGTGGATGGCGAAGGGCTCGCCGATGATGTCGCGCACCGTCATGCGCGGGTTCAGCGAGGCGTACGGGTCCTGGAAGATGAGCTGCATCCGCCGTCGAAGGGGGCGCAGCTCGTGCTGCGAGAGGCCCGTGAGCTCCTGCCCCTCGAAGCGGATGGAGCCGGCGGTGGCATCGATGAGGCGCAGCAGCGTCCGACCCAGGGTGCTCTTGCCGCAACCGCTCTCCCCCACCAGCCCGAGCGTCTCGCCGCGCATCACGTCGAAACTCACCCCGTCCACGGCCTTCACCGTGCCGCGCACGCGCCCCAGCAGGCCGCCGCGCACCGGGAAGTGCGTCTTCACGTCTCGCACCTGGAGGAGCGGCTCGGTCATGACGCGGGCACCGGGTTGTGGCACGCGGCGGACTGGCCGTCACGCTTGAGCTCGAGCGGCGGATCCACCCGCGCGCACACCTCGAGGGCGCGCTCGCACCGGTCCCGGAAGCGGCAGCCCACCGGCAGGCGGCGCAGGCTCGGCACCATGCCGGGGATGGTCTTCAGCCGCTGGCGCCCCGCCCCACCCTGCACCTCCTGGAACGACGGGATGGAGCGCAGCAGGCCCGCCGTGTACGGGTGCGCGGGCCGGCTGAAAAGAGCGCGCACCGGGGCCTGCTCCACCACGCGGCCGGCGTACATCACCACCACCGCGTCGCAGCTCTCCGCCACCACGCCGAGATCGTGGGTAATGAGCATCACCGCCATGCCCCGCTCGGCCTGCAGCCGCTTGAGCAGGTCCAGGATCTGCGCCTGGATCGTCACGTCCAGCGCGGTGGTGGGCTCGTCCGCGATGACCAGGTCCGGGTTGCACGCCAGGGCCATGGCGATCATCACCCGCTGGCGCATGCCGCCGGAGAGCTGGTGGGGATAGGCGTCCACGCGCTGCTCGGGCGCGGGGATGCCCACCTGGCGCAGCATGTCCACCGCGCGCGCCTTCGCCTGCTTCCGGTCCAGCTTCTGGTGCAGCCGCACCGCCTCGCCGATCTGCTCGCCCACCGTGTACACGGGGTTGAGCGACGTCATCGGCTCCTGGAAGATCATGGAGATGTGGTGGCCGCGGATGCGGCGCATCTCCTCCTCGGGCAGCGCCAGCAGGTTCTGGCCCTTGAAGCGGATCTCCCCGCCCACCACCCTGCCCGGCGGGTCCGGCACCAGCCGCATGACGGAGAGCGCGGTGACGCTCTTGCCGCAGCCGCTCTCGCCCACCACTCCCAGCGTGCCTCCGGGAGGGATGGAGAAGGAGACGTCGTCCACCGCCAGCACCGGGCCCTCCTCCAGGGAGAACCGGGTCTTCAGGCCGCGGACTTCGAGGAGGGGCTCGCTCATGGGCAGGGACACGGGACGCAACGGGAACCGCCCGGCACGCCCCTCACTTCCGGGACAGCTCGTCCAGGAACTCCTCCTCCTGGATGACGCGCTTCTTGATGAGCAGCCGGACGAGGGCCGCCACCATCTGCGCCGGCATGATCTTCTGCGTGGGAACGGCCGGCTCCTCCCCCTGGGAGATGCGCTCGAGATCGTCGAGCACCCGCAGATCCTCCTCCGAGAAGTTCGGGGGCAGGTTCCGCTCGGGCGGCTTCACGTTCTTCGCGGCCCCGCCGAACATGATCACCGGCACCTTCGGAGCCCCGGGCGCCTCCGGCTCGGGAGGCGGGGGCGGCGGGGGCTGCGGCGGCGCGGGAGGCGGCGCGGGGGGACGCTTCTTCGTCCCGAGCAGATCGTCGATGAAGTCGGTCGCCGCTTCCTTCGGCGGAGGCGGCGGCATGGCGGGCGACGGGCTCAGGATGGGAGGCCGCGGCCGGGGGATGGGCGGGGTGTCCTCGTCGTTCATCAGGTTGCCCTGCACCACGGGCGCCCCGCGCTCGATCTTCATCCCCCCGTCGTCGTCCATCGCCTGGACGATGTCGAACTTCTCCCCGCGCGCCATGGCCAGCGCGTTGTCCAGGTCATCCGAGGAGGCCACGTACACGCGCAGCGTCTTGTGGAGCTGGAAGCGCAGCTCGTCGATCAGGGAGAGATCCCCCGGATCCTCCACCGCCACGTGCAGCCGCTCCGTCTTGCCCTCCTGCTCGAGCTTGAAGGGCACGATGCGGTGCTCGGACTGGAAGTCGAGCGAGAGCAGCGCGGTGACCTCCGGAGGGATGTCCGGCAGCTCGATGAAGGGCAGATCGAACTGCGTGGCCAGCACGCGCGCCAGCTGCTTGGGGCTGATCATCCCCATGGACACCATCACCGAGCCCAGGCGGTGACCGCGGCCAAAGGACCGCTTCTGGCCCAGGGCGGTGCGCACCTGCGCGTCCGTCACGAACCCAGCTTCGACCAGCAGCTCGCCGATCTTCTTGCGCATGGCGGGATGTTACCGCTTGACCTTCGCGATGTACTCCTCGCGAGTGAAGACGCCCTTCTCGATGAGCAGCTCCACCATGGCCTTGAGGGCGGCCACCTCCTTGCGCTGCACCTCCTCGACGGTCTTCAGCAGCTCGGAGGGGCTGCCCGTCGCCGCGGGCTTCACCGCGGGTACGTCCGACACGGAGGGCCGAGCCGGTGCAGGCGCCCCGCCCACCGGCGCGGGCCGAGGCGGCGCGGACACCTGCTGCGACGAGCCGTCCCGCATGTTCTTGATGACCGTGCGGCCGTGCGCGTCCATCACCTTGAAGTTGGTGTCCGCGTCGGCCAGCTCCGCGTTGTCCTCGTAGAGGCGGGCGTAGGCGCGGGCAATCGAGGTGCGGCCGGCCACGTTGGGCACGATGCGGCACTTGGTGATGGCGCGCAGCTCGTCCAGGTGGCGCACGTTGAGCGGGTCCGCGACGGCGACCACCAGCGTCTTCCCGTCGTCGCGAAGCTGCAGCGGCAGGATCGCGAAGTCCCGGGCCGTCTGGGCGGGGACTTTGGATCGCACGTGCGGCGGCAGTGTCTGCACCGCGTCCAGGTTCACGGCGGGGATGTTCAGCTGCTTGGAGAGCGCCCGGACCAGGATGTCCTCGGAGACGAGGCTCATGCGGACCAGGATCTCTCCCAGCTTACCTCCCCACTTTGCCTGCTCCGCCAGAGCCGCCTTGAGCTGGCTCTCCTGGAGCACGTTCGCCTTGATCAGCAGTTCGCCAAGCTTGATCTGTGCCATGTCGCATCCGGGGGGAAACCCGACAGTCCCCGTAAGAGGGCCATTTTAGACCGAGATTTACCTTTCCGGGCATTTACCGCCGCAGATTTCAGGAGCCGGGCGGTACGGGGGGCGAGGGAGCAGGCCCCGGGGCCACCTCCCTCCCCCGCGCATCCACCTCTACCACGCGCGCGCCCTCGGGGGGCGCCAGCTCGAAGAGGGTCAGGTCCGGAGGCCCGTTGAGGGTGACATCGCTGTAGCGCAGGCGCAGCTCCGTCTCGGCCACCTCCGCCAGGAGCTTCACCTCCTTGGGGAAGACGACCGAGCCCTCCTGCTTGATGTTGCCGAAGGCCAGGTCGTACCCGGGGACACCCCTCACCTCGCTGCGCACCACCCGGTGGTATTTGGTGTGGACCTGGAGCGTCTGGGTGACGGGCCCCCGGAAGAGCTTGAGCACGTAGACGCCCTCGCCCCGGTCCAGCTCCAGCGTCTTGCGCTCGGCGGGGATGAAGGGCACCTGCCCGAGCATCACGGCCACCAGCTCCTCGCTCGGAAGCACCACCGGCAGGAAGCGCGACACGTTCTCCGGGCTGGCGGGCCCCTGGTAGAAGACGTTGCCCTCCGTCTGGTACAGCCCGAAGCGTTGGCCGTCCGACACCAGGGCCGCCACCGGGCGGTTGAAGAAGTCGAACGTCTCCATGTGCAGCAGGCCCGGGCGGCTGATGGCCAGGAACACCGAGAGGGTGCCGCTGCCCTGGGGAGAGCTCACGTGCAGCTTGGCGTCCCCCTGCAGGGTCACCAGGTTCTCCTGGGCCTTGGTGACGAGCGTAAAGAGGCGCTCGGGGTCGTCGATGGGGCCCTCGGGGCCGAACTCGATGCGGTGGGGACAGCCTGAACAGAGAAGGACCAGGAAGATTGCTGCGGCCGCGCGGTTCATGGCTTAAGTCTCGGTCCTTGCCGAGCCTCCTGGCCACCATTCCATGAGCCTGAACGAACTTCTTCACTATCTGCGCCTGGGCGGCGTCACCCTCGCCCTCCTCCTGCTGGCCTCCGTCGTGGCGCTGGGGGTGGCCATCGAGCGCCTCATCGCCCTGTGGGGGGTGAGCGAGCGCTCTCGCAACCTCGGGGAGACGGTCCAGAAGCACCTGCTGCGCGGGGACGTGGCCGCCGCTCGGACGGCCGCCGAGCGCTCGGATGCGGTGGCGGCCGACATCTTCCTGGCCGGGTTCGACCGGATGGAGCGGGTGAAGACGAACGGGGGCGGCGTGGAGTCGGCCGTGGAGCGCGAGCGCGCCCAGGTGGGGCTCAAGCTGCGGCGCAACCTGTGGATCCTGGCCACCATCGGCTCCATCACGCCCTTCGTGGGCCTGTTCGGCACGGTGGCCGGCATCATGCGCTCCTTCAAGGACCTGGGCCTGGACGTGGAGTCGGGCGGCACGGGCGGCACGGCGGCGGTGATGACGGGCATCTCCGAGGCGCTGGTGGCCACGGCGGTGGGCATCCTCGTCGCGGTGCAGGCGATGGTCTTCTACAACTACTTCCAGGCGCGGCTGTCGCGGGTGCTGGTGGAGCTGCGGCTGATGGGCGACGAGTTCGTGGAGCTGCTCAAGGAGCGCCCCGCCCCGCCTCCGGCTACGCCACCTTCCTCCGAGGCGCCGGCTCGCGACGCCTCGCACGCCTGAGCGCAGGAGCCACCCATGGCGATGGGAAAGACACCGGGCAACCGGGACGGCGACGAGGGTGACGAGGGCGTCTTCGCCGAGATCAACATCACCCCGCTCACGGACATCTTCCTGGTGCTGCTCATCATCTTCATGGTGACGAGCACGGTGATCGTCCAGCAGGGGCCGGGCGGCGGCGCGAAGTCCGGCCTCAAGGTGAACCTGCCCAAGGGCGGCGCCACGGACGTGACGGCGCGCACCACGGACCTGTCGGTGGCCGTGCTCGCCGACGGGCGGTACGTGCTGGGCGGCAACGTCGTCAGCCAGGACGAGCTGCGGGTCGCCTTCGACAAGGCCAAGGTGGACAACCCGGACACGCTCGTCATCGTCCAGGCCGACGAGGGCGTGCCGCACGGCACCGTCGTGGGCGTGATGGAGCTGGCCAAGAAGGCCGGCCTGGCCCAGCTCGCCATCGGCGTGCGCGAGGGCGAGTAGCCAGGGCTGAGCCCCGTTTCCCTAGGGCCGGCGCGGGGTTACACCGGAGATGCAACTTTTTCCGGGTTCAGTCGATAATCCCGGCACCATGAAGACCACCCGGACCGATACGCGCCCCGCGCCCGCCCGCACCGATGTCGCCCGCGAGGCGCCGAAGCCGCAGCCCCGCAACGAGCTCAAGCCACAGGCGCGCAAGCTGGACGAGGGCGCCTCGCTCTTCGACGCGAAGGCCCGGCAGCAGCCTCGCGCGGAGGCGCTGGGTGGCCCGGCGATGGCGCTCCAGCCCTCGCGCGTGGCTCCCGGCAGCTACCCGAGCGTGGCGGACGTCAACGCCATCGCCGACATGAAGGATCCGGTGGCGCGCAACGTGGCCATCACCCAGGGCTACCACGATCTGTCCAACGCGCTGGGCGAGATGCTGGGCAAGGAGAACGCCAACTGGTCCACCTTCGCCACCTGGGCCTCGAAGCAGGCCGGCTCGAGCATCCGCCAGGAGGATCTGCCGAAGTTCCTCATGGACGCCATCAAGACGTCGGGGCCGGTGGGCCAGGCGATCTCCAGGGTGGATGACGTGATGCGCAAGCTCGGGCTGCCCGCGCTGCCCATCGGGGACATGGTGGCCGGCGCCAAGGAGGCGCTCGACAACGTGAGCAAGGCCATCGCGGACGGCAACCAGTTCGTCTTCCGGGAGATCGGCCAGGAGTTCGCGCGCTTCGTCGACACCTTCAAGGACGACACCCACTACGACGCGGCCAAGGTGGAGAAGTACCTGTCGCAGCTCCCCGCGGACAAGCCGCTGCTCAAGGAGGCCTTCGGCGCCTACACCCAGGCCATGTTCGAGCAGGATCCGAACAAGAAGGCCGAGCTGATGCTGCTGGCCAACAACAAGATCGGCCTGCACGAGCAGACGCAGCTGCAGCCCTACATCGAGAAGGCGCTCAACACGCCCATCCAGGACACCTTCCGGAAGATCCTCAACCAGTCCATCGACGCGGGCATCCAGGGGCTGCCGTTCGGCGCGAAGCAGGCCGCGCAGCTGCTGGACCGCACGGGCCTGGTGGACGCGGCCGTCAACCCGCTGGTGGACGCGATGTCGGGCCTGTTCCGCCGCTTCTCCACCGAGCACATGATGAAGCTGGCCGTCCCCGGTGGCGCGCTCAAGCTGGGCAACGACCTGCCGCCCCCGCCGGAATGGGCGAAGGACATCTTCCCGCCGCACCTGCGCACCATCGACAACCCGGAGCTGAAGCAGGTGCTGTCCCAGTTGGACAAGAGCCAGAACAGCCTCGAGGGCACGGCCGCCAAGGACTGGAGCCGGCTGGACCAGCGGATGAACTACATCATCGACCTGTTCCGCTCGCGCCAGGCCGACCCGCACCTCTACGATCCGCCGTTCGGTCGGACCGGCCGCTACCCCGTGGCCCCCACCCAGCCGCGCGTCAGCTGAGCCCCACGTGGAAAGGCCTGACCCGGAGTACCGCTCCAGGTCAGGCCTCAAAGGAAACCGCCGCGAGAGCCTCAGCTCTCCGGGAAGGCCGTCCAGCCCTCGAGCCAGTTGACGTCACCCACCGCGCCGCGGAAGGTCGCGCTGGTGTCGAAGAAGCCATCCGCAGGCGGGGTGGCGCCGGTGAGGGCCGCGTCCGGCTTGAAGATCGGCGCGGTGCCCGCCTTGTAGAGGGCCTTGCTCAGCTTCGGATCCGCCACGCTGTTGGTGGCCTCCGCCTCGGTGCCGAACCGCGACCACTCGCTGAAGTCGCCGCCGTCGCTGGAGGACTTCACGAAGAAGGTGGTGGCGTCGTACATCAGCTTGGTGGACCAGAAGGTGGTGTTCTTCACCGTCAGGCCGCCCGAGCTGGCCTGCGCGATGGAGTCCGGTCCGTTGATGTCCAGGGCGAAGTCATTGAAGTAGCTGATGATGGAGTTGTTGATGCTGCCCGCGGTGCCCACGCGGAGGATGGCGCCACCCTGCGTCTGCGCCGCGTTGCCCTTGGGCTGATCCGAGCCCACCAGCGTCACGTTCCACAGCGTCGGGTTCGAGCGGGGCAGCGCGTTCGGAGAGGAGGCGCTGTTGTCCGCCTCGATGCCGTGGTTGCCCAGCAGGCGGCTCTGCTGGACGATCACGAACTGGGCCTTGCCCGTCCAGCCCTGGTCCCAGTCCAGCCCGTCATCGTCCGGCAGGGTGATGACGATGTGCTTGAGCGAGGCCGTCCCGCCGAACATCTCCACGCCGTCGTCCAGGCCGCGGTGCACCTGCACGTAGTCGATGACCGTCTTGGAGCCGCAGCCGCCCAGCGTCAGGCCGTTCAGCTCGTTGTTGCCGCCCAGGCGGAAGCCGGCGAACTCGATGCGGGCATACTGGACGGTGCCGCAATCGTGCGACGCGTCGGTGCCGCCGTACTGGGTGTCCTCGCTCTCCGGGTAGCCCTCGATGTTGTCCACGCCGCCCTGCACGTTGATGGGCGCCTTGCCCAGCAGGACGAGGCCGCCCCAGTTACCCGGCTGGCGCGAGCCCGGAGCGATGGCGCTGGTGAACACGATGGGCGCCGCCGCCGTGCCCCGAGCGTCGATCCGCGCGCTGCTCGTGATGGCCAGCGAGGTGTTGGACTGGCCCTGGATGAGCGTGCCGGGCTCGATGGTCAACGTCGCGCCCTTCACGAAGACGTTGGCCTTGAGGAGGTAGGTGTGGTCCTTCGTCCAGGTGGTGTCGGAGGTGATGTCCTGCGTGACCTCGCAGACCTCCTGGCCCTGGGCGCAGACGTCACCCTGGGGCGTGTTGTCCGTCGTGTCGTCCTCACCGCAGGCCGCGAGCGCCGACAGCGCGCACACGCAGGCCCAGATCTTCATCGATCGCATCGTTGCTCCATCTGAAAGGTACTGCGGGGTTTCGAAGGAAAGTCAGCGCAGCGTCCACTCGACCTGCGCGGTGGCCGTGAGGCCGGGGCGGTAGCGGAAGACGTCCGTGCCCAGCTGCTGGAAGACGGCGGACTGGTTGAGCAGGTTGGTGCCCGTCAGCTTCAGGCGCAGATCCTCGGAGAGCCGCTGGGTGAGCGTCAGGTCCACGCGGTGGAACGACCGCTCGTAGGTGTCCGGCAGGCGGTTGAAGCCCACCTCCGAGATGCGCCGCCCGAAGACGTTGTAGAGCAGCGTCACCTCGGTGCCCCAGGACTCCTGCAGGTAGCCGACATTGACGTTGGCCACATAGGGAGACTGGCCCTGCAGCGGACGGCTCTCACTGGTGCTGATCTGCTGCTGGCTGCCCAGCTTCACGCGCGAGGAGATGAGGCTCAGGTTGGCGCCCACGCGCAGCGAGCGCAGCGCCTCGCTCACCCGGCCCAGGGAGGCGCGGCCTTCCAGTTCGAGCCCCAGCGCATCCGCCCGGTCCGCGTTGCGGTAGCCCACATCCCCCTGGATGGAGCTCACCACCACCTGCTCGATGGGATCGAGGAAGCGCTTGTAGAAGCCGCCCACGGAGAAGACCTCGTTCTCGGTGGGGAACCACTCCCAGCGCAGGTCCGCGTTGTGGATGCGCGAGGAGACCAGGTCCGGGTTGCCGCTCACGCTGCGGCGGCGGATGGCGTCGTAGTAGAGGAACGGGGCGATCTCGCGGAACTGGGGCCGGGCCACCGTGAAGCTGTAGCCGGCGCGCAGGTTCGCCTTGTCCGTCACCGCGTAGACCAGGTTCAGCGCGGGCAGCGGGTTGACGGTGGTGCGGCGCGTGGCCTCGGGCACCTGGCCCTGGGCGAAGGGGCTGCCGGACTCGAGCCGCTGGGAGAAGACCTCGAGCCGCACCCCCGCCGTGGCGCGCAGCCGCTCCATCAGCGGCAGCTCCGCGTTGACGAAGCCGGCATAGAGGGCCTGGTTCCCGTCGTAGCGGTCGGTGACGAAGGTGCGCTCCTCGGCGAGCACCGAGGGGCCGATGTTCTCCGCCCCGAACAGCTCCTCGGCCGGCAGGGCCAGGAGGGCCGGATCCTCGCCGACGAACATGAAGGCGAAGCGCCGCGCATCGAAGGAGCGCTTGGACAGCTGCGCCGAGCCGCCCACCTTGAACTCCGCCGGCCCCACCGGGAGGCTCACGGTGGCGCTGGCGCCGCCGCTGGTGTCCTGGAGGTGGGAGAAGAAGCGCTCTCCGCTGTTGGCGGCCTGGCGGAAGCGCCGCACGCCCTCATCCTCCAGGTACATCAGGTCGCGGGTGTCCGGCTCCTCGGCCTGGGTCACGGACACGTTGCCCTGCCAGCGCAGCACCACCGAGCTGTCCGCGCCGAAGCGGTGCGTGCCCCGGAGCTGGTTGAAGCTCAGCATGCGCTCGGAGAACTTCAGGCGCGTGGCGTCGAAGTCGGCGCCGTCCGTGTCGGAGAAGCCCTGCAGCACCTGCGCGGAGTCCTCCGTCGAGCGGCTGAAGAGCGCCAGCATGCTCACGTCGTTCAGCGCGTCCAGCTGGTAGCCGGCGTTGAGCAGCACGCCCAGGTTCGTGTTCGTGGCGCCGAACTCCGAGCTGTAGATGTCCTTGGGGATCAGATCCTGGTCGTCGATGCGGAACGTCTGGACATCGGCGTTCGTCGCGGCGGCGCTCCGGGAGAAGGTCGCGCTGGCCAGGTAGCCGAAGGCGCGTCCCCCGCTCCACTGGTGGGTGTTGCCCACCGACACGTTCAGGCTGCCGTTGGGCAGGCCGGCGGACTTCCGGCTGCTCCAGACGTTGGAGAAGCTCTCGCTCACCTGCTCGGCCTGGGGATCGCGCGTCGTGAGCGGCCGGTCCTCGGGGACGCTCTCGGGCAGTCCCCGGCTCCCGTCATCGAAGCCCAGCGCGTCCAGGCTGCCGCCGGCGTAGCTGCGGCGCGAGTGGAAGGTGGACTCGGAGTTGGCCCCCAGGGACAGCTTCACCTGGGTCTGGAACGTCGCGGGGTAGGAGTTGGTCTCGATGCCGAGCACGCCGCCCGCGAAGGCGCCCCCCATCTCCGCCGAGTAGGTCTTCTGCACCGTCAGCGTGGACAGGAGCGCGTTGGGGAACAGGTCCAGCGGCGCCTGGTGTCCGTCCGGGTCCGTGCTGGGCAGCGACACCCCGTTGACGACGGTGGCGGCGTAGCGCCCGCCCAGCCCGCGCAGGAAGACGTTGCGGCCCACCACCGTGGCGGACGTCACGCGCTTGACGGCGTCGCCCGCGTTCGAGTCCGGCGAGCGGGAGATCTGCTCGCTGCCAATGGAGTCCTGCACGGTGTTGGCCATCTTCCGCTGGAGCAGCAGGCCGCTCTCGCTCTTGGTGTCCACCGTGCCGATGACCACCACCTCTTCGACGAACGCGCCCTCCACCGGCTTGAGCGCGATGTCACGCGTCATGAAGCCCTGCGCCACCTGGACGTTCTTGACGTCTACACCCTCGTACTGGTCACACCAGAAGCGCACGTCATACTTCCCCGGCGGGAGGGCCAGCTCGTAGTTGCCCTCCAGATCGGTGTCGACGGTGATGTTTCCTCCGGCAATCACCGACACCGGACACACCAGCAACGGCTCACCCGTCTTGGCGTCCGTGAGCCGCCCGCGAAGGCCCGAGCCTTCCTGCGCCAGGGCGGTACTGCTGACTGCAACGAGAACCGAAATCAGTTGGAAGCGACCCATGAACCCTCCAGCTCCGCCGCTGTGGGGAGCCGAAACCGGGCGCTTCTTTACGCTCCAACTTTGTCAGCCACGTCACACGCCATGGACAACTTGGGGGCGATTCCGTCACGAGCAACGACTCTCAAGGATTCCGGCGAAACCAAAATAGGTGCTGGATTACATCGTTGTGGCTTATAACTGAGCTGCCCTGAAGGTCCTGCCTCAGGGCTTATCCGCAGTGCATCCCCCGAAAGGAAATCCCCCATGATGAAGGCCTCTCGTCGCTGGTTGGTCGGAGGAATCGTTGGCGTCTCCCTGCTGAGCGCCTGTGGCGCACCGGAGGAGCAGTCCGGCGACACGCGCGAGGTGCTCGCGCCCGAGGCAGTCGCCGGTGACGTAGCGGTGAAGGTGTCCGCGGGCACCTCCTCCATGGCGGCCAAGGATGACGTGCTGGTGACGGTCACCCTCACCAACGTCTCGGGCCACCCGGTGCGGCTGCTGAAGCGGAACACGCCGGTGGACGGCATCAAGAACGAGCTGTTCCACATCACCCGCGACGGCGCCGAGGCGCGCTACCTCGGCCGTCACTACAAGTGGGCGGCTCCGCAGGCCGAGGATTATCTCACCCTGGCCGCGGGCGAGAGCGTGACTCGCACCGTGAACCTGTCGGAGGTCTACGAGTTCGAGCAGACCGGCAGCTACTCCATCGCCTACGCCGAGGGCGTCCACGGCGAGGCCGCGCAGTTCACGTCCAACAACGTGGACGTGTGGGTCGAGGGCCGCCCCCACGTCCTGCCGGAGGAGGCCGGTGGCCGTGAGGTGACGGCGTTCGGCCTGTCCACCACCAGCTGCAGCAGCACCCAGACCTCGGCCATCAGCTCGGGCTTCAGCAGCGCGAAGACGTACGCGGCCAACTCGCTGGCCTACCTGACCAACACCACCCCGAGCGGCACCCCGCGCTACACCACGTGGTTCGGCGCCTTCTCGAGCGCCAACTGGAACACCGCGAAGAGCCACTTCTCGGCCATCAACAACGCCTTCAACAACGCCGCGGTGGTCGTGACCTGCGCCTGCACGGACAGCGCCTACGCCTACGTCTACCCGACGCAGCCGTACAAGATCTGGGTGTGCAACGCCTTCTGGAACGCGCCCACCACGGGCACGGACTCGAAGGCCGGCACGCTGGTCCATGAGATGAGCCACTTCAACGTGGTGGCGGCCACGGATGACCACGCCTACGGCCAGACCGCCTGCAAGAACCTGGCGAAGACCAACGCCAAGCGGGCGCTGGCCAACGCGGACAGCCACGAGTACTTCGCCGAGAACACCCCCGCGCAGAACTGACGAAGCGCGGCGGCATCCGAAGTGACACGGAGGCGGGGGCGGCGACGCTCCCGTCTTCTTTTTTCCAGGGGTTGAGCTTTTCATGACTCGAGGACATGTCGGTTGGATCGCGCTGTGCTGCCTAGCGCTCGGCGGCGGCGGCTGTGCATCACACAAGGAAGGAGCGGACATGACGGCCCCCACGGGGACGGAGGGGCTCCAGGCGGGAGCCGCCCTGCAGTGCGAGGCGAGCGTGCCCCCCACGCTGAAGGTCGGCGAGCCGGTGGTGGTCACCTTCCGGATCCGCAACCCCACGCCGCAGACGCTCTACGTGCTCAAGTGGCGCTCGCCGTTCGAGGGGCAGCCGCGCAGCAGGTTCCTGGAGATCACCCGTGACGGCGTCGAGGTCCAGTACCAGGGGCCGATGATCAAGCGGGGCGATCCATCAGCGGGTGACTACGCCTCCGTTCCCGCGAGCACCGCCGACACGAAGGGCGAGGCCGAGCTGGCGATCGAGGCGTCCCTGGCCTACGACTTCTCGCAGCCGGGCACCTACCGCATCGCCTACCGGGGCCCGCTGATGGATGCCACCGCGCAGGAGTCCGAGGTGCCCCGTCCCCTGGCGCAGCACCGCGCCATGCCGGTGGAGTGCCCCGAGGTGCAGACGACCATCGTCGCGCCCTGAGCCGCCCGGCTCGGTGCTTCAAAAAGACGACGGCCACCCGGGTGGAGACCCGAGTGGCCGTGGTGGAAGGCTTCGCTCCAGTGGCTACAGCGACGCGGCGAAGGCGGCGTCTGGGATCTGCATGGGCGAGGAGTCCTCCTGGGCCATGAGCCGCGCGGCCTGCTCCACGTTGGGCAGCACGTTGCGGGCGTACCAGAGGGCGCTCCACTTCTTGCCGTCGTAGAAGGCCCGGTCCGGATCCGTCGCCGACAGCTTCTCGGCCGACTTCTCCGCCAGCACCGCCGCCTCCAGCAGCAGCCAGCCCACCGCCACCTCGGACATCATCTGCAGGAAGCGGTTGGCCGACAGCGGGATGAGCGGCACCTTGGCCGGATCCTGCGACCAGCCCAGCAGCGCCATGGCGCTCGACATGAGCCCCTCCTGCGCCGCCGCCAGCTGCTTCACCTCGGCCCCGAACGTCTTGTGCTCGCGGTTGGCCTCGATGAAGCCGCCCACGTCCTCCATGAACTGCTGGAAGTGCGCGCCGCCGGCCTGGCCCAGCTTGCGGCCCACCAGGTCCATCGCCTGGATGTGGTTGGTGCCCTCGTAGATGGAGAAGATCTTCGAGTCGCGGCAGTACTGCTCCACCGGGTAGTCCTTGATGAAGCCCGCGCCGCCGTAGACCTGGATGGCCTGCGCCGTCAGCCGGAAGGCCTGGTCGGACGCGTACGCCTTCACCAGCGGCGTGAGCACCTCCACCTGCCCGCGGTGGTAGGCGGCCCGGTCATCGTCCTTGCCGGCCATCTGCCTGGCCTTGTCGGTGTGCATGGCCAGCTTGATGATGAGCGCGCGCATGCCCTCCACGTGCGCCTTCATCTCCAGCAGCATGCGGCGTACGTCCGGGTGCTCGATGATGGAGACGCGCGGCGCCGTCGGATCCTTGAACTTGGTGAAGTGGCCGCCCTGCTTGCGCTCCTTGGCGTACTCCAGCGCGTTGAAGTAGGCCGCCGAGGCCAGGCCCACGCCCTGGATGCCCACGGCGATGCGAGCCCCGTTCATCATCTTGAACATCTGGCTCATGCCGATGTGCTCGACGCCGCCCACCAGCTCGCCGAGACACTTGTCGTTCTCGCCGAAGTTCAGCACACAGGTGGCCGAGCCGTTGATGCCCATCTTGTGCTCGATGGAGCCCAGGCTCACGTCGTTGGACTCGCCAGAGCCGCCGTCGGCGCCCACGCGCAGCTTGGGCACGATGAACAGCGACAGGCCCTTGGTGCCAGGCGCCGCGCCCTCCACGCGCGCCAGCACCAGGTGGATGATGTTCTCCGCCAGATCATGGTCGCCCGCGGAGATAAAGATCTTCGTGCCGCGGATGTTGTAGGTGCCGTCCGGGTTGCGGCGCGCCGTCGTCTTGGCCGCGCCCACGTCCGAGCCCGCGTGCGGCTCGGTGAGGCACATCGTCCCGCCCCACGTGCCGTTGAGCAGCTTCTCCACGTACTTCTTCTTCTGGTCCGCGGTGCCGCACTCGGCCAGCAGCTCCGCCGCGCCGAACGTCAGCCCCGGGTACATGTTGAACGCCGCGTTGGCGCCGCAGAGCATCTCCTCCACCGCCACCTGCAGCATCATCGGCGCGCCCTGGCCGCCATGGTCGGTGGCCACGCCCACCGTCTTGAAGCCCTGCTCCCAGAGCAGCTTCCATGCATCCTTGAAGCCCTTGGGCGTGAGGACGGTGCCGTTCTCCACGCGACAGCCCTCGCGATCGCCCGTGGTGTTCAAGGGCCCGAGCACTTCCTTGGAGAACCGGTAGGTCTCCTGGAGGACGGCCTTGGCCTCGTCGGGGCCCCAGGCCTCGAAGGGCACCTGTCCCGCCACCTGCCCGAAGCCGAACTGCTCGAACAGGGTGAAGAAGAGCTCTCGAAGATCTGTCTTGTAGTGGTTGATTCCGGCGGACATGGCCTCTCCCGTCATGAGGGGCTCGCTGCCCGGCCACACGAATGGTCAGCGGCGCCCAGTGAGACAGGAAAAGTCTTACGTCGATTGATTCGAGAGTCAACCCGAACTGACGCCACGCGTCGTGCGGTGGGCAGACGACCCCCACCGGCGTGTCCGGAACCCGGCGGCGCAGGGGTGAGCCATGCGCCAGACTTCTGGGTGCTACTTCTTCAGCTTCTTGGCCGCCGCGACAGGCGCGGGCGTCGTCGGGCTGGCGGTGGCCGTCTTGGCGGACTTCTTGGCGTTGCTCGGGGCCTTCTTGGCGCCCGTCTCCTCCGTCTCGGAGCCCTCGCCCTGCCCGCCTGCCTGGGGAGCGAGGATGCTCTCGCGCGGCACCTCCACGACGATGGGGGACTGGCCGGAGCGCTGCCGGTTCTCGTCCTCCAGCGAGTAGAAGAGCTGGATGACGGACTGCCCCTTCATGAGCAGCTCGCCGCGCTGGTTCTCCGCCCAGAGATCGATCTCGACGAAGTAGCGGCCGCCGGTGCCGTGCCGGTCACTGACGCGGCCCTTGCAGACCACGGTGTCGCCCGGCCACACCATCTTGATGAAGCGCACGCCGTAGCGGCGCAGCTGGCCGCCGCGGGCCCAGTCACTGATGAGCTGGCCCAGCATGCCCATGATGAGCATGCCCGGGGCGTACACGGAGGGCATGCCCACGCTCTTGGCGTAGACCTCGTCCACGTGCACCGGGTTGTAGTCCCCGCTGGCCCCCGCGTAGCGCGAGAGCTGGACGCGATCCACCGGCGCCTTGGCCAGCGCCGGGAGCTCATCGCCCACCCGGATGGATTCGAAGTAGAGCTTGCGCGCGGGCATCAGGCGTTCTCCTTCGCTGCGCGGACGATCAGGGTGCGGCGGGCGCGGAACACCAGGTTGCCCTCCTCGTCACGACCCTCGTCCTCGATGACGGCCACGTCCATCTTCCCGGCCGGGCCACTGCGCTCCAGCACGTCGGCCACCTTGGTGGCCACGTAGATGCGGTCCCCGGCGAAGATGGGCCGCTCGTACTCGAAGCCCTGCTCGGCGTGCAGCAGGCTCTTGATGCCCACCCCGAGCAGCTCGCGCAGGTCCGCCGCCGAGTGGAACGACGCGGGGAAGGTGGGCGGCGCGACGATGGTCGGGTAGCCGGAGGCCCGGGCGTACTCCTCATCGTAATAGATGGGGTTGTAGTCGCCGATCGCCTCCGCGAAGCGTCGGATGGAGCCCTTCTCCACCTCGTTGAGCGTCGGCGGCGACGAGCGACCAATCGCGTTCTTGTCCAGCATATCCCCTCCCTCAATCTCTCTAGCGACCGGCAGGCAGCTCGAGCACGGTCAGCAGTCCGGCCTCGGCGGCCGTCAAGCGTGGGGCGGCATTGACCAGCGTATTCGCGGTGGCCCTGTCGCCCGCCACTCCCCCTGGAATCTCCACGACAACTTTCGGGTCCGCGTCGATCTCGATGCGATCCTTGGGCTCGTCGGCCCCCACGGCGATGGTCAGCTCCAGCCGGACCCGCTCCTGCTCATCCTCCAAACCGACGACGGACTGGAAAATGCCGGCCACCCGGCCCTTTCGCACCGGAAAGGCGCCGCCGGTGATGTCCTCCTCGGCCAGCACGGGCGCGACCTCCTCCTCATAGTCGTCACAGTCCAGGCCGAGCCCCAGGGCGCACAGCGCCGCGGACTCCACCAGCCCCACGTGGCCCAGCTGCTCCTTGTCCACCAGGGAGAAGAACTCCTCCTCCGTCAGGCCCGCGCCTATCTTGCGCTGCAGGGCCTCGCGCCGGGTGCGCGCATCCACCACGCGCGTCACCGACACGCGCCGCACCGGGCCGCACGCCTGTCCGGCGGTGGCCACCAGGCGATCCATCACGAAGCCCGGGTTGACGCCGGTGCCCAGCACGGCCACGCCGGCCTTCTGGGCGGCCCGGTCCAGCTTCTCGGCCAGCTCCGGATACTTGAGGAAGGGGAAGGCCAGCTCCTCGCAGGTGGAGACCACCGGCACGCCGAGCTTCACCGCGGCCAGGATCTGATCCATCACCTGCGCCAGGCGCGAGCCGGTGGCGTGCAGCAGCACCACGCCCTTGCGGCGGCCCACCGCGCGCTCGAGCGAGTCGGCCACCTTCACCTTCGGCGTCGGCTGTCCGAGCACGTCCGCCAGCGGACGGCCAGCGATCTGCGGACTGGTGTCCACCGCGCCGATGAGCTCCACCTCGGCGGAGGCCAGCGCCGCGCGAGCGATCTCCTGCCCGATGAACCCAAGCCCCATGACCACCACCGGGACCGGCCCTGCGGGGGCTCTAGCCATCGGAGAACTCTCCAGAATTCAAGGGGTTAGCCTCATTTTCAGCGCCGTCGCGCACCATAAACCACCCCCCGGCGGACAGGCAAGCATGACGTGGCTGTCAAGGACGTGGGCAGCCGGCTATTTGCCAGCAGTTTCCCGGGTTTGGAAACCTGCACCTGGGTCCAGTGGGCCATAGCCCCCCCCTGTCTGGTTCGGAGGGAAGGCGTGTATAACCCTCTCCAGACTTTGCTGCTGGAGAACCCCATCTCATGGACCGCATCCTCGTGGTGGATGACGACGTGCGCATCCTGGCCGCGCTCTCACGCATCCTCCAATCCGAGGGCTACGAGGTCGTCACTCACAGTGATCCCGTCCAGGCCGCGCGTGAGGAAGGGTTCCAGGTGGTGCTGACGGACTTCATGATGCCGTACCTCAACGGCATCGAGTTGCTGTCGGCGCTGCGGGAGAAGAACCCGCGAGCGGTGCGGCTGATGCTGACGGCGGCGGCCGACTTCCGCACGGCGTCCGAGGCGGTGAACCGGGGCGAGGTGTTCCGGCTGCTGGGCAAGCCCTGGTCGCTGGCGGACCTGACGAGCAGCGTGCGGCAGGCGTTCGAGCACCACCGCCTGGTGGACGCCAACGAGCGGCTAACGCGCGAGGTGGCGGAGAAGAACGCGGAGCTGCTGGCCATCAACCGGGATCTCGAGCGGCTGGTGGTGGAGCGCACGACGGGGCTGCTGGACGGGCTGATCAGCGCGCTGGACTACCGCGACACGGAGACGCAGTGGCACTCGCGGCGCGTGTCGCTGTACGCGCGGCGGCTGGCGGAGGAGATCGGGCTGCAGGGGGCGGCGCTGGACGTCGTGGAGCAGGGAGCGCTGCTGCATGACATCGGGAAGATCGGCGTGAAGGACTCGATCCTGCTCAAGCCCGGGCCGCTGACGCCGGACGAGTGGGTGGAGATGCGCAAGCACCCGGAGTTCGGCTTCCGGATGCTGGCGAAGATGCCGTACCTGCACGACGCGTCGCTGATCGTGCTGCAGCACCAGGAGCGCTGGGACGGCAAGGGCTACCCGGCGAACCTGACGGGCGAGGCGATCGTCATCGGCGCGCGCATCTTCGCCATCGTGGACACGCTGGATGCGATCACCTCGGACCGGCCGTACCGCAAGGGCCGGCCGCTGCAGGTGGCGCGGGATGAGATCGGCCGCTGCGCGGGAACGCAGTTCGATCCGGCGCTCGCGGCGGCGTTCCTGCGCATCCCGGACTCGGAGTGGGCGCGCATCCGCGGCCAGGTGGAGGCGATGGAGGCCGAGGAGCTGCAGCGGTTCAGCAACCTGCCGCATCCGATGGCCACCACGCAGCCGCACGCGCGAGCCACCGGGACCTGAGCCAGGGCTCCGGGAGACAGCAGGTGCCTCGGGAGCCCGGCGCGCCCGAGCGCTCCGATGACCGAGCTATGCTCCTCCGGGATGAACCTCGCAGGATACACCCGGCCCTCTCGCCTACTCCTCTTGCTGGGCCTGCTCGGCGTATGCGGCGGAATGGCCTGCGCTCGAGGCAGGCCCGGGACCAATCCCGTGGTGGGCGTCATCACGCCGGAGTACTTCCGCTTCCGGGACGTGGTCGCGGACGATGACCCGAGTCTCCCCAGTGGCGGCTGGCGCGCGGTCTGCATCCATGCCCAGATCAAGCACGGCGACTCCGAGGCCAGAACGGTCTGCAAGTTCGAGGTCGGCGTCCCGATCAGGAACATGAAGCAAGGGGAGATCCCGCTGGAGGCGGCTCGGTTTGCCGCAGCATCCATGGCCAACCGTGCCGCCCGCATGGTTCTTTCGCAAGCACACCCGGGAGAGATGTTCGCGGTGCTGTGCACACAGTTCAGAGGGGTCTACGAACCCATGTTGAGGACCCAGATCGCGGGCGCTACCGTGGGCGAGTGCAGGACCGAGGGTGTCGAGATCGTGCCCTTTGGGATCACGACCGCTTCAGAGCCCACGCCATGATGGACCTGACAGAGGCAGGACTCATCCAGCTCGCGCGGAACTACTACCCCTCGGGCTTTCCGGTCAGGACGGACGACTACTCTCAGGAGCTGCATCCCTACCAACGCACGCCTGAGTATGCCCGGTGGCGCGCGGCATGGACCCAGGCGCTGGTGTGGCCAGAGTGGAAGGAGTTGCTGCGAGAGCTGCGTGGCCCCTTCGGAAACAGCTTCGCGGATTGCACGCAGCCGTGGGGCAAGGCCTGCCGACGCTGTTGTGTCTATGTGGAGCGCCCTCTACCAGGCGGCGCCAGATGGGTCATCCAGGTGGCGGCTGCTGCCAGCATCCTGGCTCCGCTCTACGTAACCTATTGCACAACCACGAGGGTGGAGCACCGGCAACACCGCGACCTTCACTTCTCGTTTGAACCGCTCGAAGAAGTCAGGGAGCAGACGGCGCAGCTCGCATTGCTGGTGGAGCATGTGCTGGGCTACCAACCCTTCCCTCTGCAATTGGCCAACGTCAAGGTGCCTGGAATTCGAGTGAGCCACATCGGAGAACGGGAAGAAGCGACACTCCTCGACGCGCTCTTCGATGACGACCTCGCGAATCTGCCCTGAGTCGCGCCCGTCAGGGCTGCGCACGCACCTCGAGGATGACGTCTCCCTCCAGCAGGGCGTCCACCACCTCCATGCCCGACACCACCTCACCGAAGGAGGTGTAGCGGCCATCGAGGTGCGGCTGGGGCGTGTGCGTGAAGAAGAACTGGCTACCCCCCGTATCCTTGCCCGACAGCGCCATGCCGATGACTCCGCGCTGGTACGGGATGCGCGTCATCTCGCAACGGATGGAGTAACCCGGACCGCCCTCCCCGTCCCCACGCGGATCGCCTCCCTGCGCGACGAAGTCCGGCACCACGCGGTGGAAGGTGACGTCGCGGAAGTAGCCCTTTCGCGCCAGGGCGTAGAGGTTGCCCGAGGTGATCGGCGCCTCTCGCGTGTCCAGCGCGACCGTGAAGTCTCCCTTCCGTGTGCGGAAGGTGAGCTTCGCTCCCTTGGGCGCCTCGGGCGCACGGAACGTCTCGGGCGGTAGCTCCACGCGCGCGGAGCGCACGGGCTGGCCTGTCAGGTGGGTGAGCTGCTCGGCAGCCACGCGGCGCACGTTGGCGTGAGGATGCGCCAGCCACGTCCGCAACACTGGCTCCGCCTCCTTCCCCACCAGCGCCACCAGCGCTCCCGCCACCGACTCGGCCATGTCCGTCTCCTGCGGCACCCGAGCCGCCAGGTCGCGGACCTCGGGCAGGGCCTCCGCCGCGTTCATCTTCCCCACCACCATGGCCGCCCCCGCGGCCACCACCAGATCCTCTCCCTTCATCAGAGCCCGCAGGGGCTCCAGCGCCTCCGGCACGGGCCGGGTTCCCAGGGCTTCCAGCGCGGCCGCACGCACCCGCGTGTCCGGATGCCGCAGCCAGGCCACCGCCTCGCGCATGCCCCCCTGCCCCGGCGTCTGGCCCACCTCGCGCAGACCGACCGCCAGCCGCCGAGCCTCGGGGATCCGATCGAAGCCACAGGTCAGCACCTCGGCGAGCACACCCCTCTGGCGATCCATCGCGGCCGCGAGACGGCAGTCGAGCCACGACACATCATCGAGCGCCACCTCCGAGCCACCTCGAGGTGCCTCCCGAAGCGAGCGCCGCAGTTGCTCCAGCACCGGCCGCCCGGCGGGAGGGAGCCCCTGCTGCGCCACCGCCAGGAGCGCATGCCCCGCGGCGGAATCTCCCGCGGCCACGGCTCCCGCCTGGCGATTCAAGGTCCGCAGCGCCTCCAGCGTGGCGCACGAGCCGCTGCAACCCGTGGAGAGCTTCGCCAACGAGCGCGCCGCCTCCGCCGCCACGCGAGCCACCGGATCCCCGAGCAGCCGCCCCAGGAACGTCGCATCCTCCTGCCCGCCCACCTCCGCGAAGCCCTTCGCGCAGATCGCCCGGACCTCCGGGGACGCGTCCGAGACGCACTTGCGCAGGAGCTCGAGCGCGGCAGGCCGCCGGACGTAGGAGATCAGATAGGTCGCGCCATAGCGCGTCTCCGGAGACTGCTCCGCCGCCAGCAGCGGCCCCACCTGCTCCAGGGGCACATCCGCGAGCGAGGCCCCCCGCCGAGCGGCCACGCCCAGCGCCAGCGCCGCGCGACCCGCCACTCCCTCCCGCGTATCCCCGAGCCGCTCGATCAGGCGCTGCACCGCCCCGGGAGTCGCTACCTTGCTGAAGGACTCCAGCAGCGTCCGCCGCACGACGGGCTCCGCCTCCGTGGCCTCGGCCGCCCGGAGCGCCTCCGTCAGCCGGGCCTTCACCTCATCCGGCAGCGGCTCCCAGGAGAGCCCCAGCTCACCCGCCGCGAAGGAGGCCTCGTCCCGGACCTCCAACTCGGGCGCGGTGAGTGCCGCGAGAATCACCTCGAGCGTCGAGGGATCCTGGATCCGAGCGAGTGCACGCAAGGCCCGCGCTCGCACCGCCGCGCCCCGCTCGCCCTGGGCCCACGCGATCAGCTGCCCCTCTCCCAGCGAGCGGCGATCCTCCCACTCGGCGATGCGGGCCATCGCCTCGGAGTCCCCCACGTGGACCGGGGGAACGTTCCGGAAGCAGGCCGGCAGGCTGGCCACGAGCAGCAGGCAGACGGAGACACGAGCGGACCGGAGGGACATGAGGGGCGGCGTAGGCCAAATCCCCGCTGAAATCCAGGGGTTACAGTGCAACCCGTTTGACTTGCGCGGCGCGGCGCCAGAAGATGCAAGGCCGTCTCTCTTGCTGAAGGAGCACCGGCCCTGAAATGCCCCGGCTGTGGCACCCAGGTCGCGGATGGAACCTCCATCTGCCCCAAGTGCGACTACATCATCGACGCCTCCTTCCTGTCCGCGGAGCCCCCTCCGAGCGGCGCGGATGATGAGGCAACGGGCCCGGCCGCAGGGCCTGCGCGCCCGGCTCGCGCGGGAGGCTCCGGCTCGCGTGCCGCCGTCAGCAGCACCGGCACCAGGCGCACCGCCACCTCTTCCGGGCGGACCGGCTCGCGCTCCGCGATCAAGGCCGTCGCAGGCACCGGCGCCACCGCCAAGGCTTCGGATGCGGCCCCTCGCGGCAAGCCCACTGGCCGCACCGGCTCCCACCGCTCCGTGCCCGCGGCCCGCCCCGCGCCCCAGCCAGCGGCGTCCTCCAACATGGAGCTGGACGACGCCGAGCCGCGCAAGCCGCTGCTGCCTCCCTCCCCGGCCTCGAAGGGCTACAGCAACACCAACAGCACCGGGAAGATCGTCGCGCCCGAGGAGATCCTCTCGGATGCGCGCGACTTCGTCGGCGAGCTGTCGCGCTCGGACAAGATCACCTTCGCGGGCGCCTGCGTCGCCGCCCTCTCCTGCTTCCTGCCCTGGAAGGAGACGGCCGCGGATGGAGATGTCCTCGGGCTCATGAGCGCGGGCGTCGGCACCCTGCTCTGCGCGGCCATCGTCATCAGCGCCATCTTCATCCGGGTGCGCCGCACCATGCCCAAGGTCAGCCCCATGGTGCCCTGGGGGACCCAGCTCGGCATGTCGTTCTTCGGCGTCCTCTACACCGTCATCTTCATCAAGTCCGCCTTCGACTCCACCGAGGTCCCCTCGGCCATCGGCAACCAGATGATCATGAACTCGTCCCCCAGCTTCGGTGTGTTCCTCGGGCTGCTGGGGACGCTGGGAGCGCTGGCGGGCTCGGTGATGGGGATGAAGGAGCGCACGTAAAAACTCCGCGCCCTCGCGCGGCCACCGGACTAGCGTCACCGCCGCGATGCCCAGCGACTCTCCTCTCTCCCGGCTCACCGCGGCGCTCGAAGCGACGGTGGTGGGCCAGCCCCACGTCATCACGGACCTGGTGACGGCCTTCCTCGCGCGCGGCCACGTGCTGCTGGAGGGCGTGCCCGGCGTGGCCAAGACGCTCATCGCCCGCAGCATGGCCTCCGCGCTCGGGCTCCAGTTCACCCGCGTCCAGTTCACGCCAGACCTGATGCCGACCGACATCCTCGGCACCAACGTCTTCCACCCCGCGGAGAACGCCTTCCGCCTGGTGCGCGGGCCCGTCTTCACCGAGGTGCTGGTGGCCGACGAGATCAACCGCACCCCGCCCAAGACGCAGGCGGCGCTGCTGGAGGCCATGGAGGAGCGCCAGGTCACCATCGACGGCACCACCCACCCGCTGCCGCCACACTTCTTCGTGGTGGCCACGCAGAACCCGCTGGAGCTCGAGGGCACCTACCCGCTCCCCGAGGCGCAGCTGGACCGCTTCCTCATGCGCGTGCGCGTGAGCTACCCGGAGGCGGACTCGGAGGTGGCCATGCTGCGAGGGTTCCACCAGCGCGAGGGCCGCCCCGCCTCGGTGGAGCGCGTGCTGGACGTGGCCACGCTGACGGAGCTGCAAGCCCGCGCGGCCCGCATCACGTGCGACGAGTCCATCCTCTCCTACGTGGTGAAGCTCACCCGCGAGACGCGCGCCAGCCCCCGGGTGCGCCTGGGAGCCTCACCGCGCTCGGCGCAGGCGATCCTGGCCGCGGCCAAGGCGCGCGCGGCCCTGCAGGGCTCGGACTTCGTCACCCCGGATGACGTGAAGGCCGTGGTGCCCAGCGTGCTCAACCACCGCCTGCTCCTCAAGGCCGAGGCCGAGGTGGAGGGCATCACCCCGGACGACGTGCTGCGACAGACGCTGGAGCAGGTGAAGGTCCCCCGGTGAGCCTGGGCCGCCCCGTCCCTACCGGGCTCGCCGTGGCGCTGCTGGCGGCGGCTCTCGTCCCCTCGGCCCTGGCCGTGGCGAGCCCCGCCTTCGCCTGGCTGGCCCTGGCGCTCGACGTGGCCGTGGTGGTGCTGTGCGCGGTGGACTTCGTGAGAGCCCCTCGGGCCTCGGACGTGGAGGTCCGCCGCGAGGTGGAGCCCATCCTGCGCTCGGGCGTGGACAACCCCGTGCACCTGGAGCTCACGAGCCGCGGCAGCGCCCCCATCCGAGGCGAGCTCCGGGACGAGGCCCCGGTGGACGTGGAGGCGCAAGGCCACCGACAGCCCTTCTGCGTGGCTCCGGGCCTGCGTCCGACACGCGTCACCTATACCGTGCGCCCTCCCGCGCGCGGGGACGTGCGCTTCGGAGCGCTCCACCTCCGACTGCTGGGCCCGCTGGGGCTGTGCGCGCGGCAGATCCGCATCCCCGCCGAGCAGGTGGTGAAGGTGTACCCGGACCTCACCGCGCTGACGCAGGAGGCGCTGGCCCTGGCCCGAGCCTCGGATGCGCCCGCGGAGCGTCCCCAGCGGCGCCCGGGCGAGGGCCGCGAGTTCGAGTCCCTGCGCGAGTACCGCACCGGAGACGACTACCGCACCATCGACTGGAAGGCCTCCGCGCGCCGCGCCCGCACCATGGTGCGCGTGTACCAGCCAGAGCGGAACCAGCCGGTGCTGCTGCTGGTGGACTGCGGGCGCCACATGGCGGGCAAGGTGGACGGCCGCCGCAAGCTGGACCACGCGGTGGACGCGGCGCTGCGGCTGGCCAAGGTGAGCCTGGACGCGGGAGACCTGGTGGGAGTGCTCGCCTTCGCCAGCGACGTGCGTGCCTACCTGCCGCCACGCAAGGGCCGCGAGCACCTGCGCCTGCTCACCGAGGCGCTCTACCGCGCCGAGGCCGCGCTCGAGGAGAGCGACTACGGCCGCGCCTACGACTTCGCCTTCGCGCGCAGCTCCCGGCGCTCGCTGGTGGTGCTCTTCACGGACCTGGTGGACCCGGACGCCGCGGGCACGCTGGTGGCTCGCACGCTCATGCTGCGCCCGCGCCACCTGCCCCTGGTGGCCTCGCTGCTGGACGAGGACCTCCAGGCCGCCGCCACGAGCGTGCCGGGAGAGCCCCAGGACGCCTACACCCGGCAGGCCGCCGCGCGGCTGGAGGACGAGTACCGGCGCACGGCGGTGACGCTCCGGGACTCCGGGGTGCTGGTGGTGCGCGCGCCGGCCCGAGGCTTCAGCGCGGCGGCCATCAACACCTACCTGCACGTCAAGTCGCGCGGGATGCTCTGAGCGCCCGCCGGCGGCGCGGGATTCGCCGGGCCCTATCCCACGCATCATCCCCTGAGCACCTCACCCGCGAAGGGGTGCGCGCGCAGCCCACTCGACACCTTCGCCGCGCGAGAACTCCTCACGCGCCCACCGTCAAGTCCATTGTAGGGGACCGGGTGGACCCGCACTCATCATCGCGTCGCTGATAAAGAACCGTGCCAATCGCTCCGGAGCCGATTTTTCGGCCTCGGACGAGACCCCCTTTACACGGCGATCTTGCTCCTCAAAATGTCGCCGGCTTGATAACGAGTGCGCACGCCGAAGGTGGCGGTGCGCCCGCGAACGGATGGAGACAGGGTCTTGGGTGCGGAGGTCGCACGGGGTTTGAGAGTCGAAGTCGTGGTATCGGCGGCGACGGTGGCGGCGCGGGGCGAGGGAGAGCCGGGTCGGCCTCTCACGCCGTTCCATGAGCGGCTGCTCTCGGAGGAGCTCACCCTCCGGAGCGCGGACTCGCACCAGCGGATGGCCAACGCGCTGTCAGAGGCCAAGGTCGACCTCAACCCGCATCAGGTGGAGGCCGCGGCGTTCGCGCTCGACTCGCTGTCGCGCGGCGGGTGCATGCTCGCGGACGAGGTGGGCCTCGGAAAGACGATCGAGGCGGGCCTCACCATCGGCCAGCTCATGGCCGAGGGAAAGACGCGCATCCTCATCCTCGCGCCGGCCACGCTGCGCGCGCAGTGGAACAGCGAGCTGAAGGAGAAGTTCGATCTGGAGTCCGTCCTGGTGGACGGCCGCACCGTGCGGGCCACGGGCAACTGCTTCGATCAACCCTTCCCCGTCATCTGCTCGCACCCGTTCGCGGCCAACAAGGCGGCGCTGGTGGCGGAGATCCCCTGGGACGTGGTGGTGATCGACGAGGCGCACCGCCTGCGCAACGTCCACAAGCAGGGCCACAAGACGGGCCAGGCGCTGCGCGCCGCGCTCCAGGGCCGCCCCAAGCTGCTGCTCACCGCCACGCCGCTGCAGAACGACTTGATGGAGCTGTTCGGGCTGATGTCGCTGCTGGACGAGCAGATCCTCGGCCCCGAGCACGCCTTCCGCAGCCGCTACCAGGTGGATCCGGAGTGCGGCGGCCTGAAGGAGGACGCCGTCGCCGAGCTCAAGGAGCGCCTGGCGCCCGTGGTCCAGCGCACGCTGCGCCGGCAGGTGCGCGAGTACGTGCGGTACACCAACCGCCGCAGCATCGTGGAGGACTTCGCGCCCTCGGCCGAGGAGCAGGATCTCTACGAGAAGGTGAGCGAGTACCTGCGGCGCTCGGAGGCGGCGGCGATCGAGCCGGGCAAGAAGACGCTGCTCACGCTCTGCTACCGCAAGCTGCTGGCCTCCTCCACGTACGCCATCGCGCCCACGCTGCGGCGGCTGGCCGACAACCTGGAGAAGCGCCTGGAGGCGGCCAAGCTGGGCGCCCAGGCCATGGCCCTCTTCGAGCCCGAGGAGGCCAGGCAGTACGCCGAGGAGGGCGAGGAGTGGTCGGATGATCCGGCCAAGCCCACCAGCCTGCGCACGCTCCAGAACGAGGTGTGGGAGCTGAAGCAGTACGCGGACCTGGCGGACTCCATCAAGGTGAACGCCAAGGGCGAGGCGCTCAAGCGCGCGCTGGACCGGACGTTCACGGTGATGCGGGCGCACCAGTGGCCGGAGAAGGCGCTCATCTTCACCGAGTCCAAGCGCACGCAGCAGTACCTCTTCAACCTGCTGTCGGACAACGGCTACCGGGGGAAGATCTCCCTGCTGTCCGGGGACGTGGCGGCCACGCCCGAGGAGCGGCGCGCGCTGGTGGACGACTTCCGCAACCGCTCGCAGATCCTCATCTGCACCGAGGCGGGCGCCGAGGGGCTCAACCTCCAGTTCTGCAACCTGGTGGTGAACTACGACCTGCCGTGGAACCCGCAGCGCGTGGAGCAGCGCATCGGCCGGTGCCACCGCTACGGCCAGCAGCGCGACGTGCTGGTGATCAACTTCCTCAACCGGCAGAACGCGGCGGACGCGCGGCTGTTCGAACTGCTGGAGAAGAAGCTCAACCTCTTCGACGGCGTGTTCGGCGCGTCGGACGAGATTCTCGGCGCGCTGGAGAGCGGCGTGGACTTCGAGCGGCGGGTGCTGGACATCTACCAGTCCTGCCGCCACCCGGACGAGATCAACGCGGCGTTCGACAAGCTGCGCTCGGACATGGAGCAGCGCATCAGCACGCGCATGACGGAGATGCGCTCGGTGGTGCTGGAGCGCTTCGACGGGGACGTGCGCCGGCGGCTGAAGCTGGCCAGCGAGCAGACAAAGGAAGTGCTCGCGCGCAGGCAGCAGGAGGCGCGGGCGCTCACGGGCTCGGTGCTGGGCAACCGCGCCTCGGGCCGGCTGCAGGTGGCCAAGGCCGCCTACGCGGTGCGGGACAGGACGCACGACGCCATCAGCTACCTGCAGCTCGACGCGGCGGGTCTGCCCTCGAGGCTGGCGCGGCTGGCGGGCAGCGAGGGCTGGTGGTTCGTCTACAAGTTCGAGCTGTCGGGCATCAAGCCGGAGGAGAAGCTCGTGCACCTGGTGCTGGTGCGCGAGAAGGACGGAGGCTTCCGCGCCCTGCCGCTGTCGGACGGCGCCCACTTCGTGAAGCTGTCAGCGAAGGTGGAGAAGCGCCGGCAGACCGAGTCGGTGTCCGTGTCGCTGATGCAGGAGCAGGCGCTGCTGGCTGCCAAGGACGAGCTCATCCGCGCCGCCGAGCGCCGCAACGCGTGGGAGCTGGACCGGGCCCGCGAGCGCGCGGACCGCTACGCCGAGGACTGCCTGCTGGAGTCTCGCGAGGCGGTGGAGAAGGCGCGCGAGCAGTGGGTGGAGGCGCGCAAGGCGGTGATGGCGGCGGAGGAGGCCGCGGACCGCATCAAGGCGCGCGCCCACGCGGACCGCATGGAGCGCGAGTACCGCAAGAAGCTGGCCTCGCTGCGCAACGAGGAGGAGAAGCGCTACGCGGCCAAGGACCGGCAGATCGCGGACCTCACGCAGAAGGCGAAGGTGGCCGAGAAGCGCTCGCTCATCGCCTCCGCCTACTTCTGGCTGAGCTGAGCACCGGCTCGCGCCCCAGGAGCCGAAGGGCGGTGCTCACGGATCGCAGTCGACGGCCCGCTTCTCGCGGCGCCGGGAGGCGACGTTTCCGCGGTCGTCCAACTGGATGACTGACCTTCAGCATGGAACGCCGCGAATTCCGGTGTGACAGCCTGTTTCAGCCACTACGGATCCACCGAGCCCTCTGGCACACATTTCCCCTCGTGCCCTCTTGATGTGAACTCGCGCAGCACATTAGAGGTGTCTGTACGCAGTACCGACCCACGAAGCGGGAGGAGCGGTCATTGCGAGCAGGCAGCGGGATCCTGGCAGCCCGGCGTCGAGTGCTCGGAGGAACGAGCCGCCCCCGGATGTGAGCCCCTGATGCTCGTGCCGGGCAAGGAGTCGGAGCCCGCGATCCTCGTGGGCTGGCTGGACGTAGCACGGAAGGAAGCCCAGGTCCGCGGCCACGGCGTGATGGAGTTGCTCCACGAGAGCCGCTACGGCGACGCGCCGGACCTGCGCGAGGAGGAGTATGAGCGCTTCCTCGACAAGCTGATGGACGCGCTGTTCGAGAGTGGCATCCGGCTCGTGATGCTGGTGCCGGACATGCTGGACCAGGAACCGACCCTGGCCAATCCCATGCCGTCCTCCGCGGCTCAGCGCTCGGCGCAGGCCATGTCCGGCGCCGCGCAGCCGACCCAGCCCTCCCCTCTCGTCACGCGCAAGGGAGTGCAACTCCTGGCGCTGGCCTTCGTGCTGGGACTGAGCGCCCAGCCCCTGTTCTCCTGGACCGCGGGAGCGATCCACTGGCTCACGCACGCGCCCGGCTGGATCCAGCAGGCGAGCCAGGTGCTTCGCTAGCGGGACGGAGCACCGTAATCTCGGGTGCTCCCGGCACGCGGGAGCCATGGCCAGGAGGCTCTCCATGCCGCGCTCGGCGGTCCTGCTGCTGCTCGTGTTCTTCTCGGGGTGCAGCGCCTCAACGAGGAGCCTTGTCCGCTTGGACACAGGCCAAGGCGAGCCCATTGTCCACACTCCGCGTCGCGACGTAGCGCCGGCAGCAGTGAGCGATAAGGATTTCAAGAGGGCCGTCGCGCAACAGGCCCCCTCTGTGCCTCCAGCCGAACGGCCCTTGGAGCACGCCCGGCAGGTATTCGGATTGCCCGAGCGAAGCGGCTGGTACCGGTACGAGGGCAGGAGCCAGCGCCTCATGGCCTCGGAGCCGGGGAGCACCCGGAACCTGCGCCTGTTGCCCGAGGATGAGGAACTGAAGCGCCGCTACCTGCTGTGGTGCGAGCAAGACTGGGGAGGCGGAGATTGCCTGCGCTTACTGGTGGACAAGCCCTTCCTGGATGGAGACGCCAGGTACGCGCTGGCCATGGCCATTGCGCACAGCAAGGTACTGGGCGCCATGAAGGAGGAACTCGCCCGGATGGTGAGCCCTCAAGCGGTGGTGGCCACAGTGGTGGGCGGCCTGACCATGTACGCCATCTTGCTCGCACTGCCCGAACCAGTGAGCAAGGGCATCGCTGCGCTGATGACGCTGGGGGCCATGGCCTACCTGGGCTGGGACACCGTCTGGCGCCTGATTGATGGGTGGCTGGTGCTGATGAAGGAAGTGGATGAGGCCACCACCTTCGATGGCGTCTACGCAGCCGGAGAGAAGTTCGGGGAGACGATGGGGGAGAAGGCGGCCCGAGCCTTCGTCATGCTGGGCACGGTGGCCCTGGGAAACACGGCTTCGGGCATGGCAGCGACGCTCCCGAAGTTGCCGGGAGCCGGGCAGGCGGCAGTGGTGGCCGAGGCGCAGCTGAACCTCCGCTTCACGGCCCCAGCGCTGGCGCAGGTGGAGTCGGTCGCCATCACTGCCGAGGGCATCACCATCGCGCTGGCTCCCAATGCCGTAGCGATGGCGGCTCGCGACAGCTCAGGTGGCAAGGCTGGAGCGCAGGCTGCGCCGCCCAGCGCCGGCGGCCCGGGAGAATGGGTCAAGGCGAACGAATCCATGTCCGAGAGCGCCCAGGCCTATCAAGCCCAGAGGACAGGGGCGCCCAAGGGCTATGCCTACCGCGTCAAGGTGGGTGACGAGGAGGTGGACTTCGATGGCTTCGCCCAAGGAGTACTGCTCGAGGTCAAAGCCCCCGGCTACGCGCAATGGGTCGACAAGAAGCTGAACTTTCTCGAGATCTTCGAGGGTCGTCACAAGCTGCTTGCTCAGGCGGAACGCCAGTTCAGAGTCGCCAATGGAACGCCTATCCGGTGGCTCGTCGCCGAAGAGAAATTCGCAGGCGCACTCAGGAAGATGTTCAAGAGCGCTGAACTCCCGATTGAGGTCGTCCATGTTCCCCCGATCCCGTGAGGAGCGATAGCCCTCCGATGATAGAGACCTACTACGCGGGCTCCTATTGGCTCGCCCGGCGTGAATCCGCTGAGGCATGTGCACGACGCGCGGAGCGTTTCTTCCTCCTCCTGGGACGCTGTGACCCGGCGTGGACCCGCTGGTATGAGCCGGCAGGTTCCTTCAAGGAAGCGCGCGACCGCCTGTTCACCACAGACGCGGAGAACTTCCAGAAGCTGTTCGCACGAAAGGAGCACCGGATAGGAGATGGCTATTCCTTCCACCTGTGGGCAGGTGACAGCCAGGAGGAGACCTCAGGCGTTGACGGGAGATGCGGCTCTGCTGACCTCCGGCTTTCCTCGAACAGCGTGCTCAGGCCTTACGATGAGGGGCTCATTGGAGAGCGGGTGCTGACCGCTCCCGTGATGACCGAGGTGTTGCGCGCCATGGCCATGGCCTGGGACCCGGAGTGGGGAGTGGCTACATCCGAGGCGCACCGGGATACCGTGGTGAAGGGGTTCCCACATGCAGGCACCTTCGTAGGCTGGGTGATGTACTTCTCGCGGCTGCGCGGCAAAGTGCCCCCACTTCCTGCTCCCGTCCGCATCGAACCCGTGGAGGAGAAAGGCACCCTCGTCATCCTCACGCCCGAGCGTTTCACGGCTTCCAACCCGGAGCACGTCGCGCTGGCAGCTCGCGTCCACGAATTGCTGGACCGGGCCGGTATCCTGCGGAGGTTGCAGCCCTGGCCGACAGGCTGACCAAGATCACGAGGACGACTTCGGGCCGTTCCTGCAAGTCCACGGCAATCTCACCGCTCAGGCAATCGCGACCGGCGGCTCCCGGATACGCGTCGACGGGAACGTCACGACCGGGGACATGGTCGGCGTCTACAATCACGGCAGCTTCGCGGCCGGTGGCGAGCTCGTGGCCCGCACCATCGCCACCGAGCACACCATCACGGCGGAGGGCCAGCTCGACGCGTACCGGTACCTCGGCTGGGGCGCGAAAGTCTTCTCCGTCTCGGAAGGCGTCGAAGACAGGCAGGCCCCCTACGAGGCGAAGGGCGTGTTCGTCCCCGCGGTGGTGATCGTGCAGGCGGTGAAGAAGGGCGTGAAGGACGCGGTTGGTCGCGCGAAGGCGAACATCCAGCAGGATCCGGCGCTCCAGGCCAAGCGGGCCAAGGACACCTTCACCGCGGTGGCGGACGGCATCAAGGGCGCCCGGGAGCAGCTGCCGGCCCTCAAGCGCGGCGGCGACTTCAAGGGCACCTGGAAGAAGAACTGGTCCAACGCGGCCAACCCCCAGGTCAAGCTCGACAAGGGCTCGCTCGTGAAGCAGGGCGGCAAGGTCTTCAACCTGGTGAGCAACGCCAAGAAGCTGCCCGGCCAGCTCAACACGGCCATCCAGGACGCGCGCAATGGCTTCCGCGCGGGCGCCAGCGCCGAGGAGCGCGACCGTGCCATCGGCTCGGTGGCCACCGCGAGCAAGACGGCGCTGAACACCGCCAAGAGCGCGGTGAAGCTGGGCCGTGACGCCACCAACGTGGCGAGCACCTACCGCCAGGCGTCCCAGGGCTTCAAGTCCGCGATCGACGATGCGGGGCTCAAGACCACCAAGGGCGCGCAGCGCAAGGCCGCCCTGGCCGCGACGAAGGCGGCGTTCACCGAGGGCGCGAAGAAGACGGACATCAAGAACGCCGCGCGTCAGGCCGTCACCGAGCTGGGCGACGGCACCCGCCAGGGCGTGAAGAACGTCATCACCGACGGCGCCAAGAAGGCCACCACCAAGGCCGCCAACCGGGCGCTGACCCAGGGAGCGACGCAGGCGGCGGACGCCCAGGCGTTCTTGACAGAGCCGTGTCACACTCGGGCCCTCCTCCAGGAAGCTGGAGGAGCCGAAGGTGACACGGCTTCACGTCATTCCCGAGCCCGCCATGGGTTACGATCCCACCCGTTCCAGCGAGCGACTGCCCCCATGGACACCACGTCCGTTCCACTTCCCGAGGCCAGGCTCAACTCGAGCGCGCCCATCCGCGTCACGGTCCCCGCTCCGGCGCCGCTCACCGAGGAGGAGCTCACCGAGCGCTTCACCCAGCTGGCGCGCGAGCACGCCGAGCTGCGCGACCGCGAGTGGGGCGAGCCGGTGGAGCTGGGAGATGACGTCCGGCTGAACATCATCGGCTACGCCAACCAGAAGCTCATTCCCTTCAGCATCCGCAGCGGGTGGTGGATGCAGCTGGAGCCCCAGGACGCGCTGCCCGGCTTCTCGGAGGCCCTTGCGGGCTCGGCGGTGGGCGACTGCGTGGGCATCGAGCTCGTGCTGCCGGAGAGCTATCCAGTCGCGTCCCTGCGCGGAGTGCGCGCGCGGTTCATGGTCGATCTGCTGGGCGCGCGAGAGGTGGTCCTGCCGGATCCGAGCTCCGAGGAGTTCCTGCGCAAGCTGGGCCGAGGGAGCACGCTGGCGGAGGTGATGAAGTCCCTGGGCCAGGAGCTGCTCGAGGACCGGGAGAACGAGCAGTGGCTGGAGGCGCGCAACCGGGTGCTGGACGAGCTGGCCTCGCGCGTGGAGGTGAAGCTGCCCGCCTCCCTCATCGACGAGGAGATCCGCCGCCGCTGGGAGACGGCCGAGGGCGAGGTGGTCCGGGAGAATGACTTCTCTCCGGCGGAGGCGGCGGAGGCGCTCCAGGCGTGGAGGACGGATCCAGCCACGCGGGCGGACGTGGAGAAGCGGCTGCGCGTCTCGCTGGCGCTCAAGGCGGTGGCCGAGCGTGACGGGCTGAAGCTGGAGCTGGGGGAAGTCTTCGGTGTGCTCGAGAACTACATGGAGGCGTACGGGCTCGAGGCCTCGGAGGTGCGGGAGGCGCTCGTCACTCCCGCGACCGCCGCCCCCCTGCGCAACCTCGCCTGGCACCTGCGCGCCGTCGAGCACGTGATGGAGCAGGCGGAGATAGAATTCGAGGCGTCACCCCCCTCTCACTGAGCTACTCGCGCGGACCTCCCAATGACCCTGATCGCGCAGTTCAACAACGCAGGTACCCGGCTGAACCTGCTGCGGAAGAAGCCGCTGTTCCTCAGCATCAACCATCGGCCCAATGCCAACTGGTGCAACCGCACGAGGCCCCTTGCCGCGGGCGCCCCATTCGTGCACCTCGTCCCGGGAGACATCGCGGCCATGGTGGTGGGCAACGCGGTCGCGGCCCCCAACAACGCCGTCATCGAGCAGAACAACATCAACATCCATCTGAACATCACGGAGGCCAAGATCGCCTTCTATGGAAACTCCCCCGTCTACGAGCTGCATGCCTATCAGGCCAATCCGGGCGGAGCGATCGGCTGCCAGTACCTGAGCTGGGAGGACTCCTGCATCGTCTCGATGGACCTGAGCAATGTCGGGCCGCCGCTCTTCATGTCGGGCCCGTTCAACGGGTGCCACTTCTACGTCACCCGGAACACGGTGACGAACCAGATCCGAGTCCACCACGCCAACGCCAACATGGTGGGCCTGGCCGGCGCGCCCAACCACGGACGGCCTGATCTGGCGGAGCACTACCTGGATGCCTTGATGCAAGCCGCGCTCGGCCCCAACGAGAACATCATCCACCAGATGCGCAAGGGGCAGTACCTGGCCAAGATCTGGAACGTGGGGGCGAACGCGAAGATCGAATCCGGCGTGACGCTGGCCTATCGCAACCGCAAGGAGGGCCAGAATCGCAGCAACGTCGTGCTGCACGAGACCATGTGCCTGGTCTTCGGTGTCCGCACCGCTCCGAATACGTGGGACTTCTTCTTCAACGTCGCGGGCATGGTCGATTACAAGCGGCCCGGCTTGCTGCCGAATCGAGCTGGCTACCTGAAGGCCATCATTCCCTGGCAGCAGATCTGAGCTTCGTGGCTCCTCCAACCCATCAAGAGCCTTCGACGAGCCACGTGGCGGCGCTCGGGGACTGTCAGAGCTTGGACTCGAAAACTCGGAGGCTCGAAAGGCGGCTACGCCGAAGGCGCCGCCCACGGTTCGCTACGGTACACTCCGGGCACAGAACAACACGACGCACCGCGGCGCCGTCACAGGTGCAGCCCCCCACGCCTTATGGGCGAGTTAGCTCCATCCAAGGCTCCACGCGCTGGCCACCCGCGCCCGCCGGCTCAGGACTTCAGGAAGGCCAGCAGGTCGGCGTTGAGCTGATCCTTGTGCGTGCTGCCCAGGCCGTGCGGCGCGCCGGGATAGACCTTCAGCGTGGCGCCCTTGATGAGCTTCGCCGAGCGGTGGGCCGATGCTCCGATGGGGACGATCTGATCGTCATCGCCGTGGATGATGAGCGTCGGCACGTCGAACTTCTCCAGGTCCTTCGTCTGGTCCGTCTCGGAGAAGGCCTTGATGCAGTCGACTGCGTTCTTGAAGCCGGCCTGCATTCCCGCCAGCCAGAACGCGTCCCGCATGCCCTCTGAGACCTTGGCGCCCGGCCGGTTGGCTCCGAAGAAGGGAATGGTGAGGTCCTTGAAGAACTGCGAGCGGTCGGCGAGGACGCCAGCCCGGATGCCGTCGAAGACGTCCATGGGCAGGCCCCCGGGGTTGGCCTCGGTCTTCAGCATCAGCGGCGGCACCGCCCCCACCAGCACGGCCCTGGCCACGCGCTTCGTGCCATGGCGGGCAATGTAGCGGGCGACCTCGCCGCCACCCGTGGAGAAGCCCACCAGCACGGCCTTCTGCAGGTTCAGCGTCTCGATGAGCTCCGAGAGGTCATCGGCGTAGGTGTCCATGTCATTGCCGTTCCAGGGCTGGCTCGAGCGGCCATGGCCACGGCGATCATGCGCGATGCAGCGGTAGCCATGGGAGGCCAGGAAGAGCATCTGGTCCTCCCAACTGTCGGAGTTGAGCGGCCAGCCGTGGCTGAACACCACCGGCTGACCCGTGCCCCAATCCTTGTAATAGATCTGCGCCCCATCCTTCGTCGTGAACGTGCCCATCGTCAGCTCCTGCTCCGGGGGTTGGTATCGAAGCAAGCCGACGGTAGCCCTTTGGACGTGCGCTCGCATTCCGCTGAAGGGTGGCGGGAGGCCCCCCCCCTTTCGGGTGATGCGCCCATCCCATCCTGGTTCACGTGCGCCGCCAGGCACGCCGTCAACACCTGCTGCTCCGGCTCGCGAGCGCGCTCAGCGTCCTCGTCCCAGGCGGACGGCGGCCTTCAGCCGGCTCCACCGGGTGGCTCTCGGCCTCCGCCGATAGACGATCGCCGCCGGGACCTTCAACTCCACTTCCGTGCCGGCGTCGGTCCGGCTCCACACCCGCAGGGTGGCGCCGATCCTCGTTGCCCGCTCGTGCATCCCCGCCAGGCCCCAGTGGCCGGGGCGGCCGCCCTTCTCGAGAATCTCCGGGGCCACGCCCGCGCCGTCGTCCCGGATCCGCACGCGCAGCTCGTCGGAGTCGTAGTGCAGCTCCACTTCCACGGCCGTGCCCCCTGCATGCTGGAACGCGTTGAGCAGGGCCTCCCGGGCGATCAAGAAGATCTCCCCCTGCACCGCTGCTTCCAGCTCTCGCGGCCCCCCTTCCACGAGCAGACGGAAAGACATCGGCATGTCCTCCGCCAGCTCTTCGCCGACCTGCACGAGCACGTCCGGCAGGCCGCGCCCATCGTGGGCGGACGAGCGCAGCTCCATCACCCGGTCGCGGCCCTCGGCAAGGACCTCGTCCGCGCGGTCCAGGGCCTTCTCCATCGCCTGCCGTGCTGGCTCCTGCTCGGGGATCTGCTCGGCGACGGCCTGGAGCCGGAGCACCAGCCCCTGCACGCTCTGCAGCAGGGTGTCATGCAGCTCCCGGGCGATGCGCTCGCGCTCCGCGTGCCGCTCCTCCAGCAGGCCGCGCATCTTCGCCGTCACCTGGCGCAGACGCAGCAGATACAGCAGCCAGAGCAGCAGCAGTCCAGCCGCCACGCAGAGCGCGCGGAACCACCAGGTCTGGTGGACCGCGGGCGGAACGACGAACTCGAGGCTCGCGCCGCGCTCGTTCCACACGCCGTCGTTGTTCGATGCGACCACCTGGAAGCGGTATCGCCCCGGTGACAGGTCGCCGTAATAGGCGGTGCGCCGCGTACCGACGTCCTGCCAGTGCTCGTCCACGCCTTCCAACCGGTAACGGAACCGCACGCGCTCGGGGATGGACAGGCTGAGCGCCGTGTAGTTGATCTCCAGGTTCGCGGGATGCAGTGGCAGCGTCACGTCCGACGCTGGCGCGAACCGCTGGCCATCGGCCTTCAGGGAGAGGATGGACACCGGCGGAGGCAACGGATTGCGGGCGATCCGCTCGGGATCGATCCAGACCACCCCGTTGCTGGTGGCGAACCAGAGGCGCCCGTCGTCGCCCGCGACCGCCGTGGGCAGCGGACGCATCAGCGTCGGCCTGGCCGGAAGCCCGTCGAGGAAGTCGAACAGCTCGTAGCGCACGCGATGGCCGGGATCGCCCGCCGCGTGCCGGATCTCCTCCGCCGGAATGCGAAAGACCCCTGGCACGGCATGCACCCACAAGCTGCCGTCGGGGCGCTCGATGATGCCGGTCACATTGCGGAACGACTCGTCACCTCCGGCAACGAGCGGACGAAAGCGCTCGCCGTCCAGGAAGGCCAGTCCGAACTGGCCGCCGGCCCACACATACCGGCCGCCTGCGGCCAGGGCGGAGATCCTCCCCAGCCGGAGCCCCTCGGCCTCGGTGAACCGCCGGACCTCGTCGCCGTCGACCCTCGTGATGATGCCCTTCACATGGCCCAGCCATACCCGCCCGCGGCCATCGGTCATCGCGGTGTGGATGCGCTCGTCGTCCGACAGTCCCAGCACCTCCTTCATCGAAACCCAACGGCCGTCCTTCCACTGCATCACGGTGTTGGCTGCCGGGACCACCCAGAGCGTGCCGCGACGGTCACGAGTCATGGCCTGCACCTGCGTCACCGAGTCCTGGAGCAGCGGGGTGACGTGACCGAGGCGGCCATCGTCCAGCCGCCACAGCCCGTTGTCCGCTCCCAGCCAGACCACACCCTCCTGGTCGCGGTAGGCGGAGCGGACCGGGGACGCGAGCTGCTCGAACGAGACCTTGCCGTCGCGCAAGCGCATCAGCTGGCGGTTGGTGGTACCTGCCCAGACCTCGCCGCCCTTCCCGGCGACCAGGGCGAAGTCGTGCGAGCCGCGCGGGAACTCCGCCAGCACCATGGGGCTGACGCGGAAGCGATCGAGCCCGCCGCTGGTGCCCACCCAGAAATTGCCCTCGCGATCCTCGAGCACCGGCCACGCGTAATCTCCGCTCAGGCCGTCCTTCTCGGTGAACGACTCCACGGCGCCATCCACCGCCGTCGCGTCACCGGCGGGCAGCCGTTCGGGATGGGCGATGCGGCGAATCCCATCCCCCAGGGAGGTCACCCAGAAGCTTCCGTCGCGGGCGAACAGCATGCCCGCGGACTCCAGGCGCAGGCTCGGTGAAGCGTCCGTCTGTCCATGGCCGGGCACCGGAATCGGCCTCACGACACCGCCCGATTCAGACATCCAGATTCTTCCATCCGGCGCCTGAGTCAGCTGGAGCGTCCAGTTGACGCTGATGCCCGTGGGAACGAACGTCCGCGCGCCGCGCGGCAGATACAGCAGGGTCTTGTCGGTGGCGACCCACAGCACCCCGTCCCGGTCCACGAAGACAAACCGGGACGGCGCGCCCGGATATCCCCAGGATGCCCCGACCTTCTCCCAGCGAGTGCCGGCCAGGCGGAACAAGCCATCGACCGCGGCGACCCAGAGCTGGCCCTCCTTGTCGGTGGCGAAGGCGGAGACCGTCCTGTCCGGAGCGCCCTCGGCACCGCCATACCGGGTCACTCGTCCCTGCTCCAGGAACGCGACACCTCCAAACGAGAAGCCCATCCACAGCCCACCGCCGCGCGCTGCGTGCAAGGTCCGGATGGAAGGGAGAGGCTCGCCCGAAGGCGGCTCGAAGCGCTCGAAGCGGACGCCATCGAACCGGTACAACGAGGCGGCCGCGGAGAGCCACAGGAACCCGTCTTCCGTCTGGGCGAGCGCGGAGACCTGACCGGGAGCTCCTTCCTTGATCGTCCACCGGGTGTGGTGGAACTGCGTGAGGCGCCGGTCCTGACTGGATGGCTGCGCCGTGGCCGCGAAGGACGAGAGCACCGCGACGAGCCCGAGCAACAGCGCCTGATGCCAGACCCTCACGGGTCCCCTGCTCCTCGTCATCCTCATCGGTACCCTACCCGGGTACGAGCCGCGGCCGCTGCGCATCACGTCCCGATATCGATGATTCCCCGCTTCACCGCAACAACCACCGCGTGCGTCCTGTCCTTGGCGCCGAGCTTGGTCAGGACGTTCTTCATGTGCGTCTTGACCGTCTCCTCGGAGATGCCCATCCGGGCGGCGACTTCCTTGTTGGCGCTGCCGGTGGCGACGAGGCGCAGGACGTCACATTCCCGGGCCGTCAGCTCGTCGTCCGCCACGTGCTCGGCCATCTCGGTGGCGATGTCCGCGGCGATGCGGCGCCGTCCCGCATGCACGCTGCGGATGGTCTCCACCAGCTCCTTGCGCAACATGCTCTTGAGCAGATATCCGGCCGCGCCGGCCTTGATGGCGCGCAGCGCCTGCATGTCGCCCCTGTAGGTCGTCAGGACGATGATCCTCGCGCTGGGGAACTCGGCGCGAATCGCCGTGATGGCATCGATGCCATTCATCCTGGGCATCTGCACGTCCATCAGCGTGATGTCTGGCTGATGCTCGCGAAAGGCTTGCAGGGCCTGCTCCCCATTCTCCGCCTCGGCGACCAGCGCCATGTCCGGCTGTCCGGCGATCATGCTGCCGAGCCCTTCACGCAGCAGCGGATGGTCGTCGACAATCAGGATGCGAATGGGCGGGTGGGTGGAGCTCATCGATCAGCCAGCGAACGGACCCTGGATATCCGTCATCGACATCGTCGGAATCCCCCGAAAGAGGGAGGCCAGGCTCCCTTATCCCAGATATAACCGGGGTGCTACCAGCAGGTAATGTGGAACGGTGCAACGCCTCTTCTCCATGTTTCCCGAAGGTGGCCCCGGAGCCGGACTGCTGCTGCTCCGCTTGTCGGTCGCCTGCTCCCTGCTGCTCCACCCATCCGGCGGACCGTTGACGCATGCGGTGCTCGTGCTCCCGGCCATCGGACTCTGCCTGGGCCTGCTGACACCTCTGCTCGCTGTCATATGCGGCCTGTTCTCCCTCTACGACTTCATGGTCATGGGCGGCGCAACCCTGCCTGAAGCGGGTGTCGAGCTGCTCGCCGCGGGTGCACTGGCGCTCCTCGGCCCCGGTGCTCTCTCGCTGGATGCCTGGTTGTTCGGAAGACGCGTCATCACCCTGCCGTCGCGCAAGAACACCCGTGCCGATGACTAACGAGCCGGTGAGCGTGGACTCCCTCTTTCGGGTGAGCCATTTCACGCGCTTCCGGGTGTTTTTCACCAAATCCTGACGCCCTAGTCTGTCTGGCCTCACCCAACCCCAAGAGGCACAATCCCATGACCCCCAAAGCCGCTCCTACGCCCGGCAAGGGCCTGCTGTCGCCCACCGACCATGCGCTGATCCTCATCGATCACCAGTCACAGATGACCTTCGCGACGCGCTCGATCGACATCGCGCTGCTGCGCAACAACACCGCGCTGATCTCCAAGGCCGCCGCGGGCTTCCGCGTGCCGACCCTGCTGACCACGGTCGCGGAGAAGAGCTTCTCCGGGCCGCTGTTCCCGGAGATCACCGAGGCGTTTCCTGGAGCGAAGGTCTACGACCGCACCAGCATGAATGCCTGGGAGGACCGGCAGGTGATCGCCCAGATCAACGCGTTCGAGAAGCAGCGCCTGGTGATCGCGGGCCTGTGGACCGGCGTCTGCATCGTGGGGCCCGTCCTGTCGGCGATCGACCAGGGCTTCCAGGCGTATGTCATCACTGATGCCTGCGGCGATGTCTCCGACGAGGCGCACGAGCGCGCGGTGCAACGGATGGTCCAGGCCGGCGCGGTTCCGATGACCAGCGTGCAGTACCTGCTCGAGCTGCAGCGCGACTGGGCGCGGGAGGCCACGTATGCCCTGACCACCGGCATCGCCAAGATCCACGCCGGCGGCTACGGCATCGGCATCCAGTACGCCAAGACGATGTTCGGAGCGTCCGAAGGCGGTCACTGATGGCCATGCGGCCATCGGATGTCGCAAGCAATCACGATTGTCTCCGGCGCGAGCCGCCGGAGTGGAAAGGACTGTACCGATGGCCGACATGATCGTCAGAAACGCCCGGATCACCACCCTGGACAGGGACAACCCATCGGCGACGGCGCTGGCCGTCGCGGGTGGCAACCTGCTGGCCATCGGAGACGATGCCTCGGTGATGGCCCATGCCACCGCGGGGACCCGGATCATCGATGCCGGGGGGCGGCGCCTGATCCCCGGCCTCAATGACAGCCACCTCCACCTGATTCGCGGTGGCCTGAACTACAACATGGAGCTGCGCTGGGACGGCGTGCGCACGCTGTCCGACGCGATGGCGATGCTCGAGGCGCAGGTGGCACGGACGCCGGCACCGCAGTGGGTCCGTGTGGTGGGCGGCTTCAGCGAGCACCAGTTCGCCGAGAAGCGGCTGCCGACACTGCGGGAGCTCAACGAGGCCGCGCCAGAGACTCCGGTGTTCATCCTGCACCTATACGACCGGGCCCTGCTCAACCGCGCCGCGCTGCGCGCCGTGGGCTACACCCGGGACAGTCCCGAGCCGCCCGGTGGGCGGATCGAGCGGGACTCGGCCGGCAATCCCACCGGCCTGCTGCTGGCCAAACCCAACGCGCTGATCCTGTACGCGACCCTGGCGATGGGACCGAAGCTGCCACCGGAGTTCCAGCTCAACTCCACCCGCCATTTCATGCGCGAGCTGAACCGGCTGGGCGTCACCTCGGTGATCGATGCCGGCGGAGGCTTCCAGAACTATCCGGAAGACTACGAGATCATCCAGAAGCTGCACGCCGACGGCGAGCTGACGGTACGCATCGCCTACAACCTGTTCACCCAGAAGAAGGGGGGCGAGCTCGCGGACTTCGACAAGTGGTCGCGGATGCTGAAGCCGCTCCAGGGCGACGGCATGCTGCGCCACAACGGCGCTGGCGAGATGCTGGTCTTCTCCGCGGCGGACTTCGAGGACTTCCGTGAGCCGCGCCCGGAGCTGCCACAGGGGATGGAGGGCGAGCTGGAAGACGTGGTCCGCCTGCTGGCCCAGCGCCGCTGGCCGTTCCGCATCCATGCCACCTACGACGAGAGCATCAGCCGCGTGCTCGACGTCTACGAGAAGGTGAACCGCGAGGTGCCCTTCGACGGCCTGCACTGGTTCATCGACCACGCCGAGACCATCTCCGAGCGCAACATCGAGCGCGTGCGCGCCTTGCGTGGCGGTATCGCCATCCAGCATCGCATGGCGTACCAGGGCGAGTACTTCGCGGAGCGCTACGGCGGAGCGGCGACCCGGAACACGCCGCCGGTGCGCAAGATGCTGGACGCGGGCGTACCGGTGGGCGCCGGCACCGATGCCACGCGCGTGGCCAGCTACAACCCGTGGGTGGCGTTGTACTGGCTGGTCACCGGCCGCACGGTGGGCGGTCTGTCGATGTATGGCGATGACAACCGGCTGGAGCGAGAGGAGGCGCTGCGCCTGTATACGCACGGCAGTGCTTGGTTCTCCCACGAGCAGGATCGCAAGGGCCTCCTGAAGGTGGGCCAATATGCCGACTTCGCGCTGCTGTCCTCGGACTACCTCCACGTGCCGGAAGAGGCCATCCGGGACATCACCAGCGTGTTGACCGTGGTGGGCGGCAAGGTGGTGCACGGCAGTGATGACTTCGGCCCGCTCGCCCCCACGTTGCCCAGGCCCATGCCGGACTGGTCGCCGGTGAACCGGTTCGGTGGATACCAGGGCGGCACCCAGGCGCAGGCCCGAGCCATGTTCTCGCGAGCGCAACGGCACTCGCACTCACACGGGACCTCATGTGCCGTACACGGCCACGGCAGGGATCACGCCGCGCGCCACTCTCCGCCGGTCAGCGGGCTGCGCGACTTCTGGGGTGCGTTGGGATGCTTGTGCCATGCCTTCTGACGCTCCAGCGGTTGGCGCATGGGCACCGCTTCGCCACCCCGGATTCCGCGCGCTCTGGCTGGCGATCCTGACCAGCAACATCGGAACCTGGCTCCAGGATGTCGCCGCCTCCTGGTTCATGTCGGAGCGGACGAGCTCACCGCTCATGGTCGCGGCGGTGCAGGCCGCGACGACGCTGCCAGTCGTCTCGTTCGCCCTCGTTGCAGGCGCGCTGGCGGACATCGTCGACCGCCGGCGGTACCTGCTCGGGGCGCAGCTGTGGATGCTCTTCGTGGCCACGGGGGTCGCCCTGCTGGCACATGCCGGGCGGCTCGAGGCATGGACCCTGCTGTGTCTGACGTTCGCGCTGGGCACGGGCGCGGCGCTGGCGATGCCTGCCCAGGCGGCGACCACCGCCGACCTGGTTCCTCGCCCGATGCTGGCACCGGCCGTGGCGTTGAGCTCCATCGGTGTGAACATCGCCCGCTCCATTGGTCCCGCGCTGGGCGGGCTGATCGTGGCGCGATTCGGCGCGGCCTGGGCGTTCTCCCTGAACGCGCTGTCGTTCCTGGGCGTGGTGTTCGTCCTGTGGCGGTGGAAGGCGGCGAAGTCCGTCTCGACCTTGCCCGCCGAGTCCTTCGGCGGCGCGCTGCGCGCGGGGCTGCGCTATGCGGTGCAGGCCGGCGAGTTCCGCTCGGTCCTGGTCAAGTCGGCCTGCTTCTTCGTGTTCGCCAGCGCCCTCCCCTCGCTGCTGCCGATCGTGGTCCGGCAACAGCTCTCCGCCGGGGCAGGCACCTATGGAATGTTGCTGGGGTTCATCGGCGCGGGAGCCATCGGTGGAGCCATCGCCTTGCCCAAGCTCCGCGAGCGGTTCGATGCCGACAGGCTGGTGCCCGCCGCCACCCTGCTCTATTCCTTTTCCATGCTGGCCCTGGCGGGCATCCGCGACCCGCGGATCCTCTGCGTGGCGATGCTGGCCAACGGCATGTCGTGGATCACCGTGCTGTCACTGCTGCAGACGGCCGCGCATGTCTCTGTCCCCTCCTGGGTGCGCGCTCGGGCGCTGTCGCTCTACATCGTGGTCTTCTCGGCGGGCATGGCAGCGGGCAGCCTGATCTGGGGCACGCTCGCGCAGTACACGGGCACCGGGGTAGCGCTGACAGTGGCGGCGGTGGCGGCGGTGCTCGCGGGTGTCTTCTCGCTGCGCTTCCGTCTGAGCACGGCCATGGCGCGGAACACCACCCCGTCCGCGCATTGGCCGCGGCCGGCCGTGGCCGGGGAGATCGAGCATGCGCGTGGTCCGGTGCTCGTGACGGTGGAGTACCTGATCGAGCCGGCGAATCGCGAGGAGTTCCTGCATCACATCCACCTGCTCGGAGGCACCCGTCGACGCGACGGGGCGGGGCAATGGGGGGTGATGGAGGACGCGGCGCGGCCGGGGCTCTTCCTCGAATACTTCATCGTCGATTCCTGGCTGGAGCACCTCCGCCAGCATGAGCGAGTCACCCAGGAGGAGCAGCGCCTGCAGGACAAGATTCGCGCCCTGCATCGCGACGCGCAGCCTCCGTCCGTGCGTCACTTCGTCGGTGCCTCGCCAGCGAGCCCTCACTTCGTCACGTTGGAGAACGTCCCATGAGCTGGAAATTCTGTGTCGGGCTGCTGCTCGGGCTCACCATCGGCTTCGGTTGTCGCTGGCTGGCCATTCCTGTACCCGCGCCGCCCATGCTGGTGGGCGCTTCACTCGTCGTCGCCATGACGACCGGCTACCTGCTGGCCGACCGTTTCATGGCGACGCACCCCGCGCGGCATCACCAGGACTGCGGCGGGCCCAGCGGTGAGACCAAGGAGACGCGCACATGATGGAGCTCATGGTCGGTCCTGTCCTGGCGTTGGCCATCGGAGCCGGCTGCCGGCTGCTCGACATCCCCTTGCCCGCCCCGCCGAAGCTGCAGGGCGCGCTGCTGGTGCTGGCAATGACCGTCGGCTACCTGCTCGGCGATAAGTTCCTGGGAATGCGCTGAGCCGCGCTCTTGGAGGAACCCAGGGGTGCATCGAGGCTGAGCGCGCTCTTGCCAGGTCTCGTCGTGCTTGCCAGCGGGTGCGGTCCCTGGAATCAAGCGTGGCGCGATTTCCAGAGGGCCAGACCCGGAGCGACCCGGCAGCAGATGTACGAGCATGCATGGGAGCTGATCAAACGCTTCAAGCTGGTTGGCTTCATCGTGCCCTATTACGACAAGCCTCCCTATCTGCTGCCGCCGCCAATCGAGTATTGAGCCCATGACCCGCTTCTACGAACTCGGCCACGACGAGTCCTCTCCTTGGAAAGGGTGGTTTGAAGCCAGACACCTTTGGAAGATGCCAGGAGCCCATTGTCCCCAATGCGATGCCATCTGGAACACTCCTGCCATCGCCTACCCATGCGTGGACCTGTCTAACCACCCGGAGCGTCACAAACTCGAGAAGGCTCGGCTGGAGGAGGATTTTGCGGAGTTCGAGCGTCTGCGTTCGGTGCTCCGTCCCTTTGTCCCTCAGGAAGCGCCTCTTGAGCCAGGAACCATGTTCGGACCGTTGGTAGGGACCATCAAGGGAGAGCTTGGACCTCTCGTCCTCCCCCGGTCTGGGTTCCACATGCTGGCGCGCCGCGACATCTTGGAGCTTCTCCAGTCCACGAGTGTTCGAGGACTGCTTGGCTGTCCCACCCGACTGCGCTCCAGCCGGAGCAATGGGCCCGAGTTCCTTGAGCTCCAGATCGAGCCTCACGGCCTGCTCCACCCCCAGTGCCTCCCACCGGGCAAAGTCGCGCCATGCGCCAGGTGCGGCCGTTACGACATCAGTCTCCCCGAGAGCCCCATCCTCGACGCGGCCTCGCTCCCACGGCACCTGGACCTGTTCCGCTTGGCCAACTTCCCCACCCTCCTCATCGCCACCGAGCGCTTCAAGGAAGGAGTAGAGCGCCACGCACCCCACTGCCTCTCCTTCCGCGAACTGCCCCCACGGTGAGCGGGTGGTGACAGCGCTCTTGCGCCTGGTGACACCGCTCACCAGCCCCTTGCCTCCACCTGCGCGTAACCACTGGAGATCAAACAGGCCTGCGGACCCCAGCGTGAGCCTGGAGCGCGGCATGTCGGATGCAGAGGGACACAGCCATACCTCGCTGCACACCGAGCGAACTCCCCCGAGGATTCTTCCATGCCCCGCATTGGCTCCAAGCTGACCCGCGCCAGGCCGCTCTCCCCCAACCCCAAGGCGACCTCCTCCACCCTCTTCCAGCCGAAGCCGCTGGCGCGCGCCAAACCGCTGTCCGCCATGGACAGGCCCGCGACCAGGCCCGTGAAGCACCCGGGGGACGCGGTGGGCGGGCCCAGCCATATCCCTTTCAAGGGGGGCGCGGGAGAGGCCGGGAAGGTGATGGTCAGCGGCGGTGACAACAAGCTCAAGGTGCCGCCCAACGCCCATGAGACGAAGTATCTCGACAAGCCGGGCAAGCCCTTCGAGACGCAAGCTCTCGGCGGCACGGTGAAGACGAACGTGGGCTCGGCCAAGGTCTCCACCGCCACCCAGAATGGCGGCGGCGTGCACCACTACTCGGCCCAGGCCGAGTTCAACGGGCCCTCGGCCTCCTACCAGGCGCAGAAGGTCCACGCGGGACGGCTGGGCCTCTCCACGGCCCAGCTCACCGCCGAGGCCAACACCTTCAAGTCCTCGGCGCAGGCGGGCATCTCGGCCGACAGGCGCAATCACCAGTACACGGCCGCGATGACGGCCAAGGCGGAGACGGGCGTGGGTGTCACCGCCAGCGCCAGCCACGACTTCAACCGCCACGTAGGAGGCTTCGTGAAGGGCGACGCCAAGGCTGGCGCCAGCGCCTTCGCCGAGGGCTTCGCCACCCTGGATCCCCGGGCCACCACGGCCCTGGTCTCCGGCAAGGTGGGCGCGGCCGCCACCGCGGGTGTCTATGGCACCGCGGGCGGACACCTGGGACGGCTACACGGCTCGGTCACCGGCGGCGCGGTGGCGGGTGCGGCCGCCCAGGCCATGGGCCGGTTCGGTGTCGAGAACGGCGTCCTGCGGCAAGTCACGGACTTGCATGCCGCGGCGGGCGTGGGCACGCACTTCAAGACGGATGTGGCCGTTGATCTGCGCCACCACATCAAGCCCGGTATCGTGGAGGGCCTGCGGCCCAGCCTGGCGACCGCCGCTGGCGTGGGCTCGTCCGCGGGCGTCGTGAAACCCGAGAAGTCTCACGCCGAGCAGCTCTTCGCGAAGGTGTTCGGCTTGTAAGGCGGCCTCACTACGACTGGCTCCCTGTCACGGCCAGGCCTGATTCATGATCAGGGGAAGAGGAGAGCAGAAGGTGAGTGAGGACGGGCACCTGCGCTGTGAGAGGTCCGTCCTGGTGGTCACCGCCCGTTGCGGAGCCTCGTTCTGATCGCGTCCCTGGGATGTCGTGACAGGTAGGCGGCGAAGCATCCTACCTGGCCGGTTCCATGAAGGAGAGAGGTGAGCTACAGCGCCCCCGGGAGAAGGCGGAGGGATGGAGCTGGCGAGCCCCATCCCCCCAAGTGGCTTCCGCTGGGAAAAGGCGCAGGAGCCGGGAGCAGTGGAGCATGAGTGGAGTGTCAGGACAACGGCGGCGCGCGTTGAGATGGGCCGAGGTGGAGTGGAGCCAGCAGGTGGTGGACCCACGGCAGACGCGAGGCAGAAGGTACGAGCACCGCGGGCTGCTGATGCTGTTGGTGGCAGCGTTCGCCTGCGGGCTGAAGAGCCTGAGGCGAGTGGAGGACTTGGCCACTGACTTGGGCGCGCGCGTGCGCCAGCACCTGGCGGTGCCAAAGAGGGTGTCGGACCCCACGCTGTGGAGACTGCTGGCCCGCCAGTCGACGGCGGGGCTGCGGCAGACGGTGGCCGTCCAGGTGCGGCGGCTGCTCAAGTCCCCGGACGTGGAGAAGGTGGCGCTGCCGATGGGAGTGCTATCGGTGGATGGCAAGTCGTTGTGGACCAGCCAGCAGCATCAGGTAGCAGGCCTTGAGGCGGTGGCCAATGACGAGGCGGGTACGCCGCTGTGGCGCCTGGGCACGCTGCGGGCGGTGCTCACCAGCGTGGTGGCCGCTCCCTGCGTGGACTTGGAATTCATTGGCGCCAAGGAAGGTGAGAGCCCGGCCTTCCACCAGCTGGTGCCGCGCGTGGTGGAGAGCTGGGGCGAGCACTTCCAGGTGATAACAGCGGACGCAGGGCTGACGGCAGCGGAGAACGCCGCCCTGGTGCGCTCACTGGGCAAGCATTACCTGCTGGGGCTCAAGGGCAACCAGCCCACCTTGCACGGCCATGCGATAGAGAGCCTGGCCGACAAGCGGTGTGCCGCCCGGGCACGCACCGAGGACCGAGCGCGTGGGGAGACGGTGGTGCGAGAGCTGTGGACGCATGCGCTGAAGCCTGGCGAGGTAGAGTTTGCAGGAGCCCAGCTGCTGCTGTGCGTGCGCCAGACTCACCTGAAGAGGGATGGCACCCAGAGCATCGAATGGCGCTACTTCGTCACCTCTCTGTCCACCGTGGAGCTGAGCTTTGCTCACTTGCTGCGCCTGGTGCGGCTGCATTGGGCCATCGAAAACCGCCACCACTGGACGCTCGACATGGTGCTCGAGGAGGACGACCGGCAGCCTTGCCTGCACTCGCGCTCCTCGCTGGAGGTAACGGCCTGGCTGCGGGTGCTGGCCTACAACCTGGTGTCGGCTTGGCGCGCGACTTTGGACCAAGCCTGGCCCCTTGGGGTACACTCCTGCCCAGGCTGCGCTCCCAGGTGGCGTAGCCGGCGCATGGACGCTTGCTGAGGGAATACGCACCGTGGCAGCGTCAGGCGATGCTCCGACGCCCTCCCTCTTCCGCGCGTGCCACATGGACTCTTCAGAGGCTCATAGCGATGAGCCTTATCATCCTCCTCGTCTCATGTAGCACTCCCTCGCATGTAGGGACTGGCCCGCCAGTCCCACAACATCTATCCAGGTACGCTCTGGTCATCGAAGAGACGGCAGAGGGGCAGGTGATCCATTCCTGGGTCCCTGCCAGCAACTTCGACCTGTCGCGGTATGCGTACCGCCCCAGTGCTGGAGGTGCCGAGCGAAGGATCGTCCACGCATCCTTCAGCCGAGACTGCGAGGAAGAGCGCGATCAATGTGAAGAGATGTGCAAGGCGAGTCTCAAAGGCCGCAATTGGTCGCATGCAAGCGCGGGCTCAAAGGCAGAGATATGCCGCAGGCGGTGCAGACCTGCCTATCTGGATTGCAGCCGGCTTCGTGAGCAAGCCGATGCTGTGAAGTTCCCAGTCACTGACAAAGCAGTGGATTGGCTCAAGCGGCATCGCGAGGAGATCTTGCTGGGGACGGTTATCGTCATCGCAGGGGTAGCCTTCACCGTGGTCATCGTTGGCAGCGCAGGCACTGCCCTGGTTCTTGTGCCGGCCGTGCTTCTCGTCTCCTCCGAGGTTCCTCCCATGCCCTACGCTGTAGAGGAAGAGTCGTGACGACACTCTCTGATCTGGCGGATGCCCATGAGTTCATCGGAATCCGGTGGAGCAGCGGCCCTTCACCCGATGAAAAGCGGATCCTCGAGCTGACGCGAGACATCCTGGACTTCATTTTTGCCACTGGGCAAAGCTATCGCTTCGAGGATTTTTCGCATCATCTCCAGGAGGGCGTTGAACATCCCCCGCAGGGCCTGACAGGATTGAGTCTCCGCTTGAAGAGCGCAGAGCGTTTTTTCGAGAGACTCCTCCAGCCACCAACCACCGCTGGCGAAGCCGCTCGAATCCATGCCATCCTTGAAGCCATCCGCTTCGTTGCTGCAACCAACCAGTACGAAGCCTTGGATGTGTACTTGAAGCATGTGGAGTCCCATGGCCCCCCTTTCGTAGTGGCCTCTTTCGAGACGCCAAGCGAGGCAGAGTCCTGGCTCCAAAACCACCCACATCCACCCGATCCCGCCAGGATTTTGATTGGGGATCGCTCTCACGACGTGGTTCATGATCGGGAGACGAACATCCGCCGTCTGCCACGGAACCGCGACATCCATGACTATCTCGCGGAGCTCAAGCAGCTGAAGCCGCCCGTGGCCATCGCATCCTTCGCCACACGAGAGGAGGCAACAACCTGGCTCTGGAAGCAGCCTGAGCCCGCCACGCACGCGTGGGTGTCCATCGCGGGCGAACTCTATCTCGCGGCGTATTACCCCAACATTGGCCATCGAGCTCTCTACCCACTCTCCATGGTCGAGGACACTGACGCCTCGGCTTAGAGCCTATCTCAGTAGGTAGGGAATGAAAGTGGAGACGATCTTCAGGAAGCGCGGCGTAGCGATCGCGGCGCCGGAGATCGCTGGAGCCTAAAAGGGAGAAGCCAAAGGCGTGAGGGAGAAGCCAAAGGCGTGGAGGATGGCGAGCTCGGGTGAGTCGAGCAGCTGGCCAGTGGTAGGGATGAGGTGGCTCATGCGGCGTTCTCGAGTTCCTGGTCGGAGCGCCTGGACTTTCCGGCGATGCGGACCAGCAGCCCCTTGTGGACGAGGCGGTCGGCGATGGCCGAGGCGGCCGCGCTGTTGTGGAAGAGCTTGCCCCAGTCCTTGAAGGGGAGGTTGGTGGTGACGATGGTGGAGGCGCGTTGATAGCGCCTGTTGAAGACCTGGTAGAGCAAGTCAGCCCCGCGAGCGTCGAAGCTGAGGTAGCTCAACTCGTCGATGAGAAGCAGGTCGGGCGCCGCCCAAGCGGTTAGCCGCCGGTGGAGGGTGTTCTTGGCCTGTCCTGCGACGAGGTCATTGACCAGGTGTAGACGGCAGTGAGGATCCGACGAATTTTGACGGTCGTGTCGAGCGCGGGTTGACCGCCGGCAAGAAAACGCCCCCGGCCGCGAGCAGCGACCGAGGGCGAGGGGAGCGAGAGCCAGAGCGAGGCTCAGGTCCGTTTGCGAGCCTTCCTGCGGGGTGAGGAGCCTGACAGAGGCGGCGCGCTGGGGTGAGCCTGCCGCCAGGAGTCGGCCTCGATGTCGAGCACGTGGCAGTGCTGGACTCGTTGCGAGCAATGGCTTTGCCGCTCAGGGCGTCGAGCTGGCTGGCGGCGTATTCGAGCCCGAGCGCGCGCAGCACCTCGTCCAGGGAGAGAGAGGAGAGGTCACTGGCCGGGTTGAGGGGTGGGCTTTTGGGAGACGAGCTCATCGTAGGACTCCAGGGCGTGGGGTTGGACTTCGAGGGAATCGGCGGCGGCGTTTCCAGTGAGGATGGGCTCGGGCGGCTCGGTGAGCCCTGCGGCGAAGCGGCCCTGGTCGATGAGCGCGCGCACGTAGCGAGCCCCGAAGGTGCGCTGGGCCAGCGCCTTGGCCATGCCCGAGGCCACGTCCGCTTCGCCGTAAAGCTCGACGAGCCGGCTCAATTTCGTCAGCTCGTGGTCGAGCCGGATCCTGCTGCGTGCCACCTCCTGGATGTAGAGGCGAGCCTCGGAGCTGAGCGCCATGAAGCGATCCTTCTGCTTGGGCTTCTGGGCGGCCTTTCTGCGCTCCAGGAGCTTCTCGAGGTGAGCGGGCTCTTCGATGGCCTGGTGGCGCTCCCACGAGCGGGTGTGGCGTGCCACCTCTGTGGCCTCGTGGAGGATGCGGACGGTGCTGGCTTCGGCGCGCACGTGCACCGTCTTGCCCACGTACTGTGGCGGCACCGAGTAGGTGTTGGCGTCCAGCCGCACGCGCGCCTCCTTCGAGACGATGCTTGGCAGGACCAGGTCCGTATCGTAGGGGTGCTCCGGCAGTGGATGCAGGCGTGGCCGCTCCACCAGCAACCTGTCGGCGGGCCGCTCCCGAGTGGCCGCATGCAGACGTGCGTTGGCGGTCCCCTCCAGCCAGCTGGCCGCTTGCGCTCGCAAGTCGTCCAGAGAGGAGAAGGAGCGGCCATAGAAGAAGGAGCTCCGCACGTACTTGATAGCGTTCTCCACCCGGCCCTTGGCTTCGGGGTAGCGGACTGGAGCCGCGGTCGGCTCGAAGAGGTAGTGGCCGGCGAAGTCGAGGAAGCGCGGGTTGAATTGCACCGTGCTGCCCACGTGGTGCAGCACCACCGACTTGAGGTTGTCGTAGAGGATGCGCTTGGGCACGCCGCCGAAGTACTCCAGCGCCCGTCGGTGCATGGCCAGGAACGTCTCCATCCGCTGGTCCAGGCTGAAGTCGATGAACAGCGCTCTGGAGTACGACAGCACCATGGCGAAGGCGGACAACGGCCGCTGATGGCTTCCAATGCGCAGGTGTCCAAAAGAGCCCCAGTCCACCTGGGCCTGCTCTCCGGGCTCCATCTCGATTCGCAGATAACTCTTGCGCACCCGGGGCTGACGCACCTTGGCGATGTAGCGCCGCACCACGGCTACTCCCCCCGGGTAGCCGCGCTCTTTCAACTCGGCCAGCAGCCGGATGCTGGTCAGCTGAGGCGCCTCTGTCAGCCGCTCCACCAGGTAGGGCTTGTACGGGTCCAGGATGCTGCCTTTGGCCACCTCCCCGGAGCCGGGGCCGCTCTCCAACGCGTGCCGTACGGTGGAGTGGTGTACGCCGAACCTGCGCGCCACCGTCTCAATCCGCCAGTGCAGGCGCAACACCAGCCGCCGCATCTCCGCTCGGATTTCCGGCGAAATCATCGCTGCCCCGTGGCGGCATGGGTGAGCAACCGTCGGGCGGACGTGAAGTCCCCCAGGGTGAAGAAGCGCTCCTTCCACAGTTTGCCCCGCACCGGCGCGCTCCACTCCACGGTGATGGAGGGGCTCTGGGCCGCCTCACCCATCATCCGCGCCCATCTCTCGGGGGAGCGGCGCACTTGCTCGGCGTCCGCATCGAGCACAGCGAACAGGGGGCGCCCATGCCAGTCGGCCAGCGACTCGAGCAACTTCGCCAACGCGCCCGGATGCATCGGCTCGGGTGCCAAGCGCGCCTTGAGCAGCGTGCCCGCACCCGACTGGGAGAGCAGGATCTGGGTGTAGTCCTCTTGGGGCTGCAGCGTCAGCCACAACGGCGGGGGTGACATGGAACACAACCTCGACGCGGCGACGAACCCACGCCGGGAAATCCGGCCGGCTGTCCGCGGCGGGCTGGACAGGTATCCCTGGCGAGGGCGGCGCTGAACCTTGATGCGTGACTTTCTGCTCGCGGCGCCGCGCCCTCACCCCCGCGCTTCCTCGCGCTCCCCGCGATCGAAAGCCCGCGTTTCGCGAGGATCGTTTCCAATTGGGGGGCTCTGGCTGGCGGTCCACGCGCTCTAGAAACGCTTCCAGACTCTTCGCGCGGATCATCGCGGCCCTTTCCAACTTCGGCCCGCCTCGTAGTGCTCCGCACCTCAACAACTCGCGGATGCGGCCGAGTCGGGACGGACAGGAGAGGGTTGACCACGCCACAGGAGTCTCGATAGCGTCACTCAGAGTGAAGTCTCGCCATCAGCAATCGGGAGCCATTCATGAGAGCACTGCAAATGGTAGTCTGTGTCATCCTGTTGTCATGTTCCTCCCCGTCTCCGCCTGCCACAGTCCCCCCTCGTATCGACGAACGCGTGCGTGTCCTTGCTGATGATCTTGTTGCCGTCGCTTTGGTCGACGCCAGCAAAGTGACGTTCCCGTTGTCGCGGGCCAATGATGTCAAGAACCTCAGCCCTGGCGACATTATCGTCAGCAATTATCAGGAGGGCTTCCTTCGGCGAGTCGTTTCGGTAGCCGAGACTGCAAGCGGATGGGTCGTCGAAACCGCTGTCGCGGTTCTCACCGATGCCATTATCGATGCAGATATTGACGAGACATTTACGATCCCCATTGCCAACGAGGACTTCTCCGGGGATGAACTGCTCTCCGTCCCCCAGGGTCGAGTAACAGCAAAAGTGGGAGTCATCAATGTTCAGCAAACCCTGAGACTGACCGCCAAGATCAGAAACAGGCGGTACGAGAATGTGGAGGTCAATACAGTCGGCTCGGTTGATGCCCGAACAGTGATTGAAGGCTTGCTGACAGCGCAGGCGAGTCACTCCATCCGCAAGCCACTGTGGGAAAGGCGAATTGCAACCAAGGTGGTGTGGATTAAGATCGTCCCCATCCGCATTACCGTCGACGCCGCATTAGAAGCCATTGGGAGCGTCGAGACCAAAGGCTACGTGAAATGGGTGGCGGGAGCCTCAATGCATGCCGAGAAGAAAATCGGAGTGCGTTATGCTGATGAAACCATGACGCCGTTTCACGAACCACTGGATTACAACCACGAGTTCAGTGGGCCAGAGGTCGACATTGGGGCCCAGGTAACCCTTATTGCAGGCGTGAGTGTGCCAATCACCACGCGAATTTGGTGGGGACCAGGGGTCTTGGTTACGACCAAAGCACCACTTAAGTTGGTCGGTAACTTTTCTGGGACGCCACCCACCGCCTCTTGGTGCACCTCCTTCGATCCGTCTCTTGAGGCTGGCGTGCTGTTCTATTCGCGCGACAACTCAATCTCCGCAACTCTTTGGGAGGCTTCCTACCCATTCGAGGCGGGCCTCGGTGTTGACGGCTGTTCGTTGTGGGATCTTGGTAAATGGGACAAGGCGTTTTGGCGCTAGCTAGATGGGTCGTCATTACTTGCCACTTGCGCACACGAGTTTCCTATGATCCGCATCCCGATTTGGGCAGCAGCAGTTTTGATTGTAGCGATTCCAACCATCATGTGGGCAAGCGAATTGGTGATTCCGCACGTATTCGCGCCCGACACCACGATCAAGGCCGCTGAAGTCAACGCCAATTTCGAGGCGTTGCGATCGGGAGTGGCTGGCACTGACGGGATGGTCGTAAACGGCGGCGGTGTTGTCATTGAGTCATGGACCGACTCCGCAGGCAGTTGGGCGCGATATGTAACACCTCTGTCGCACCCACTGCTCAACAACAACCCCGACGCCATCGTCATTGCTGGCAGGCGATACAAGACCTGGGCCCAGTCCTCCCAGCCTTGGTGCAAGGTCGATGATTACAATGATCTGAGTACCTATTACGAGGGTGGGCGATGGTACATTTCCGACACCTGCCCGCACCTTAAGTATAGCGTGCTCATTCTGAATGGTCCTCGCTCGACGCCTCAACCCTAACACGCAAAGTCATACAAAAGGAGAGCAAGATGATTCGCATTCCGGTTTGGGCAGTTGCGGTTCTCATGGTGGTGGTTCCAACCATTATCTGGGCGGGAGACGTGATGCTGCCGCACGTGTTCATGCCAGAAACAACCATCAAATCTGCCGAGGTCAATGCCAACTTCGACGCATTGCGAGCGGAGGCGTCAGCGTCTGATCGGATTGTCGTGAGTGGTGGGGGGGTTGTCATATGGACAGGCGACAATGGGAACGGAGGCACGTATTCGCAGTACGTGACGCCACTGTCCCATCCGTTGCTAAACAACAACCCCAATGCGTTGTTGTTTGTGACGAAGGACATTACGGGCGATCCCGATGGTGACTATTACGACACCTGTAGGACCAGCGATGATCAGGAAACAAATGTGTACTATGAGCAGGGGAAATGGTGGATTTACAGTACCTGCCCCCAGTTGAAGTATCATGTGCTGATCTTTCGCGGCACTCGGGCAAGTCCCTGATCGCAGGTCGGCCGTGCTGTGCTCCGTGGCCGTTTGACGCCAGGATTGATAGCACGTAGAGCGTTGACCGATATGATATGGAAGCGCTCCTCCCAAGCGGGGTGAAGATCGCGGCAGGGTTCCCGGGTGCAGGAAAGGGAGACGGGACACCCCTGCTGCAACAGGACTGCCCAGGCGGTGGACACCTTTGTCTCGGCTTCCATGATGGACCGGCCCTTGTCACGTAGGGCAGCACTGTCTCTTTCCCCTCGTCGCTGTCCCTGTTGTCCCGGCGGTGCCACGGCCGGCGGTGCGGGCCTGCTTCCCCGGACGGATTGAAGTCTGCCCTCGTCACCCACCGCCGTGGCACTCGCATCCTGAGCGGCTACGACGCAAGGGTTCAGCCATCCTTGGTGAATGGCCCAGGGTGAAGGAGAGCGACGCCTGGCTCAGCGCGCACCGGTAGGTCGCAGAGGGCAGGAACGAAGAAAAGCGGCTGGGGGCTCCCTCTCGGGCCCGAGCCGCCTTCCTCGTGGGTGAAGCGCGAAACCTAGTAGGAGTTGTTCTGGCCGAAAGTCTTCATCGTCTTCTTGTTCAGCGTCTCGTTGGACTCAGCGCCCTCGTTGGTCACGTTCGCGTTACCAGCGAGCGCCGCAGCCGAGGCGCCGAACAGCTTGCGGATGTTGTCACCAAACAGCGTGATCACGCCGATGGAGGCGATCGCGATCAGGGACACGATGATGATGTACTCGGTCATTCCTTGACCACGAGACTTGCGCACCTGCTTCTTCGAGACGGCCTTCATTGAAACTCCTGGGTTGAGAGGCGGAGGGGTAAAAGGTGAAGACTCCCTATTGAGCGTAGCGGGCGGGAGCAGAGCGGGAGATGAGGTACGCTGACGGGGAGCCCATGCGCCGCACGCCGAGCCGGCGCAGACACACGCCTGCCCAGACCAGCCGCCTTCCCAGGAGGGACACGGCAGGGGCCTGACTCTCTTGGCTGGCTGGGGCGGCGGGCATGAACTGTCTCTCTGGGGACACGATTTGAATCAACAGAGAGATAGAGCAGTGCTTGGCGCTTGCCTGTACCACTTCAGGCGCAGGACGACGGTCGGGTAGAACCGGGCGCTGGCTGGCCCCGAGCCCCCATAGAGCCGGACGGGTTCAGTGCCGCCGGCGTGGATCCGATTACCGCCGCTTGCGGCGGGCAACGCCTATCGGAAGTCCGAAGGCGCGGAGGTCGGTGGAGGCTTGCGGCGGGATTTCAAGGCGGGGGCGTAGCACCGAGCCCTGAAGAAGATGTAGCCGTTCTCCTCGCACGCCTCAGCATCCTTCGTGCTCAACTCCACCCAGCAGCCGCCGTTGATGGGGATCTGCGTCCGCCCTGGGCACTGGCCTTTGGCATCCGGCGTGAGCTGCCCCGGCAACGGCTTGGGAGGCGCGTCCTGGCTGAGCGCCTCTGGCTTGGAGAACTCCCGGCCCCATGGCTGCGTGGCTTCCGATGCACTCTCCCCCACCCCGGCGGCACCTCCCTCTCGTGGAGATGCCGGATTCGAAGCGTCCTGCTTCCTCGCGGAAGGGCTGGGGAGCGGCGCGTGTACCGCCAGCAAGGTCCACAAAACCAGCAGTGCTCCTACGAGCACCCGTACCCTTCCCCGCTGCTTCCACGGCTGAATCGGCGGCGGCATGGCCTGACCTTGCTCCGCGGCAGCCTCGAGCTCCTGGGCGAGTTCCCCCGCTGTTCCTCGAGCCTCCGGAGTCACCGAGAGCATGCGCAGGATCAGCGCGCTGAGCTGGGAATCCACCCGGGGTCCGAGCTCCCCAGGCGCCGGCAGAGGGGCCTCCACCGGGTACCATGTGCCCTGCTCGTCCTGCCGCAGCTCCGGGCCGGGGGGATACTGCCCGGTCACGAGCCTGTAGGCGGTGACGCCCAGCGCATAGACGTCGTCCGCGGGCCCTGGCAGGTAGCGAATTCCTGGAGACTGACCGGAGCGAAGCTCGAACAGCCAGGCCTCGGGGGAACGGTAGGGCGGTGTTCCCGGTGGCAGCGGCTGCCAGGTCAGTCGCGCGGCGGACGGGTAGTGCCCGGCGCCGAAGTCCGTGAGCATGGCCCGGCCGTCTGAACGCCGCACCAGCACGTTGTCGCCCTTGACGTCCCTGTGCACGGCACGGCAGGCATGGGTGGCCTCCAGCGCCCGCGCTAGCTGCGCCAGCACCTGGAGCTGCCGCCGCTGCGTCGGGGGATGCTCGCGTGCCCACTCGTACAGCGGCGTGCCCTCCACCCACTCCATCACCACGAACGGAAAGAACGCATCGGACGGATGCCGCCAGAAGCCGTGGCCGAGCAGACGCGGAATGCTCGGGTGGCGCACGAGCGACAGCAGCCCCACCTCCCGCTGGAAGCGCGGCTCCCAGGGCACCAGGGCCATCTTGAGCGCGACGGGTCCCTCTGACTCGTACCCGAACCGAACCGCTCGGTAGACCACCCCGAAGCCACCATGACCGTGGCAGCCCAGCAACAGCCAGTCCTGCACCCGGGTGCCCGGAGGCAAGCAGAAGAGATGCCCCACCCGTGGTGGCTGATGCTCCATGAGGTTGCCTCGCAGGGAGAGAGGGCCCTTCTCCCCCTCCCGCGCCATCCTACCTCATACGTCGTCCTGGCTCCCGACGACCGTGGCCTTCTACGGCACTTCACCGGCCACCCAAGAGGCTGCGACGAGCAAAAGAAGATGGATGCGGACGCCAGCGGCAACCTGAACGTGGGCCTCCATCCCCATCCACCGCGCCTGGACACGCCCGCCTCGTCGCTGGTAGCACCTGCGGCATGAGAAGCTCCCAGTACGGTTATCTGCTCCTGGTGATCGGGGCGATGGCGACGATGATCGCTTGCCAGAAGAATGCGAAGACGGACGGCTCGAAGCTGCCGGAGCGGCTCGCGGAGAAGCTGAGCGATCCTGAGCTGGAGCCAGGAGCCTTCACGAATCTCTGCGCCGAGGCGCTCAAGACCCTGGATCCCCAGGCCACGGTCTCGGTCGTCGGCCCCTTCCAGGTGGCCATGAACTCCCAGGGAGTCGACCTGGTGGCAGGGTTCGAGAATCCCTGGCGAGCAGCACCGGCAGCGCGCGCCGAAGCCGTATGGGCTCAGGTGCTTGGGGTCCGTGAGGCGAGCAAGGCCATGGCCGGGCAGGTCGTCGGTGAGCTACGGGAGATCGTGCCGCTGGTGAGAGGCGAGGTGGATGCCGCCGTTCAGCTGATCAAGGCCGGTAAATCCAAGCAGGTCGCCTACCCGCTCACGGCAGACCTCTGGGTGCTCTACGCATTCAACAAGCCCACGCAGTTCCTTCCGGTCATGGACGAGGATCTGCGGAGGCTGGACCTGGATCGGGCTCAGGTCCGCGCCACCGCCCTGGAGAACCTCAGGCAGTTCATCCCGGGATTCGAGAGGAAGGGCGGTAAAGGCACCTGGATGCTGATCCTCCCCAACACCGGCGGCAACTTCGAGGCAAGCCTGTTGCTACTGGACGAGATCTGGGACGACCTCGAGAAGGAGACCCAGGGCGAGGTGGTCGCGGCGGTCCCCGCGCGAGATCTCCTCTTCGTGACGGACTCCCAGAACGCAGCGGGCGTGAGCAAGGTCAGTGCCCTGGCCGCGGATGCCTATGCCAAGGGAGACCACCCCGTCTCGAAGCAGGTCCTTGTCCGCCGAAGTGGGGAGTGGAAGCCCTGGGCCCCGCCGTAGTCGGGTGAGGCCCGAGGAGGGCTAGCCGTACAGCTCGCTGAGCGGGCCCTGCGCGATTCGGGTCGGACCCTCGTTGCCGAAGGTGTTGAAGTCCGCGTCGCCCGCGGCGTGTCCCAGGGTGTTGAACAGGTTCGACACCTGCCGGTTATTGGCCTGCCCCATCTCCGGGTAGATCACCGTCCGGCCATCGGTGCGCAGCCCGAGCGCGTTGCCGCCCAGCACCAGCGTCGGCCACTCGGCGGCGGTCGAGTGGTGCTGCTCGCCGTTGTCGGACATGAAGACGATCGCGGTGTGATCCAGCATCGACCCGGAGGCGCCCACCTCCGGGGTGGCAGCCAGGGTGCGCGCGAGCTTCGCGATCAGCTCGACATGCTTGCGGGTCACCGCCGCAATCGCCGTCCAGTTACTGGGGTTGTCGATGCCGTGCTGAAGGTCGTGCCGGCCGATCGTCGGGATGATGCTCTCGTAGTGCACGTCGAACCCAGAGCTGCCCGACGCGAGCACCACCGTGTTGGTGAGGCCGCCGAGCAGGCAGGTGGTGGCGATCTGGAACTGCGCCTCCAGCCACATCAGCGAGTCCGGGGGCGAGCCGGCGTTCTTGATCAGCGGGTTGTCGGCCGGCGCGGGCGGCAGCAGCGGCTGCACCGACGCCGCCATCGACGCCAGCTGCGTCTCTCGCGCGCGGAGCCCTTCCAGCGACGCCAGGTAGCGCTCGAGCTTGATCCGCTCGTTCGAGTTCCCCTTGAACGTCGCCAGGGTCGCCTGCACGTCGGCGCGGGCGAAGTCGAACAGCGCGCTGCGCTCGGCGCCTGCCGTGGCGCCCTTGGCGATTGAACCGAAGATCGAATCGTAGGCGAGCGCGGGGTTGACCAGGATGGGCGCCGGGCGCTTCGGGCCGAAGCTGCAGGTCTCGTAGACGATGGGGGTGGCCGCGGAGCTGGTGCCGAGCCGGATCGCCTCGTACGGCGCGGTCCGCTTGAGCTTGGGGGCCAGCACCGCGTCGATCGTCGCCGCCGCGCCGTTCACCGCGCAGCTCAGCGCGCCGGTGCCAGAGGAGTGGCCACCGCCCGTGATGTTGCTCGACAAGCCGAGCAGCACCGCGGCGCGGTTCTCGAGCGAGATCCTCGACGAGGAGGCCTTCAACGGATCGAGGCAGAGCGCCGAGCCGACCGCGTCGCCCGTCAGCGTGCGCGCGGTGGTCGGGTACACCCGCGAGAACATGATGTCGTTGCCGATGCTCGCGCTGCCCAGCGAGGAGCGCGCCTTGGCGCTCAGGAACGCGACCGGGTAGATGCCGTTGCACTCGAGCACGATCACCAGCCGCCGGGGCAGTCCCGCCGGGGCCGCGGCCTCACTCAGCAGGGGACCGAACAGCGCCATTCCGGCCGCCGTCTTCAGAATCGTTCGTCGGTTGAGCATGGTCATTCTCCCGCTCCGGGAATGCGGCGGCTGGTCCAGGTGTCGCTCTTGATCAGCGCGCCCACCATCCTGGTGAACGAGCCTCCAGTCGAGTCGTAGGCCTGCTCCATCTTCGCGAGCGTGCACGCATCGGTGAGGTTCTCGTCGCGACCCATGTAGTAACGGAACGCCTGGCGGATGAAGCAGCGCTTCACCCACGGCGACTTCGCGAGCTTCTCCGAGAACTCGACGGCGTCGCGCACCGGGCCGTTCAGCTCCGGGTCGGGCAGACCGCTCAGCGTTGACGAGCCATTCGGGGGGCCGAGCGAGCCATCCGCGGCGTGGTCATGCGCGCGCAGGTAGCCAGCGTGGTTGTAGATCTCGAACGGGTACCCGAGCGGGTTCATCAGCGAGTGGCAGCCCTGGCACTCGGCCTTGTTGGTCGCTTCGTCGAGCCGCACGCGAGCGCTCTTGTTCGGGGCGTGCGGTCCCACCTTCGCCATCACCCGCACCGAGCTCAGCGGCGGGATGTAGCCGCAGAGCAGGTTCTCTCGGACCCACTTGCCGCGGTGCACGATCGACGGATCGTCCTCGAAGTTTCCGCCGTGCGAGCCGAGCCACGCCGGGTGGGTGAGCACGCCAGCGCGCTGGTTGGTGGGCAGCGTCACCCAGCGAGCCGTGTCGACCGGCTGGGTGACGTTGTAGATCTGTCCGGTGTACCGCGTCGCGTTCGGGGCCGGCGTCGGCTGGGTGGTCGAGGCCAGGTAGTACCGGCGCGTGGTGAGGAGGTTCTTCAGCACGTCCTTGTCCTCGACCACCACCCGCGCGACGAGGTCCTCCATCTGCTGCACCAGCGTCGGCTCGTCGCCGTAGTAGCCGTCCATCAGGTTCGAATAGGAGGAGAGCTGCGAGCGGTAGCCGCTCGGGTCGCCGTCGTCGAACGCGGAGAGCGCCTCGGGGCGCTCCTTGAAGATCTCGGGGATCTTCGAGTAGCCGAGCCACTCGCGGAAGAACCCGGTCGCGCCGTCGCCCAGCCAGTACTGCCCGCGCGCCGCGCGCTCGTCCTCGTTGTAGTCCTGAATCAGATCGAACCGGCTCGGATCGGTTCCGCCCACGTTCTTGAGGAAGAGGGCCTCGGCCGTCACCGGGTCGCGGACGGTGCCATTGGCGGCGGCCGCCGCGATGTCCGCGAGGTGGCCTTCGAGGGGCGCGGAGAAATCGGGGTAGACCCAGGTCGGCGTTGCTCCGGGGGCGCGGCTTCCGACGGCGTACGCGAGCTGCTGACCGAGCTCCCAGGCGGTGAGCTGGGTGCGGCCGGTGGCGGTCGGATCGCCGCTCTCGGTGCGGAACAGCGCACCGGCGGTCATCCACGCCGCGTTGGAGATGCGGTTGATCGAGTGGGTACGGGTGTCGGTTCCGCCGGACGAGGGCGGCTCGGCGGCGAGGATCGTGGTCGCGAACTGCTGCAGCCGGTTCAGCTCGCCATCGCTCGGCTCGCGGAAGAGGACTCCGTGAAGCAGGAACTCGTGCAGGTAGTGCCGAACGCACGCGGCGGTGGGGCGATCGTCTTGCCGCATGCAGCGGAGCGTCGTGTCGAGCCGCAGGCGCTCGAGCCGATTGTCGCCGGTGTACGGCCCCGCCCACGGTGGGCCTGCCTCGTTGAGCACCGGGAGGAACAGCTCGATCGTCGCCTCGTCGAGCGTCGCGTCGGTGGCGTAGGTGCTGTAGGCCTCGCCCGCGCCCGGGTCGAACGGGTTGTCGAAGAAGGTGAAGCCGGTCCAGCCGCGGGTGACCGAGCCGCCCACGTTGCGTGTCCACTGCCAGCGGTTCATGCGGCGGATGCGCGTCGGCGCGTCGGAGACCGCGTCCTTGCAGGTGAACAGCTCGTTCTGCGGGAGCAGGTTCGGCGGGCTGCGCGGCACCTCGCCGCCGTCGGCGCAGGCGGGCATGCCCGCCTCGATCCACGAGGAGAGCACCGCGATCTCGTCCGCGGTGGCCGGGGCCCCGCCCGCGGGAGGCATCGGGCTGTCGGTGCTCTTCATCCGCTCGACGCAGCGCTGGGCGACCGACTGCGACGGCTCTTTCTGGGACTGGAGGCGAAGGAAGTCCAGCGATGCGAGGGAGATCGGCGCGCCGTTGATCGGGCTCGCCGCGTGGCAGCTCACGCAGCGCTCCTGAACCAGCGCCTGGACCTTGCAGCCATCGCCGTCGCCGTTGCCGTTGCCGTTGCCGTTGCCGTTGCCGTTGCCGTCGCCGTCACCGTCGCCGCCGGAGCTTTGCCCGCTGCAACCCACGCCCAGCGCCAGCGTCACGGAGAACACCGCCACGAATGCAATCCGCAGATGCCTCATGAACAATGAGGATACACGGATCTGCGCGGAAATCGCGAGTCTCGATCGTTCGCGCACCTATTGCAGTGGCAGTTCGAGCGTGGCGGTCGCACCCCGGCCCGGCCCGTCACTGTCGATCTGGAGCTTGCCTCCGAGCAGCTTTGCCGCCAGCGCGCTGGAGTGCAGTCCGAAGCCATGCCCATCCTTGCGCGTGGTGAAGCCGTGCGTGAAGAGCTTGGCGCGCACCTCGGGGATGATCCCGATGCCGCTGTCGATGACCTGGAGCCGCGCCATCGTCCCCTCCACGCTCAGCCGCACCTTCAGGTGCCGCTGCTCCTGGGGCAGCGCGTCCATGGCCTGCTTCGCGTTGCTCAGGAGGTTGATGAGGATCTGCAGCACCTTGTGCTTGTCCACTCGCACCAGCGGCACGGGCGTCAGCTCCAGCTTCACCATGACACCATGCCGCCGCAGCGAGACGTTCTGCAGCCGCAGCGCATCTTCAATGAGCTGCGACAAGTCACACTCGTCCAGCATCAGCGACGTCTTGGCATACGTCTGCTGCACCTGGACGATGGAGCGGATGTGCTCGATGTGTGAAGCCATCGCCTCCAGATCCTCGCGCAGCACTGCCTGCTCGCGCGTGAGCACCTCTCCCAGGGCCGTGAGGTATTCGGTCAAGCGGCTGCCCCTGGGGTCGTGGCTCAGGAAGTCCGCCAGGTCGGACTGGTGCTGCGCGAGCAGGGCGGAGACCTGCGTCACCTTGCCCGCGTGAGAGGACCCCACCGCCCTGCGCATCTGTTCCAGGTTGATGACGGCGCTGGTGAGCACGTTGCCCACGTTGTGCAGCACGTTGGAGGCGATCTCCGCCATGCCCGCCGCCCGGGCGGTGTCCACCAACTGGACCTGCGCCTGCTTGAGCTCATGCGTGCGAGCCTCCACGCGCCGCTCCAGCTCATCGTTGGCCCGGCGCAGGGCCTCCTCCGCCCGACGAACCTCCGCGTACAGCTCCGCGTTCTCGATGGAGATGGCCGCCTGCGAGGCCAGGTGCTGCATCATCGACAGCCGCGCGGGCGTGAACGCCCCCGAGACCAGGCTGTTCTCCAGGTACATCACTCCCGCGCACCGCTCCTGGCGCATCATCGGCACACAGAGCACGGACCGGACACCACTGCGCTCCAGGTAGGGATCGGCGGGAAAGCCGTGGGGCCTGGAGGCGTCGCCCATCAGCACGTGCTCATGGGTGCGCTGCACATAGGCGATCAGCGTCCAGGGCAGCACCTGGGCCGCCTCCTGCTCCGAGAGCGCAGTGGCCTCGTGGGAGGAGGCCTCCGCGCTGGCCACGACCGCGAGTCTGCCTCCTCGCGGCAACAGCAGCGCGCCTCGCTGCGCCCCGGCGTTCTCCAGTGCGACGCGCATGAGGGTGGACACCAGGCGCTCCAGGACGATCTCGCCGGAGATGGCCTGCTGCGCCTTCACCGCCGTGATCGCGTCGATCTGCATCGAGTCCGTGGAGGTGGTCGTCGTGCTCGTGGAGGCAACCGAGGGCACCAGGTGCGGCCACAGCGCGTCCAGGTGCTTGACCTTGCCCTGGGCGCCCCACGCCACGTAGGCGGCTCGGGCCTCGCGGGCGTATGCATCCGCGATGATGGGCGCCTGGCGCTTGCGGTAGAAGTTGGCCGCCAGCTCGCTGGCGAGGCCCACGTTCTGGATGAAGCCGTTCTGCCGGGCGGACCGGATGGCGGCCTCGTACGCGTTCATCGCCTCCTCCAGCCGGCCTCCCAGACGGGCCCGCTCGGCGCGCACCAGCTGCGCCGGCGACGAGAAGGTCTCCGGGCAGTTCACGGCCCACTCCTCCAGCTGCTGGTGGTGCCGCTCGAGCTCCTTCAGGTCCTGCTGCCGCCGCTCCGGGCTTCCTGCCTCGTAGGAGGCGGCCAGGCTCAAGGAGCGATAGAGGTGGTAGTCCTGGATCTGGATGATGCTGATGAAGCACCACAGGAAGCGGCCCATCTCGTCGCTCGCGACGCGCGCCTCCTCGTAGGCCCCGCACATGAAGCGCGACTGCATCTTGTTCAGCCAGTACCACCCCTGCATCAGGTGCATGTGAGCCGGGGTCAGCCCCGCCTCGAAGCTCGCCTCGTCGAAGTCAGCCCCGCTCATCGTATCGAACGAGTGCGAGCGGCCGCGCAGCTGCTGCACGTAGCGCTGGATGAGGAAGAGCACGTCCTGCAGCCCCGCGAAGCCGCCCTTGCTCATGAAGTCGAGCCGCGCCACCGACTCTTCATACACCTCGTCCAGGGAGTGCCCCATCGCGAAGCGGTTCCAGACGCTGTGCAGGCCGGAGTAGCACGCCAGCTGGTAGTCGCCCGTCTGCTGGGCGTACCGAGAAGCCTCGAGGATGGCCTCCTGCGCCTGGGCCAGGGGCCGGTTGAAGTAGCAGACGAGCTCCAGGCTGAGGAGCGCCTTGGCGCGGTAGGCCGTCAGGTCGTAGCGCTCGACGAGCTGCCGCGCGAGCACACCGAAGGCATAGCCCTGCTGGGGCCTCTTGAAGAAGAAGCCGGTGATGACCCCAAACCAGCCGTAGCCGTGCGCCGCGGCATCGGTGTTGCCGTAACGGATGGTGAGCGAGGCCATCCGGCACAGGTGGAGGATGAGCAGGTTGTTGTCCGAGAAGTAGGCCGGAGCGAAGAGCAGGGACAGCACCCTCATGACGACCTGGGTGTTCGCGTCCGTCATCAGCGGCAGCTCGAGGAGACTCGGGATGGGGCGCTCCCCCAGGAGCTCCCAGACCTCGTCATGGGCGGCGACGACCTCCTCCCAGGTGGGGCGGAGCTTCATCGGCATGCCCAGCCGCGCCAGGCACTCCAGCAGACATGAGGCCGCGGCGTCGATGTCACCGCCGATGAGGAGGATCTCGTTCTTCACGGTGTAGGCGTCGGCGATCTCGGTGAGGCTCCTGGCGTGCGACAGGAGCTCCTCCGTCAGCTGGAGCGCCTCGGCGGAGTGACCCGTCATCAGCTCGCTGCTGGCCCGCTCGAGCCGCACCTTGAAGGCCAGCTCCGGATCCGTCCGCCAGGGCTCGCCCGGGATGAGCGCGAAGGCGGTCGTGAGGTAGGTCACCGCCGAGCCATGCGCGCTGGAGGCCCTGGCCCTGGCGCCAGCCTCGGCGTTCAGGCGCGCGATGGCGTGACGCTCCCGCTCATCGGTGAGCAGGGCCACCGCCACGTTGAACTGGCTGACGATGTCGAAGAGCCGCTCGCGCACCTCGGAAGGCGACAGGCTGCCGAGCAGCAGCCGGCCGATGCGCAGATGGAGGGCCTCGCGCTCCGCCTCGGGGATGAGGACATGCGAGGCCTGTTGGATACGATCGTGCAGGAAGCGGTAGTGCTCGGGGCCGGTGCGCATCACCAGGCCCTCCTGGAGCGCGGGCTCCAGGTCCTGTTCCACCTGGCGCTCCTCCAGGCTGGAGATGATGACCAGCAGGGAGAGCGGGAAGCTGTTGCCCACGCAGGCGGCCAGCCGCAGCAGGTGCTGAGTCTCGGCAGGAAGCTGGCTCAGGGTGCCCACCAGGAAGTCCACCACGTTGTCCGAGTAGCCCTTGGCGCGCACCCCCTCCGCGTCCCAGCGCCACCCACCCTCGACCGTGCGCACCAGCAGGCCGTCCTGGTGCAGGGCCTGCATCAGCTGGAGCAGGAAGAAGGGGTTGCCGTCCGTCTTCTCGTGGACCTGGGCCGCCAGGGGCGCCACCACCCCAGGCTCCGCTCCAGGCAGCGCGTCGCTCACCAGTTGCACCGTCTGCTCCAGGCTGAGCGGCGCCAGGTGGATGTCGGTGACCCGCGCGCCCGCCTTGCGCACCGCCGTCACCATCGCCGTCACCGGATGCGCGGGGCCCACCTCGTTGTCGCGGTAGGCGCCGATCCACAGCACCGGCGGGGCGTCGTCCTGGGCCAGCAGGTGCTGCAACAGCTGCAGGCTCGCGGCGTCCGCCCACTGCAGGTCATCCAGGAACACCACCAGCGGGTGCTCGGCATTGGCGAAGATGCCCAGGAACTGCTGGAACACGCGCGTCAGCCGCCTGAGGGCATCCGTGGGTGGCAGCTCCGGGACGGAGGGCTGCCTGCCGGCCACACGCTCCAGCTGCGGGATGAGCTCCACCAGCACCTGCCCCTCGTCCTTCCAGGCCTCCCGCAGGCGCTCGCGCCACCCGGCCAGCTCCTCGTCCGTGCCCGCCAGCAGGTGTTGCACGAGCCCGCGAATGGCCTGCGACAGCGTGGCGTATGGCACGTCTCGCTGGAACTGATCGAACTTGCCGCTCAGGAAGAAGCCTCGTTGCCTCACCACCGGCTTGTGCAGCTCGTGGACCACCGACGACTTGCCGATGCCCGAGTAGCCACTGACCAGGAGCAGCTCGGCTCTCCTGCCGCACGCGGTACGCTCTAAGGCTTGCAGCAGCGTGCCCACCTGCGCGGAGCGCCCGTAGAGCCGCTGGGGGATCTGGAAGCGCAGGGGGATGTCCTGCGCTCCCAGCACGAAGGGCTCCTGGGAGCCCTGTTGCAGGCTGGCCTGGCAGCGCAGCAGATCATTCTTCAGGCCGGTGGCGCTCTGGTAGCGCTCCTCGGCGACCTTGGACAGCAGCTTGAGCACCAGCGTCGAGAGCTCCGACGGGATGGCCGCGTTGAGCTCCCGGGGAGGCCGGGGCACCACCGCCATGTGCGCGTGGAACCACTCCAACGCGTCGCGCCCGCTGAACGGCTTCCTCCCCGTGAGCACCTCGTAGAAGGTCACCCCCAGCGAGTACAGGTCCGTTCGGTAGTCCACCGCGCGGTTCATCCGCCCGGTCTGCTCCGGCGACATGTACGCCAGCGTCCCTTCGATCAGGGTGGAGGGCACCGCCTCCACGTGCTCGACTCGCTGCAGCGTGGCGGCGCCAAAGTCGATGAGGCGCGGCTGACCCGTGGGTGTCAGTAGGACATTGGAAGGCTTGATGTCCTTGTGGATGACTCCACGCAGATGGATCTCCGCCAGCGTCGTGGCCAGCCCGATGGCCAGCTCCAGGAAGCGCTGGATAGAGAAGGGCTCGCCGAGGGCGTCCGACAGCGGGGTGCCCTCCAGGTGCTCGAGGATGAGCACGGGGCGCTCCCGCGCCAGCTCGCAGGCCACCGGCCGGGTGACGCCTGCAACTCCCTGAAGCCGCTGGAGGATGCTGAACTCCCGGCGGTAGCGCTCGCGCTCCAGCGAGGTGACGCGAAGCTGATTCGGGCTCTTGAGGATGACGTGCGCGCCATCCGTGTCTCGCACCGCCTGAAACAACTGATTGGAGCCCGTGGTTCGGATGGGCCCGACCAGGGTGTACCCTTGGACATCCAGCATGGTGCGAGGCCTCGGAGGTGGTCCGATGCAACCCTAACGGGCGTAGGGCCACTCCTGCTGGGTCTCCGTGGGGAAATGGGGAGGGTTTCAGGTGACTCAGCGCTCGACGAGGGATCAGCGCGGCTGGAGGGCGGGCGCGGAGAGCCCCTGTGCGAGGTGGGTGCGCACACTCTCCACGGGATGGGCCTGGCCCCACAGAGTGCCGTCGACCAGCCCACCCGCGAGGTGGATGCCCACCACCTCGCCCCGAGCGTTCACCACCGGAGCCCCACTCGTGGCGCGCATCACGAGCGTGGTGTCCTCGAAGCTGTACGCCAGCAGCCGAGGCTTCGAGGTCGCCACACGCGCCCGGTGCATGCGCTGGCTCGCGGTCTTGCCGCCCAGCACCTCGGCCACCAGCCACACCTCCTCCCCTACCTCCGCATTCTTCGCCGACAGACGCAGCGCGCGCGGCGCAAGGCTCTCGGGGGCACGGAACGCCGCCACGTCCATGGACCAGTCCACCTCGTCCGTGTCCGGCGCATGGCCCGCTGACGGCAGCACCACCATCGGCCCGGCGGGGTTCAGCTCCTGGCCGTCCAGCTCGCGGAAGCCCGCGGCCTTGACGAAGCGGCCCAGCTCGCCCGCCAGCACCTGCCGCTCGAGCCCACCCGCCGGACCGAAGAGGTGGTGCGCCGTGAGCCCCAGCGGCCCCGGCTGTCCCGGAATCGTCACGAAGAAGGCGGTCCCCGCCGCCAGCGGTCCCTGCTCCGTCTCGAACACAGGCCGCACGACGAAGCCCTCGGGCACCGAGGGCGGTACGGCAGCGACTGGCGGTCTGGCGGGAGCGGTGGGCGGTGCTTCACCGGCCGGCGCGGAGGAAGAAGAGCTGCGGCAGCCACCCGTGAGCGCTACCGCCAGCAGGCTGAGAGACAGGACTCGGAGCTTGATTCGCATGGCAGGAGGCGCTTCCTACCGCAGATGCTCCCGGGAACCCAGGCTCGCGGGCATGCCCCTCAGGGAGCGGTGACGAGCGGGAGCGATGCCGACGGCTCGATGCCGCCCCCCGATGCGGTCGTGATGTAGTCCACTTCCTGCAGCACCGATTGGCCGCTGGGATCCACATATCGCCTGTTCGGCTCCTCGAGCGCGCCCCAGGCGAACGCCGCCGAGTTCGATCCTCCGCCCGAGATGGACAGGCTCACGTGGACATGACTCCTGGTTTTCACGGTCATGGTTGGCTCCTGGCACTACAAGGACTTGAGGAACTCCAGCAGCGCTCGCTTGGCGTCCGGAGGCAGCTCCACGCCGTAGAGGTGCCCCTGGTTGCCATTGCCCGGAACAGCGGTGTCGTAGCGGAACAGCGGGAAGGCCACTCCTCCGCGAACCACCCGCGGCCGGTCCGTGACGAAGCCCACGCGCTCCGGGTCATAGACGTCGTTGCCCCGGAAGAATGCCGTGGGTCTATTCGAGACGGGCTCCAGCAGATCCTTCAGCGTGGGCACCGAGCCGTTGTGCAGGTAGGGCGCGCGCAGCCAGAGCCCCTTCAGCGGCGCGGCGAGATATCCCGGCTCCTTGCGGAACGAGGACAGCGCCCACGCATAGCCCGAGGTGTACTGGTTGTAGGCCTGCGCCGCCTGTGGGGTCCACATCTCCATCCGGTGCGAGTCCGTGCCCACCTCGGCAGCGGGGATGATCCGATCGGTCCCCTGCCCCTCCGTGCCATGGCACGACGCGCAGTGCTCCGTGTAGACGCTCCTGCCCTGCTCCTTCAGCGGCTCATCGAGGGCGAAGGGCCAGGCCGGCGAGGACAGTTGCTGGAGGAAGGCCTCCACCCGCTTGAGGTTCTCCTGGACGTCCGGCCTGTTGATCACCTTGGGAGGAGCGCCATCCCCGATGGCCGAGCTGACCACCACTTCCCTCAGCGACGGGTTCAGGCCGTCCCAGTGGTAGGCCCGCCCAGGGCGATCCTTCAGGGACCATAAGGGCGGCATGTCCGAGTTGCCCACCGTCCCATCCATGGGCTGCCCAAGGGTGCCAAACTTGACGGGATTGAACGGATCGACGCGTCCCCGTCCCCAGGCAGGGCGGGAGTCCATCCAGACATAGCTCTCCTTCTGCTTCAGCAGCGCCTTCCGCGTCATGGGAATGAGCAGGTAGCGGTACAAATGGCGCTCCACGAAGGAGAGCGGGTACTCGCGCTCGATCTGCGGCAGGAGGACGTCCGCGGTAAAGCGCGAGTCCGAGGCGCACGCGAACAGGAAGCGGAGGTAACCCTGCGCATCGAAAGCCTGCCCGGCACCTCCCGTGACGATGGTGGGTGTGGCCTCGTCCTCGCTCTTGCGATAGCTGGAGGTGTGGCACGCGGCGCAGTTCAGCCCCACCCGTGGAAAGCCGATCGTCTGTTTGGTGAAGCCCACCGGCAGTTCCTGCCCATACTCCCAGAGCATACCCAGCGAGGTATAGCCCCCAGCCGCGGGGAGCTTCTCCGGGAAGACCCGGGGCAGCACCAGCCAGATCCAGTACGGCATGCCCGAGTCGAACTCGGTGCCGATAGAGCCGTACTTGAAGTGCTCCTCCGCGGAGGCGGTGCGCACCGGCTGCTCGCGAAAGAGGTAGAACCACGCCCCGTACCAGGGCAGCAGGACGAGCAGCGGCAGGGCGCTCCACACGTACCAGGGCCGCAGCACCCACGGTAGCGCCGGATATCTCCCCTGCTCCTGCTTCACGGCCCGGTACAGGAGGATCGCCTGGGGAAGCCCAAAGCACAGGTCGAACACAGCGAAGATCAGGTACGTGGCAGGGTTACCCCTGAGCACGACCAGGGCGAAGAACGTCACCCCCGCGAAGCGCGACACCACCGCCAGCATCGCGGCCGTCCGCGAGCGGAGCGGCTGGGTGGCTGGCACATAGAAGGCGCTGAGCAGTATCAGCAAAAAGGCGACGAGGCGTGGCCAGACGGGCGGCGACGCGGCAGGCAGGCCCAGCTTCGAGATGAGCCAAGCCGGGTGGAACAGTGCGATCACTGCGATGACGAGGTTGGCGGCAATCCCCGCCCACATCACCCGGCCGAACCAACGGGAGAAGGTGTTTTCCGTATTCATCTTGGGATTCCTCGAGCGGTCTCGTGCTGGAGCGTCTTCAGAGGGACTTCATGAACTCGACCAGGGCCCGCTTCTCGTCAACCGTCAGGTCCACGCCATAGGTGTGTCCTGCGTTGCTGTTGCCTCGAAGGCTGACGTCGAAGCGGAAGAAGGTGCGGTCCCCCTCGCGCTCCACCGTGGAGACGAATCCCACGTTCTCCTGATCGAAGACGTCGTAGCCTCGGTAGAAGCTCCTGGGACGCTTGTCCGGGGGCTCCAGCAGATCCCTCAGCGTGGGCACCGAGCCATTGTGCAGGTAGGGCGCTCGGAGCCAGATGCCATCCAAGGGCACGTTCGCGTATCCATCCGTCTTGCGGAAGTTCGTGAAGACGTGCCTGCACTCGGCCTCGCCCGCCTTGCCGGCATAGCCCGCGTAGAGGGTGTTGAAGCTCGACAGGAGCGGGTAGCTCCACACGTCCAGCCGCTCGCGGTCCGTCTGGATGTCGCTCCAGGCGGTCACCTTGCCCGTCTTCTCGCCGCCGAACGCGTGGCACCCGGCGCACCACTGCTCGTAGAGAGGCTTGCCGCGTGCAGCCAGGGCGCTGTCGATGGCGAACGGGTACTTGGGAGGCGGCAGATCCTTCAGGTAGGCCTCGATGCGGTTGAGGCTGCCGCAGTCGAGGGCAGGCGGAATGACTCCAGCGCCCAGTGCGGCGCTCATGTTCCGCTCGTGCACGCTCTTGTTGTTGCCGTCCCAGTGCAGTTCCATGCCCGCCTCTTCGCGAGCCCCCTGGTTCCACACGGCCGCGTAGTCGGTGGTCCCCACGCTCGTGTCATGGGACATGTCGAAGTTGAACTGGAGGGTCTTGTACGGATTGAAGGTGTCCACCCGCCCCGGCCCCCAGTCCGGCTGGCGATAGATGAACGCAGTCTTCGCGGCCTGTTCAATCAGCGCGCTGCGCGTGGCATCCACCACGACGTACCGATAGACGAGCCGCTCCAGCCACCCGAGCTCGAAGCGCCGGTCGATGTAGGCCATCACGCTGTCGGACGTGAACCGGGGATCCTTGGCGCACTCCGACAGGAACATCACGTAGCCCTTCAGGTCCAGGTTGTTCGCCGGCATCGCTGTGTAGATGCGCTTCGGACTTCCAGGCGCCTCGCGCACCGTACCGGAGTGACAGAAGGCGCAGTTGAGCCCTACACGGTCCACGATCACCCGCCGCTGGGAGGTCCCCACCGGCAGGTCCCTGCCCGGCTCGGACAGGAGCCCCAGGGACGCGTAACCCTCCTCCGGCCGCGACAGCTTGTCCGCGCACAGCTCCGGAAGGACCTTGAAGATGTAGTAGGGAATTCCCTTGTCTGGCTCACTGCCGATGGAGCCGTACTTGAAGTGCTCTTCGATGTCCTCGTACGTCACGGGGGCATTGGGATTGAAGCCGCGGTACAGCGACCAGGCTAGCAGCCCCAGGAGCATCAGCCCCAGCGCGAGCAGAGCCCGCTTGCGCCAGCGGCGGTCCGCGCGCTGCACCGGGGTCAAATCCTCGAGCACGCCCAGCTCGTCCTGAACGGAGGGATCACGCGACATGACGCCGGACCTCCTCCAGGGACGCCGCCTCGTCCTGCTCCTCGAAGGACGTGGGGTGGAACACCGACATCACCTCGGTGATCATCCGCTGGTAGTCGCCATCGAAGCGGCTGACGTCGTAGCACCCCAGCGGGTTCTCGATGGCGTTGACCAGGCACTTGTTGCAGTGGGTGCACGGCCGGTCAGGCAGATCCCGCCCCTTCGCGAAGTAGGTGTTGACCAGATCGGTGTTGGCGATGAGGGGCCGGGCGATGGAGACCGCGTCACAGAACCCCTCGTCGATGACCTTGCGAATGAGCGAGGCATTCTGGAACCCACCGGTGCAGATCACCGGGATGTTGACATTCCTGCGGATCTCGCGCGCCTCGGCGACGTTGAGCCCCTCCAGATCGGTGACGTCACTGCCCATGCCGAGCTGCTTGTGGAGCTCCGCGTTCTGACGGGCCTTCTTCTTGACGAGGCGGCTCCACAGCCAGCCGAACAGCCCGTTGAGGATGCGGTAGCGGAACAGCGCGTAGTTGCGCAGGGTCAGCACGCCGCTGGACAGCATCGTCTCGTAGGTGCGGGCCGCAGTAGCGTATGGGAAGGACGGCGCCACCGGATTCAGCGGATGCGGGAACATGCTGCCGGTGGAGACGTGGAACGCATCCACTCCGGCCTGCTCAAGCCACTGGCAGATCTGGATGCTGTCCCGGAGCGAGTTGCCCTTCTTCTCGTAGAAGAACGGGGCATCGTTGTGGTCCACCGCGCTGATCTTGAACTGCAGGTGGAAGTCGCGGCCCACCACCCGGCGGATCTCCTTCACGATCTCCAGGGCGAAACGAGCCCGGTTCTCCAACGAGCCGCCGTAATCGTCAGTCCTGTCGTTGATGCCGGAGCTGAGGAACTGGGTGATGAGGTAACCGTTGGCTGCGTGCAGCTCCACACCGTCGGCCCCCGCCTCCCGGGCGCGACGCGCGGCCTGCCCGAACCAGGAGATCACCTCCTTGATCTCCTGCGCGGACATGGCCCGGCACAGGATGCCGTGGAACGGATCCTTGCTGTTGGTGGAGCTGACGGCCGTGGAGAACTGGTTCTCCACTCCTGCCTGGTCGCGCTGCCGCCCCGAGTGGCTCAGCTGGAGGATGTACCTGCAGTCGTACTTGTGAACCTCCGCCACGAGCCGTCGCCAGAATGGGATGCGGTCTTCGCTCTCGAGGGTGGCGTAGTTGGGCATGATGCGCCCACTGCGATGCACCGGAACGTACGAGGACACGATCGCGCCGACGCCGCCCCGCGCAAACTTCGTCTCCCAGTTGATCCGGGTCTGCGTGCCACTGCCGTCGTAGTTGTCAAACTTGCCTGAGACGTTGGAGCGAAAGATGCGGTTCTTCACCTTCAGGTTCCGGCACTCCAGCTGCCGGAAGATGACATCCCCGTGCGAAGTGTTCGTCATGGTGAGCCTCGTTGGGTGTGGATGAAGGAGGATCAGGCGGCGGCCTGCATCGTGGGCGGCGTCTCGGGCCGCGCCTCGGGCTGAGCAGTAGGCCGCGACAACTGGCCTTCCCGCGGCTCGAGGAAGCACCCTCGCACCATCAGGTACAGGCCGAGGATGTACGTGGCCATGATGGAAAAGCGCTCAAGTGGCATCACGCTCACATACCTGGTGATCGCAATGATGCTGTCGGACTGCACGAACAGCACGACTCCCGCGAGGATGGAGGCCGAGGACTCCCGGATCTGCGTATTCGCCCGCAGGCGCAGAAGGGCTGTCACCCCGTTGGACAACAGCACGACCATGTAGCCCGCGATGGACAGGGCCTGCACCGTAGCGTGCTGCTTCGGCTCCACCAGGCTGTGGTAGATGACGGAGTAGAGGGTGTAGCCGTAGACGACGAACGGGAGCCCGTAGACGAAGGACATCCACCGAAGCTCCTGCTTATCGCGCGGCGCGTATGACCAGATGAAGAACAAGTGCGCCACGCCGAACGCGCCCAGTCCGACGAAGAAGAAGTAATCGGGCTCCGTGCTAGGGACGGCCGTTGAGATCAGCAGTGCGATGTCGCCGACCCAGCAGAAGAGGAGCGCCACGTAGAAGGAACCCCTGCGGATGGTCGACGCAACACCTCGGGTGCTCAGGAAGAGAATGCCGGCAAGGGCAGGCACGAGCATGGGTTTGGAGATGCGGATCAGCCACGACACCCAGCCCGCCGGCTGTGCCTGCTCGGGATGGCACGGCGTCAAGTCGGGGTGGCACATCGTCACGTCGGGGGGGCACAGCGTCGCGTCGAGGCGGAACAGCGTCACGTCGGCGATGAGGTTGGCGGTCAGGTTGACGGCCGTCGCCGCGATGAGCAGCACATACAGGAACCCTGCGGGGCTCTTCGTGAGGGACGAATCGGGAGCATCGCTCGACATGGACATTCCTCCTGGGCTGGTGCCTTCCGAGGAATGACGCTACCGGTGGGCCTTCCGTGGGGCTGTGAGCCAGCTCTCAGGATTCCGGTGAGACGCTTCACACCGCCAGGGTTGCTTCTCCCTGGCGGCGATGCTCACCTATGTGGACTCGCCACGTCTGACACGCAGATGACCTTGATTGCCGGCTACCACCTGCTCGCCACCCTCCATGACGGGAGCCGCTCGACCCTCCTCCGAGCCCGGAGGAGGAGCGATGACAGTCCCGTGGTCCTCAAGATCCCGAAGTCTGACTACCTGGACCGGCACCGGGTCCTCGAACTGCGGCGTGAGTACGCCATTATGCGGACACTGCCAGGTGAGCGCGTGGTGCGAGCCTTGGAGGTGGAGGAGTTCCCCGACCGAGTCGTGCTGGTCCTGGAGGACTTCGGCGGCACGTCGCTGAAGCACCTGCTTGCCGAGCGCCGCAGGTTGCCTGCTGGCGAGTTCCTCGACTGCGCCCTCAAGGTGGTCGAGGCACTGGACACGGTCCACCGTCGCAACATCATTCACAAGGACATCAAACCCCATAACATCATCGTCAACCCGGCGTCGGGGGTCGTGAAGCTCGGGGACTTCTCCAGCGCCTCGTCTATCGCGAACGAGGAAGGCGCCGCCTCCAGCAGCCCCGCCATCAGCGGCACGCTGGCATACATGGCCCCGGAGCAAACCGGCCGGATGAGCCTGGGAATCGACTTCCGCGCGGACTTCTACGCGCTGGGCGCTACCTTCTACGAGATGTTGGTGGGAGCCCGGCCCTTCTCATCCACGCAGGATCCGCTGGAGCTCATCCACGCCCATCTGGCGAAGACACCGCCCGCCCCTCACGAGGTGGAACCCTCGGTGCCACTGGTGCTGTCGCGGCTGGTGATGAAGCTGCTCGCCAAGAGCCGGGAGGACCGCTACCAGAGTGCTCGGGGCCTGCTGGCCGACCTGGCGGAGTGCCAGCGGCGGCTGCGCGAGGACCAGCCGCTGGACGCCTTCGAGTTGGGCCGCTCGGACCGGCAGAGGGCCTTCCACTTGCCGCAGCGGGTGTATGGGCGCTCGCCCCAGCTGGACTTCCTGCTCAGCGGCTACGAGCGGGTCGTCGCCGGGGAGCGGGCTCTGGTGATGGTGTCAGGACGCGCGGGCGTAGGAAAGAGCGCACTGATCAGCGAGCTCCAGCCACGGATCCTTGTGACCCGGGGCCGCTTCATCGGAGGCAAGTGCGATCAGCTCCATCGCAGTACCCCCTTCGCACCGTTCGCCCAGGCGGTCACCGCGCTCATCCGCGAGCTGCTGTCTCAACCGGCGGAGGCTGGCGAGTGGGCCCTCCGCGTTCAAGAGAGCCTGGGCACCAACGTGGCGGTGCTGGCCGAGGCCATCCCCGAGGTTCAGCTCCTGCTGGGCGAGCAGCCGCCACCCGCGCCCCTGCCCGCTACCGAGTCACGCAACCGACTGCACTTCACCCTCCAGCGCTTCCTCCAGCTCTTCGCCGGCGTTGGCCATCCCCTGGTCCTCTTCCTGGACGATCTGCAGTGGGCCGACAGCGCGACCCTGTCGCTGCTGCAGCACCTCGCGCGTTGCGCCGAGCTGAGCCACCTGCTGATGATCGGCACCTACCGTGATCACGAAGTCAGCGCGGGGCACCCGCTGTTCCTCATGCTGGGCGAGCTGGAGGCGGTCAGGATCGAGGTGCGGCGGCTTCACCTCTCTCCCCTGGAGCCCGAGGATGTGGCGGCCATGGTCGGTGAGGCACTGGGCACGGACATGGAGAAGGCCCGGCCGCTCGCACGACTCGTACACGCCAAGACTGGCGGCAACCCCCTCTTCATCAAGGAGTTCCTCCGATTCCTCCACGCTCAGCGCCTGCTCACCTTCGACGAGGACTCGTCCAGTTGGAGCTGGGATCCACAGCGCATCGAGCACCACGCCCTGCCGGACAACGTGGTGGAGCTGATGGCGGATGGCCTTCGCGCGCTGCGGAGCGAGGCGGTGGAGACGCTGCGGGTGGCAGCCTGTCTGGGCGTCCACTTCGACTTCCGTGCACTCGTGGCCGCGCTGGAGCAGCCCGCAGAGCGCACCGCCGCCGCACTCTGGGCTGCAGTGGAGCGAGGCTTCGTGGTGCCCCTCCATCCCGACTACCGGCTGCTGGATCCAGCGCTGCGTCAGCCACTGCCACCCGAGCTGACCGTCCCATTCCGCTTCCTACATGACCGGGTGCGCCAAGCGGCCTACTCACTGCTGCCCGAGAGAGAGAGGGCCGCGGTGCACGTGGAGATCGGCCTGCGCCTGTTCCACGTGGCGCGAGAGGCTCGCCGGCTCGACGAGAGCCTCTTCTCCATCCTCCCCCACCTGGACTTTGCCCCTGCTCGGGTGGAGGGAGAGGCGCTTCGCCTGGAGCTGGCTGGCCTGCATCTGGCTGCCGGGCGACAGGCCAAGGCCTCCGGCGCGTACCGGACCGCCTACGAGCTGTTGCAGGGAGGCATCGCCTTCCTCCCCGAAGAGGCCTGGGAGCGGGAGCACACACTCACCTTCGCGCTGCATCTGGAGCTGGCCGAGTGCCGCCATCTGGCGGGCGAGCGGAAAGCGGCGGTGGCCGGCTTCACGGAACTGCTGGGACGTGCGCGTGGCAAGCTGGAGCAGGCCAGCGTCTACGCCCTGCGGGTCACCCTGGCCAGCGACAGCGGCCAGCACTCCACGGGTATCCATATGGGGCTGGAGGGGTTGCGCATCCTGGGCATCGAGCTGCCCGAGACGCCCACTCCGGCCACCGTGGGGGCAGCTCTCGCCACCTTCGCCCAGCAGCTGGCAGGCCGCTCGCCCAAGGACTTGCTGGAGCTGCCCACCATGCAAAACCCCGAGGCCCAGGCAGCAGTGGCGCTCCTGGCGAGCATCCTGGTGTCCGCCTATCAGGTAAACCCGAACCTGATGGGGCTGCTCGTCCTGCAGATGCTGACCCTGTCCTTGGAGCACGGGAACAGCCCTCTGTCAGCTTTCGGCTACGCTTCCTACGGCATCATTCTGGTGGCCGCGCTCGACAACCCCAAGGCTGCCTACGAGTTCGCTCAGCTGGCCATCGCGCTGACCAACCGCCTCGAGAACCCAGTGCTCCACACCCGCGTGCGCTACGTGTCGGCCGCCTTCATCAGCCACTGGACTCACAGCTTCAGCGAGACGCTGCCCGAGCTCACGGAGACGTACAAGCGCATGCTCGAGAACGGCGAGCAGCTACACGCCGGCCACTGCATCAGCATCCGCCAGCACCAGCGGATGGCCTCGGGCACGTCGCTGCAGGAGCTGATTGCGGAGCACGAGAAGCTGCTGGACATCCTCGTGAACAAGGATCCGGGCACCTACAACGGGATGTTGGAGCAATACCGCTTCGTTCATGCGCTCATGGGCAAGGCACAACCCGAGCACTCCCAGCCCCCTGAGAGTGACAGCCTCACCACGCGAACAGGCATCGATATCACCCACGCGGACTGGAACTACACCTTCGGTGTCTACGAGAAGGCGTTGGAGCATGCCAACCGCGCGGCTCCCACCATCCAATTCCTGGCTGGCATGCAGCAGGCGGTGACACATACCGTCGTGCATGCGTTGACAATGACCGCTCTCCATGAGGGGGCGGACGCCGAACGCCAGCGCCAGTTCCGAAACACGTTGACGGACTACGAAGCGCTCATGCGCAAACGCGCCAGCCGATGCGCGGAGAACTACGGCCACGAGGCGCTGCTCGTCTCCGCGGAGATCGCCCGCATCGACGGCCGGCACGCCGAGGCGCTGGAGCTGTATGACCAGGCCATCGAGGCGGCGCGCGGCAGCGGCTTCACCTCGGTGGAAGCTCGGGCCAACGAGCTGGCCTTCCGCTTCCACCTCGGCCTGGGCCGCCGCACCATCGCGGGCGCATACCTGATCGAAGCGCTCTACGCCTACGAGCGCTGGGGAGCCACTGGCAAGGTGAACGCACTGGCGCGCGAGCAGGCGCCGCTGCTGCTGCCCTGGAGGATGCGAGCCATCGCGCCACGCCCCGGCCAGTCCGCCTCCGCGACGGACGCCACCAGCAACCCAACGGACGAGAGCACCGGGAAGCTCGCCTCCGAGGCCCTGGATCTGGCCTCCGTGGTCAAGGCCTCGCAGGCAATCTCCAGTGAGATCAAGCTCACCCAGCTGTTGGGCAAGCTCATGCGCATCGCCGTCGAGAACGTAGGGGCCCAGCGAGGCCTGCTCGTACTGCGCCGAGGAGAGGACTTCTTCGTGGAGGTGGAGAGCAGTAGCGATGCGCCCCAGCAGGAATCCATCCCGCTCGTCGAGTCCACCCGGCTGTGCCAGCCGGTCGCCGCCTACGCACTGCGCAGCGGAGAACCCGTGCTGCTGGATGACGCCTCGACCCATGGCGCCTTCAAGAGAGAGCCGTACATCGTCCAGCACCGGGTGCGCTCACTGCTGTGCGCTCCCATCGTCCATCAGGGGCGCGTCACCGGCCTGTTCTATCTGGAGAACAACCAGACCGCCGGCGCCTTCACCGAGTCCCGGCTGGGAGTGCTCCGACTGCTGTCCGGTCAGACAGTCATCTCCATCGAGAATGCCCGCCTCTACGAGCGGCTCGAGGAGTACAGCCGGACGTTGGAGCACCGCGTGGCCGAACGCACCGCCGCGCTGAACTCCGCCAACGCAGAGCTGCGCCAGGCGCTGGACAGCGTCAAGGCGATGCAGGATCGGATCATCCTCCAGGAGAAGCTCGCTTCGCTTGGCGCGCTCACCGCAGGCATCGCCCACGAGATCAAGAACCCCCTCAACTTCGTGAACAACTTCGCCTCACTCGCCCAGTCCACGGCGGAGGAGCTGAAGGACATGCTCCAGGCGCAGCCGTTGCCTGCTCAGGTACGCGAGGACGTGAACGCCCAGCTGACGGATCTGGCCCTCTTCGCGCAGAAGGTCTACGAGCACAGCGAGCGTGCCAACCAGATCGTGAATGCCATGCTGAAGCATTCTCGCGACTCGAGCGGCACCCGCCAGGAGACGGATCTCAACCAGCTTGTCCGCGAGGCACTGGAGATCACGCAGCCCAGCCTCCGAGACGTCCGGGGTGGACCCGAGATCCAGGTGGAGACCGTCCTGGAAACAGGACTGCCGCTGGTGAGCGCCGTGTCCGAGGAGATAAGCCGCGTGCTGGTCAACCTGCTGACCAACGCCTTCTACGCGGCGCGACAACAGGCCGCGATGGCCAGTGGCTCGCACCAGCCCCGGGTGGTGGTGACAACCCAGGCCCTGGAGCGTCGCGTGGAGATCCGCGTCTGGGACAACGGCGCGGGCATCCCTGCGGACGTGCTGAACCGGGTCTTCACCCCGTTCTTCACCACGAAGCCTCCCGGCGAGGGCACGGGGCTAGGCCTGTCCATCAGCCACGACATCGTGGTGAAAGGGCACGGCGGCGAGCTGCGCGTGCAGACCGAGGAGGGCCGGTACACGGAGTTCATCCTCTCTCTCCCCCGAGTCCACGGCCCCCTGGTAACCGGCTGAAGCAGCTCGCTCGTCCGTGCTACTGCCCCGGCACCTGGGTGCTCGAGGTGCCCGGAACAGTCTGCTGGAAGCCGGGGCTCCCCACCGACTGCTGCTGATAGGGGGAGACACCGGGTGACGTCGGCACGGAGCCGAAGCTGCTCGTGGGCGGCTGCAGCACGTAGTTGCTCATGGACTGCGACTGGCTGGAGTTCCCCAGGAACGAGAAGTCCAGACCGTAGCTGCTCGTGGAAGGCTGCTGGAGCTGGTAGCTGCCCGTGAAGGGCTGCTGGAGCTGATAGCTCCCTGTCATCGGCTGCTGGAGCTGATAGCTGCCCGTGAGCGGCTGCTCGAGCTGGTAGCTGCCCGTGAGCGGCTGCTGGAGCTGATAGCTCCCCGTCATCGGCTGCTGGAGCTGGTAGCTGCCCGTGAGCGGTTGCTGGGAGCCGTCGTTGAGCTGCTGTGCGCTCGCTGTCTCGGCTGCTCCCCAGGCCAGCACAGCGGCGGCCGCTGCCAGGATTCCCTTTCGCATGATCCTCTCCTCTCCCGTGAGCCGAGGATGGCCTCACGGCGCAGGCGCCAGATGTCTCGTTCCAGACAAAGATGGCCGTGCGAGGCGCCAGCAGCAAAGGGACCTACGAGCCCTCGGAGCCCTGCTCCTGCTTCGACCCGGGCTCCAGGGCCTTCAGCCGGACCCAGGTGGCGCCCCAGCCTCCATCGCCCTCGCTGGCGGACTGAAAGGATTCCACTTCTGGCAGCTTCGGGAGCAGGCTGTGGACCGTCCGGCGCAGCGCGCCCGTGCCCTTCCCGTGGATGATACGAACGTCCAGGATGCCCTTCTGCCGACACGCCCAGAGGTACTCGGTGACCAGATCCTTCACGTCCCGAGGCTGAAAAAGATGCAGGTCGAGGTTCCCGTCGATGGGAATTTCGACCACCTCATCCTCAGAGGGCGCTTCCTCCGGGAGCGGCGGGGACTGCGGCGGGTCGCTGGGTCTGTGGCGCATGGAAGCCCTCTTCCTCCTGCTTCTTCCGCTCCGCCTCGAGCCGCGCGCGCTCCTTGGCCTCGCGGAACTGCTGGGACAACGACTTCACTTCGCCCTTCAGGGCGGTGAAATGTTTTCCCACGTCCTTCATGGAGGAGCCCGCGTTGCCCTGCTTCTCTCCAGGGCGCCCACTCCCCGCGCCCCCTGCGGAGGTGAGCTGGACCACGAGTGCCGCCATCATGAGTGGCTTCATGCCTTCCCCTTCTAGCAAGAGGTGTGCACGACCTTCCAGGCATTCCAGGTGTAAAATTCCTTACGCACCCCTCTCTGATGCGCTGCGTCGGCCGCTCACCACCTGATCAATGCTGTCGGCCAGCTTGAGAGCAGACAAGGGAGCGCTGCCCTCCGCCTTGTTGTTGATGATGACGAAGGCCGGTTGCCCCTTGTGCAGGGCGGCGGAGCAGATGCCAGCCAGCGCCTCGCGGGTGACGGCGTCCTCGTCCACCAGGCGGTCGAAGGGAGCGAAGCGGGCGTAGGCCTCCTCGTAGCCGAGGTGCGGCGGCAGCATCCACCGCGCCACCAGCGCCCGCGCCTCGAGCGCCCGCGTGCGCACGGCCTGGTGCACCACCGGCGGCATCTGCCGCCAGGCCGAGAGCACCGGGCACACGCCCAGCTCCGAGAGCACCTGGGCAAAGCCCTCGGTGAGCAGCTCGTCGTTGCGGACCTCCACCGCGTAGAGCGGCCCACGCGGCAGGGCGGCGAAGAAGGCGTGGAGCCGCTCCACGAAGCGCCCCGGGCCTCCGAGGCTGCGCGTGTCCTGGGGCGGGAACTGGAAGACGAGCGGCCCGGCCTTCTCCCCCAGCCCCTCCACGAAGGGCGCCACCACCATGTCCGCCGCGTAGCTGGCCTGGAGGAACCGATCGTTGCTCTGCCCCCGGTGGACGCCGTAGCGCTCGTGCAGGGGGTAGCGCGCCATGGTGCAGACCTCGTGCGCCTTCACCAGGAAGCGGAAGCCCGGGGGCACCTGCGCGGCGTACTCGGCGAAGGTGACGGCGGAGATGGGGCTGTAGAAGGTCCGATCGATGCCCACCGTGCGCAGCACCGGGTGCCGCCCGTAGGCCGCGAGCCCCTCGCGCGCCAGCATGGACTGCGCCACGTCCCGGTCGTAGACGAGCCCCGCCCACCCCGGGAAGGCCCAGGACGAGGTGCCCAGGTACAGGCCCTGCGGCAACCGCTCGCCCAGGGCGCGCACCTCCTCCGAGATGGGCGCCGGGCCCACCGGCTCCGCCTTCCGAGAGCGGCGCGCCTGCGTCGGAGAGACGGCGCCGGTGAAGAGATCGAGCTGAGAGGGTCCTCGCTGAGACATGAGCCACTCCGGGTTTCCTGAGCACCTGGCCACCGGGGACATGCCCCGGCGACCCTTGAAGGCGGGGGATAACGCCAGCAAGCATACAATGCATCAGGTTGTGCTGGATGTGCCCGACTTCGTACGTAGGCTGCCTGCGTTACAGACAGCCGAGCTCCAGCACTCGGAGGACCATTGGCTGCGACCGCCCAGGCCGCCTCGACGCCGACGCCGTCACACCTTGAGGCGGATGGCGCCCGGCAGCACCGTCATCTTCACCGGCAGCCGGCCAGGCACCTCGCCGTCCACCTCGATCAGGACCTCCTGGCCCTCCTGGCTCTCGGCCTCGAAGGTGCGGCAGCGCAGGCGCCTGGTGCCCTTCCACGTCACGTGCTCGCCGCTGTAGATGCCCTTGGAGCGGAAGACGAAGTCCTTGAGCCCGTAGCCGGACCAGATGGTGATGTCGAACAGCCCATCGTGCGTGAGCGCGTCCGGAGCCACGCACATGCCGCTGCCGAAGTAGCGCCCGTTGGCCACCGCCACCACGTTGATGGGCACCGTCTCCTGGGCGCCGCCGTCCGCGCGCAGCTTCACCGTGGGCGGATCGAACCGGAACATGCCCTTCACCGTGCCCCACACGAAGGCCATGTTGCCGCCCAGCGTCTTGTTGCTCGCGTTCACCTCGTTGGCCACGAAGGCGCTCACCCCCAGCGAGGCGATGTTCGCGAAGTAGCGCTGCTCCGGCTTGCCCTCGTGGTTGACGTACTCGACGAGCCCCACGTCGAAGGGCTCCGTCTTGTCCGAGCGCAGCCGCGCCAGCGCCGAGTCCAGCTCCAGGTCCCACCCGAAGGCCCGCCGGAAGTCTCCGCCCGTGCCTCGGGGGATGACGCCCAGCGCCGCGTTCGGGTTGATTGCCCGACCGTTCTCGAAGAAGCCGTTGACCACCTCGTTGATGGTGCCGTCCCCGCCCACCGCGACGATGCAGTCGTAGCCGTCGTGGATGGCCTTGCGGGCGATGCGCGCCGCGTCCATCGCCCCGGCCGTGAACTCCTGCCCGAACTCACCCACGGCCCGACCTACCTGGGCGGACAGCTCCGCCCAGCGCTTCCCCGTCTGACCACCGGCGCTGCGCGGGTTGACCACGAGGAACGTCTTCATTCAGCCCCTCTCCTCCTGCCTGGAGACGCCTGTTTACGTGCTGGCGAGGCCGCGCACCACTCCGCGACTCGCGCGAGTGGCGCCAGGACCCGATACGGGGGCGGTACAATAGCCTGTTCGTGTCATGCTGGGCGTACCCACCGTGAAGGAAACTCCTAGGACTCCCACCTCCGCCATCCTCTTCCACGGGGTGGCGCTCGCCTTCTTCAGCGGCTGCGCGGTGTGGCTCGTCCGCGAGTCGCAGCGGCTCGGCGGCCGTCAGGGCCTGATCGATCTCGGCGTGGCCGTGGCCTCCGGAGGCCTAGCGCTCCTGTCCCTGCTGGCGCTGTTCACCCTGCTCCGGGCCCGCGCGCTCGTCGTGCTGCGCACCCGGGCGGAGGTCGGCACCTACCTGCAGGTGCTCGCCGCCATGGTCGTCCTCGGCCTCGGGGCGCTGCACCTGCTCTCCACGGATGGGCGGCCGGCGCTCGCCGGCTTCTGTCTGGGGCTGGCGGGGTGGCTGTGCGGCATCGGCCTCCACCTCATCCCCGCCCTCTTCCTGGCCTCGGATGGCTTCATCGACCACCTGGGCAAGCGCACGCGCTTCTCCGAGCTGGAGTGGTTCCAGCTCCAGAAGACCCGCGGCGACTTCCCCCGCTCGGAGCTCCAGGCCGGCCGAGGCAACCAGCTCCGGCTCCAGGCCCGCCTCGTCGGCGCCGAGCACGAGGAGCTTCGCCGCACCCTGCTCCAGGCCGGCCTCTCCGCCCGCGCGCCGGGGCGCTGAGGCTCACTTCTTCGCGGGGGGCTCCGGCCAGATCGCGCTCGGCGCCGTGCCCTTCCAGGGATCGCCGCCCACGCCGAAGGCCACCAGCTGGTACGACTGGGCGCCAGACACGTGGGTCAGCCCCAGCGCGGGCACGGAGGGAGACCAGCCCGCGGAGATGCCTCCCGGGTACGCGTACTCGGTGACGTTGATCTTGCGGCCGGCGATCGTCTCGACGGCCTCCTTGAGCACCCGGGGCTGGATGTTCGGCTCGCCGGCCTTGGCGAAGGCCTGGGAGGAATCTCTCGGCGGCTGTCCGGGCAGCATCATCCGCAGGAGCAGCACGTTCTTCGCCGAGAACCGATCCCCGTTGACGAGGAACTGGAGGGTGATGCGCCCCGTCATCGGCACCTCCACCTCGAGGATGATCCAACGGCCGCTCTTGCCCGCGTGGCGCCCGGTGCCGCCCACCTTGAAGACGAACTCCAAGGGGCCCTCCGAGGACTCGCCCACGTAGCGCGCCCAGCCGCCCTCCTTGATGACGAGCGGCAGCCCCAGCATGCTCCCCGTGACGCTCTCCTGCGCCCGCGCCGCCGTGGCGCCGGTGAACAGCAGTGCCACCGCGATGATCCCTGCCCTGCTCATGCCAACCCTCGCTCCTGCCCCGAGCCCTCGCGGCCCAGGCAAACGGCTTGTCCCTCGAAGAGAGAAGGGCAGATAGTACCCCTCCCATGCGCCGCCTCTTGAACGCCTCGTGTCTCTCGCTCGTGCTGCTCGGCTCCTCGAGCTCCGCCGCTCCGGATGCAGGCACCCAGCCCGCCGCTTCCCCCGCGCCCGTGACGCCTCCTGCCTCCGGAACGGCGACGGATGGCGGCGTCCCCTCCGCCACCGATGGAGGCAGCACCATCCACCCTTCCCGGCTCGCGGAGGCGCGCGCCCTCATCCCGCCGCCCCTGCTCTACGGCCAGTTCCAGCCCACCGTCGGAGCCTGGGTGGAGTACGAGTTCCGCTCCAAGCAGGCGACCTTCCCCGTTCGCGCCGCGGTGGTGGGGCACACCCTGCGCGACAACACCACGCCGCTGTACCAGCTCGAGGTCACCTACGACACGAAGCCGCGCACCCTCGTCGTGCTGTGGATCGAAGGCGGCACCCACCCCCTCGTGGAGCGCCTGGCGGTGTCCGTCCCTCCCAACGCGCCCATCTCCATCCCGGTGGATCTCCTGGCCGATCAGCCCGAGCTGCGCGGAGAGCAGACGCGGGCGCGAGACACCGAGGTGCGCGGCGGCCCGTTCGCCGGCAAGGCCCGCCAGCTCACCTTCCGCCTGGAGACCGGGAGCACCATGGAGGTGGTCACCACCCCGAAGGCCCCGGTCTTCGGCGTGGAGTCCCTGCGCGGCCCCGAGGCCACCTGGGTGGCCAGGAAGAGCGGCACCGGCGCCCGCCCCGAGCTGAACGCCGTCCCCATCGCCGTGCCGCGCGTGCCCGGCCAGTGAGGAGCGCGGGCCCGCCCGTCCGGCTCAGCCGATCGGGTAGCCCAGGACGACGTAGAAGCCGCGCACGTAGATGGTGTAGGCGGCCAGCATGTCCGGCGCGAACGTGGAGAGCGCCACTCCGCCCACCAGCAGCGACATGAGGATGATCGAGAACTCCGCCATGGCCTGCCCACGCGAGCGAGGGCGCTTCAGCCAGCGGTAGGTGCGAGAGAGCACTCCACTCATTGCTTCGGCTCCTTGAGTTCAGGGGCACGCTCCATGACGAGCGTGACGAGGGACTGGGGCAGCCCCTCCTTTTCGATGGGCGACAGCGAGAGCGAGACGCGCTCGCCGGCCCGCGAGAAGTCGAGCATCTCCACGCCGTTCGAGGAGTGGCTGTCCTTCTGGACGAAGCCGCGCCCGGCCATCTCCGCCTTGTAGAAGTCCGCCAGCATCTGCGGCGTGCCGTGCGCCACCTGCGTCACGGTGGAGCTGCCATCGGACGGGCCCGGGCTGCGATCATCCACGCGCAGCACCGTCACCGCGCCCGGCGGCAGCGGGAGCGCCTCGGGCGCGCTGCCCTGCAAGTGCACGCCCTGGGGCGCCTCGACGATGGAGGGGAACACCATGGTGTGCGCCTCGCGGCCGCTGCCCACGCCCACCGCCGTGACGGAGATGAGCGCGCCCATCATCGGGTCGTAGTAGTTGACCGCGCCGCCGCCCTTGCCGTCCGGCTCGGTGACGACGTGGTAGCCCCGCTGGCGGAACTCGCGGCGGTAGAAGTCGAGCACGTCCGCCGCCGGGCTCCGCGTGTCGAAGAAGGACATCTCCATCGGGTTGCCGTTGGCCTCCAGCATGCCCATGGGGGTGATGTTCGCGCCGGGGTAGGCGGGGAACAGCTTGCGGACCCGGTCCTTCCCCACCGCCGGAGCGGGCAGCGGAGCCTGGGTGACGACCGCGGCCTGGGCGGGCGCGGCGCTGGCCTCCGGCTCGGCCGGCGGGGGCTCGCGCAGCACCAGCGCGGTGGCCACCAGCATCATCAGGCCTCCGAAGCCCACCACCCGCGTCAGGGTGCCCGTCCTGTCCGACAACCCGCTCATGCTGCTCCGGTCTCGTCCCGCGTGAGGGCGCCCGGCATGCCTACTCCTGGCATGCGTTGCGCCCGTAGGTGAAGTAGCTGGTGCCCGGGCCCGACGGCTGCGAGTACTCGGACTCGGTCTGGTTGGACTGCCGGGCGCCCTGGAAGAACTTGCCGCGGCAGTTGTAGGAGCGCATCGGCCAGTTGTCGTTGTAGTCGCCCGAGCTGCGGTAGCCGCGCTTCTGCTTGATGATCGTCGGCTCGCAGCTGTTGAGGCAGGCCCGCGTGTCGCTGCGCCAGTAGGCCGCTTGCAGCCGATCTCCCGGCACCGTGCGCGTGGGCGTGGTCGCGTTGTAGTACCCGTTCTGGGGCACCGGGCGCATCAGGAACGAGTCGCGGACGTAGCTGTCGCTGAACGGGAAGTCGAGCCCGAGCACCGAGAGCACCGTGCCGATCGCGTCCAGCGCTCCTCCCGCCGAGCCCGAGGTGATGCCCGCATAGGTGATCTGCCGGGCGCGGTCATAGGTGATCTGCTGCACCCGCGCGTACGTGTTGTTGGGGTTGTCGCCGTAGCCCCACGCGCGCCACGTGTCGTGGAACATGTAGAAGCGCTCGTTGAGGGTGAGGTTCAGCCGATCGTCCGAGAAGCCGGTGGTGTACAGGGCGATCTCGTTGGGGATGATGGCGTTCTCGATCTTCACCTCGACATCCGCCTGCACGGCGCCCTGGTTGGGGTCCAGGTCCATCTTCTGGGCGACCTCGCCCGCCACCGCGCCGAGCACGCTCATGGCCGCGCCGGCGATCCCGCCCGCCCCGCCCTTGGTGCCCATGTCCGACAGGCTCATGCCCGTCAGCGGCGCGGGAGCATTCCTGGCCGTCACGTTGATGGTGAGCCGGTTGCGGTAGGCCGTCCCCAGCTCCACGCCCTTGGTGGTGCCGTCGAGATCCTTGTAGCGGTCCTTCGCCTCGGCGGCGATCGCACCCAGGTCCGGGCGCACCGTGCGCTCGAAGGCGACGAAGCGGGCGATCTCGGCGGCCTTGATGCGCGCGTGCTGCACCTCCCAGAAGTAGTTGGACCAGAGGACCAGCACCACCAGGATGGGCGCCAGGATGGCGAACTCGACCACCGCCCCGCCCCGCTGGGCCCTGCGCCCCCTGAGCATTCGTCTTTCAGTAGTTGAGTCCAAAGACGGCCTCCACCTTGCCCCACTCGGAGATCATCACCTTCATGGACTCCTCTTCCCAGTGGGTGACCGCGGGAGCCAGGCGCGCCGTCCAGACCGGGTTGAAGAAGTTGGGCTCCTCCTTCCAGTCACCGGGGCGGTGGTAGATGGCGCGGCCCACGGCCAGGGCCATCATGCCGCCGGTCTTCTCGCGGAAGTTCTGCGCGGACGGGCTGTCGCCGCCGACCATGTCCCACGTGAGATCCAACACCCCGTTCTCGTCGTAGGTGCCCGAGCCCTTCATGTACTCGGTCTGCATGTTGAAGATCTGCTGCTTGGCGATCATGTCCTTGGTGAGGATGACCAGGCTGCACGGGTAGCTGAAGTGGTACTGCCAGGGCTTCATGAAGCTGGTGTCCGAGGTGAGGAACGGAGTGATGCCCAGCCAGGGGTGGTGGTTGTCCGTCTTGCGACGCCCGTACTCCTGGTGGTAGCCGTCGCGCGCGTCCGCCGCGGCCCGGAAGCGCAGCTCGAACACCGTGTCCCAGCCCGAGAGGAAGTTGAAGCAGGGGATGCGGACATCGATGGAGATGTCGTCCGAGGCGTAGAGCTGATCCTTGCGGTTGTTCTCGAAGTTCTCCGAGAAGCTCTTGATCTGGCTGTCGGCCGTCTTGTTGATGCGCAGCTCGCCGACCACCACGCACAGGTGGAAGTCCCAGTCGCGGCCGATGAGGATGGGCCCCTTGCCCTTCGCCGTCCACTCGCGGCGCACGGCGTTGGCCAGGTTGCCCATCAGCAGGCGGTACTTCGCCATGTCCGGATCCGACAGCGCGTTGTCCTTCTTCATGAGCTTGGAGCGCTTGCCCAGCCCCGTGGGGTCCGACCAGTCGATGGTCGACTCGCTGCTGTGCGGGCCGTCGTCGATGGCGTGCAGGAAGTTCTTCGCGTTGGAGAAGTTGGTGGTGACGTTGGCGGCCAGCGCTTCCCAGCCCGAGGTCGAGGTGTAGTCGAAGTCCATCGCGTAGCCCGTCATGGCGTTCTTGTCGGTGCCGGCGATGACCTCCGTTTCGTTGAAGGTGATGAGGTCCAGCACCGTGCCCACGAGCATGGCCTCCTGGGCCAGCCAGAGCGCGACGTTGAGCGCTGTCAATATGGGTACCAGGCCTCGTGAGACCGTCTCGACGACGGTCTTCCATGTCTTGATGGCGGTCTCCACCGCCGCGAATATTCCGCCGATGACGGGGATGGCCTTGAGGTAGCTGGCCGCCACGCGGATCGTCTTGTCCAGGTACACGGCGTGGCTCACGTAGGACATCACCGTGAGCATGGCCGAGTAGTGAACGATCATCGCGCGGTTGGTGTAGGCCAGGAAGTTGTAGGCGCGCGCCTCCTTCACCGCGAGCGAGTAGGCCTGGGCGTCGGCGGCGTCCTGCAGCTTGATCTTCGAGTAGACGCCGTGGCCGATGCTCACGGAGGTCATCACCGTCACGCAGAGCACCAGCAGGGCGATGACGCCGATGACCATGGCCTGGCCCCGCTCGTCGCGCCGCATTCTGCGAAGAATCCCGTACATATCCGCTCCGCTCGTCGCCGACGGCTCAGCTGTCGACGGCGCACTTCCCAGGCCCGCGTGAGCCGTTGTTGAAGAGGTTGGACTGCATGCGCATGGAGTAGGTGGAGATCAGGGGGATCACGAACGTCCCCTGGGTGGCCAGGGTGCGCAGCTGGATGTAGTCGCCCCCCTTGGCCGCTCCCCGATCCTCCAGATAGCGCGTGGCGGCCATGCCGCCGGCCTTCTGCACCTCGAACTGGACGCCGCTGAGGTCTCCCAGCGACTCACGCCCCATGAAGAAGCTGTGCATCATCCAGTTCGCGAAGGGGATGCGCAGGTTGTAGAAGTACGTGACGCGCACCGACAGCAGGTTGGCCGCGATGACCTCGTCGTTGCGCACGTCGTCGTAGTCGATCTCGCGCCCGTCCATGTGCGAGCCGTAGGTGGAGAACAGGCTGGAGAGCTGGCTCTTCCTGGGGTTGACCACCTCGAGCCGGAGCAGCGGCAGCGCCGCGCCCGTGTACATCTTGTTGCCCGGGATCGTGGTGTACGCCTTGTAGAGCACCATCGCCTTGCCGAGCGTGTCGACACGGCCCGAGCCGCCCGAGGGCGGCGGCCCCAGCGTGGGCAGCACCGCCGAGAACGCGGCGTTCTCCATGATGTCGCAGTCGCCGTGGTTGACGATGCCCGCTCTGGCGGCGCGATACGCGGCGTACTCATTCATCAGCCGCGCCTGGTGCATCATCCCCAGCTGGATGATGCCCAGCACGAGGAACACCATCATCGGCGCGACAAGGGCCGTCTCGACCGCCGCCTGCCCGGATTCCCGATGAAGTGGCCTACCTGGAGGATTCATGCGCCTGTGTAGTTTCGCACGAACTCTCCCTGGCAGTATCCGTCAACTGGACTACGGTTTTCCCTATACATCAAAACGATGCGCGCATCGCGCACCTTGGAGCAGGAAGTGCGCAAGGACCTTCCTAGCCCCACGCCAATGGCCTCCTCAGGAGGGGCCGTCGATGATGCGTCGTAGACCCTCGGCCATCTGCTTCGCGAGCTCCATGTAGAGCCCCTCGAGCAGCTCGAACTGCGCCAGGCGCTCCGCCACATCCCGGTCGGCCCCAGCCTCGATAGCCTGCTGCGCCCGCACCCGCATCGGGTGCCGGAGCTTCAGCAACAGGTCCATGAAGTGGACCTCCGCCACCACGTCCTTCGCCGTCACGACCCGCGTGGAGACGAGCGTCCTCCGGGTGTCGTGCAGCTCGTTGCCCGTCACCCGCCACGTGCCCAGGGAGTGCACCTCCACGAACCGCCCATCCACCAGCAGGTAGTAGGCCTTGCTGGTCATCACCCCGGTGTCACCGTCATGGGCGTCGGTGAAGGCGCCCAGGAAGTTCGTCGCGCCCTCCAGGTGGAACGCCGGCACGTCGAGCCACTCGGCCTGGCGATACCGGGCCGGCAACGAGCCCGCGAGCACCTCGAGCTCGGCCTCGCTCTCACTGGGCTCCGGCTCCGCCAGGGCGGCGCGGATCGGCCTCGCCACGAGCTTGATTTCGGGCAGCACGAGCTCGCAGAGCTGCTCGAGAAGCCCGGCCTCCGCGACCAGGCGGGCCTCCTCGTAGAGCTCATACCCACGCTCGGAGGAGTCCTCGGGATCGAGGGCCTCCACGCTCCTCAGGAGATTGTTCAGTTCCTCCGAGGTCTTCTGCACCCGCTCCGCGAGGGCCTCGTACTCGGCGAGCTTCTCCTCGGCACTCTTCTGATCGTCGGACACGCGCCGAGCCTATCCCGGCTGCCTTGCCGGAGGCGACACCGCGCGCTCCGGCAGGGCTCGTCCGAGCGCTGCTCGCTACTTCTGCTGCGCCGGGGGCGGCGCGGCGCGGACGTGGACCTCCTTGAGCTGCTTCTCGTCCACGTCGCCAGGAGCCCCCGTCATCAGGTCCGTGCCCGTCTTCGTCTTCGGGAACGGGATGACGTCGCGCAGGGACTCGGCGCCGGTGAGCAGGAAGGACAGGCGGTCCATGCCCAGCGCGATGCCACCGTGCGGCGGCGCGCCGAACTTCAGCGCGTCCAGCAGGAAGCCGAACTTCGCCTTGGCCTCCTCGTCGTTGATGCCCAGCGCCTTGAACACCTCGGCCTGGACCTTCGGATCATGCAGCCGGATGGAGCCGCCGCCGATCTCGAAGCCGTTGAGCACCACGTCGTAGCGGTGGCACTTCACCCGGCCCGGATCCGTCAGCAGGTACTGCACGTCCTCATCGTGCGGCCGCGTGAAGGCGTGGTGCGCCGCCGCCCACGTCTTGGTCTCCTCGTCGTACTCGAACAGCGGCGGGTTCACCACCCACAGGAACTTCCACTGGCCGCCGCTGCCGTACTCGGGGATCAGCCCCAGCTTCTTGGCCACGTGCACGCGCAGGTTCGCCATCACCGTGTGCACCAGCGACTCGCGGCCGAACTGGAAGACGATCAGATCGCCCGTCTTCGCGTTGCACGCCTGGTTGATGGCCTGCCGCAGCGCGCCGGAGATCGTCTTCGCCAGCGGGGACTGCGTCCACTCGCCACCCTCGCCCACCTTGGCGCGCGCCAGGCCCCGGGCGCCCGCCTGCTTGGCGAACTCCTCCAGCTTGTCGGACTCGGCGCGGCTGAGCGCCTTCTCCGCCGGGATGACCATCGCCTTGACGATGCCCTTGTGCTGCACCGCCTCGTACATCAGCGGCACCCCGCCGCCCTCGCCGTGCTCGCGGATGAGGTCCGTGAGGACGATGTGCTCCAGCCCGAAGCGCAGGTCCGGCTTGTCGTTGCCGTACTTCGCCATGGACTCATAGAAGTCCATCCGCATGAACGGCGTGGGCACGTCGATGTCGAGGACCTCCTTCCACAGCTTCTTGATGAGCCCCTCGATGATCGTGAAGACGTCGTCCTGGGTGACGAAGCTCATCTCCACGTCGATCTGCGTGAACTCCGGCTGCCGGTCCAGGCGCAGGTCCTCGTCCCGGAAGCACTTGACGATCTGGAAGTAGCGCTCGAAGCCCGCCACCATGAACAGCTGCTTGTACAGCTGCGGGCTCTCGGCCAGGGCGTAGAACTTGCCCGGGTTGAGGCGGCTGGGCACCAGGAAGTTGCGCGCGCCGCCGGGCGTGTACTTGCCCATGAACGGCGTCTCCAGCTCCAGGAAGCCGTTCTCCACCATGTACGCGCGCGTCAGCGCGTGCATCTTCGAGCGCGTCATCAGCGACTGCTGCAGCGGCCGCCGGCGCAGGTCGAGGTAGCGGTACGCCAGGCGCTTCTCCTCGCTCGTCTCGATGTTGTCCTCGATGAGGAACGGGGTGGGCTCGGAGCGGTTGAAGATGGTGAGCGCGTCCGCCTTCACCTCGATCTCGCCCGTCTTCATCTTCGCGTTCACGTTCTTGCCGCGGGAGATGACCTTGCCGCGGATGCCGATGCAGAACTCCAACCGGAGGCTGCCGGCCAGCTCATGGGCCTCCTTGGCGTCCGGCTCGAAGACGACCTGGGTGAGCCCCTCGCGATCCCTCAAGTCGATGAAGACCGCGCCGCCGTGGTCGCGCCGGTTCTGGACCCAGCCGAAGAGGACGACTTCCTGGCCGATGTGCTCCTTGGTGAGCTGGCCACAGCTATGCGTACGCTTGACCTCGGTAATGAACGGGACCGCCATGACACCGCCTGCGCTGGTGAGTGTTTCGAGAGAAGGGGCGGCACCATACGGAGCGTGGAAACGATGCGTCAAGGAATCCGGAGAGGGGTCCGTCCGCTGTCACCCTGTGCGCTGGGCCTGCTCTGCGTACTCGGGGCCCTGCCCGCGCCAGCCGCCTCGCTGACGGCCGAGCTGAGCGCCAGCCAGGACTCCCGAGCCCTGACGCTCCTGGGCGACGTGGAGCTGCGCGAGGAAGAGACGTTCCTCACCTTCGGCTACAGCGGCCTGCGCCCCGAGCCCGACACCGCCGCCAGCCACCAGCTCTCGCTGGGCGTGGACCATGCCCTCTCCGAGCACTGGCTCATCTCCGGCTCACTGCTGGTGGGGCTGCCGAAGTCCACCCTCACCCCGCTGGCCATCGAGCGTCCCCGGCTCGGACTGCCGTCGCTGGCCGCCCGCACCGCCTACAGCAGCCAGGGGCTCTCCCTCTCGGCTGGCTACGACTCGGGAGGGCTGTCGGACGTGGAGTACGGGCTCGATGCGAGCCTCGGCCTCACCCGCTACCCCCTGCGCCGCTCCATCCTCACCCGCCAGGGCACCAACGCCCCCACCGTCGCCTTCCAGCACACGGAGCGACTCGGAGTGCTGCGCCCCACCCTGGGCGCGCGGCTGATGCTGGGCACGCACTGGGAACTGGGCCTGCGCGGCGGCCTCTACCTCTACAGCGATGATCCGCTCAGCGCCGGCCAGTTCACCGAGCAGGAGCAGCAGGCGCTCGCCGAGCGCTATACCCAGGAAGGAGAAGATCGCGCGCTGCAGCGTGCCTTCCTGGAGCGCCTCTACCGGGATCTCGGCACCTCGGTGGCGGGGCGACTGGCGGAGGTGAACGTGGTGGCGGGCCTGCCCAGCGCGCCGGTCCGCTTCGACGTGAGGCCGGCGGTCACCTACCGCTTCAGCTCCAAGGTGCGAGCCCAGCTCTCCTACGGCTTCACCCAGTACGTGCCGGGCCAGGGCCATGGCCACGTGCTGGGCACCCGGTGGACGTTCCGCCTGGGCGAGCCGCTCCGGCTGTGGGCCGCCGCCGCCGTGCAGTCAGACGTGCCCGAGGCCGCCGACCCGGTCTACACCGGCCTCCTCACGCTGGGCGCGGAGTACACCTTCTGAATGCCCGGGCGGCCGTAGTAGAACCCCGGTCCATGCATCGAATCGCCATCGTCGCCGCGCTCGTCCTGCTCGCCGCGTGCGAGCCCGTGCCGCCGGATCCCGTCCGGGTCCGCGCCCTGGTGCTCTCCAGCAATGGGAGCTACGTGACGCAGGAAGTGACCCTCACCACCGTCACCGATCCGTTCCGCATGGAGGGCTCGGTCGCCAATCTGCTCGGGGGGGCTCGCATCATCTCGGACTCCCAGGATCCGGAGATCCAGGCGGCCCAGACGGAGGAGCAGCTGGCCAACGCGCTCATCAAGTCCAAGGGCCGCCCCGTCAGCCCCAACTTCATCGAGCAGGAAGGCGTGCTCTGGCCGGCGGACTTCCACACCTGGAACATCGTCACGGCCTACTACAACTTCGAGCGGGCCAACGCGTACTTCAACACGGTGGGCAACATCCCCCAGGCGGACTTCGGCGGGCCGGCCACCGTGTACTACTTCCCCGAGTTCGTCCTGAGGGACTCCAGCCCCGAGGCGCTCAAGGACAACGCCCTGTTCTTCGCGCCCACGCAGTCCTTCATGGTGGTGCCCTTCGACGAGCTGCAGCGCGCGCCGCTGGCCATCAACTCCGGCATCATGGCCCACGAGTACTCGCACCTGGTCTTCAACCGGAAGGTGTATGGCGGTGCCCGGCTGCCGGCCCCCATCGTCCTGTGGGGCAGCGCGGGCGCCAGCCCTGGCGCCAACCTGGTCAAGTCCCTGGACGAGGGCTTCGCCGACTACCACGGCTTCGGCGTCACCTGCGAGAGCACCACCGGCTGCGATAAGATCTTCCTGAGCACCTCCTTCGATGAGCGGGTCACCGCCGATCGCGACCTGTCCAAGAACGACCGCTGCATGGACATCTTCCTGCGCGATCAGCTCAACAACGCCACCCTGAGCGCCTTCTCCGGCCAGGGGCTCGAGTACAAGGTGGGCTCCATCCTGGCCAGCGCGCTCTACCAGGCGGGCGAGTCCACCGGGCAGCGCAAGGTGCTCCAGCGCGCCATCATCTCCGCCTACTCGGACCAGTCCGGCACCAACCCAGGCCTCCAGCAGCTCATCACCCTGAGCCTGAACGATCAGCTCAAGTTCAACCTCGTCTCCGTGACGGCGGTGCTCGTCAACCACATCACGGACGTCCCGCTGAAGACGGCGGTGTGCAACGAGCTGATCGATCACCTCCAGATCCCCGCCGCCGAGCTGGTGGGCCCTGGCAAGCCCTGCCCGTCCGCCGCCCAGGGCGGCAACACCTGCCCCCGGCTTCCCTGAGTCATGAGGACCTTCACCTTGCATCTGCGCCGCCTGCCCCTGCTGCTCGGGGCCCTCGCCCTCTCCGCTCCCGCCCTGGCCCTGGCCCAGGAGGAGGATGACGCTCCCATCGCCTACCCGGATGAGGAAGACTCGGAGGACTCTCCCCGGAAGCTGCCGCGCCGCAGCGAGGATCCCACCGCGGACTTCGACCGGATGCGCGACGACGAGGAGGCCGAGGGCGAGTTCGAGCGCCTGGCCGGAGAGGATGATCCGAACAAGGGCCTGGTCGGTGAAGTCATCGTCGGCGCCATGCTGATGGACAGCTCGCGCGGCCGGGTGGCCGACCCCACCTTCGGCCTGGGCCTGCGCTTCACCTGGGAGTTCGGCCGCATCCTCAACAACGAGCCGCTGCGCGAGACGGTGTGGGCGGACCTGCGCTGGACGATGGCCGGCCTGAGCGACGGCACCGAGCTCATCAAGGGCAGCACGCGCACCCACTACTTCAGCGTGGCGCCCGCCTACGAGTACGTCTTCGGCGAGTCGAAGACGTACGGCATCTTCGGGCAGCTGGGCGGCGGCTTCGCCTTCCAGACCACCTCGCTCACCATCGGCGAGGAGCAGACGGCGGTGAAGGGCATGAAGCCGCTGCTCCAGTACGGCGTGGGCTTCCGCGGCCGGCCGCGCGTCTCCGAGAAGATGGCCGTGGCCTTCCGCATCGAGCTCATGCGCTTCCGCCGCGGTTATATGGACGACACCTTCGTGGGCGGCAGCATCGGCACGGCCTTCTGAGGCCGCTCGCACGTTCTTGGAAGGCTGGAACGGGGCGGAAACATTTTCCGCCTCGGGGTTCCAGGGTTGCTCCCCTGCCTGCCCGCGATCCGTTGCCATTCTCGGGCCTTACCGGCCCGAGCCGCTGGCACGCACCGTGCTTAGCTTGGGCGCGGGTGGGACGGATGCGCCAGGCCTGGGCCGCCGTCCCGAGGTGGGAGGCGAGCGTGAACAAGAGCGTGCAAGGACGTCATCTGGATCCGGTCTGTGGTCGACACCTGGAGGAGCCAGAAGGGCAGCCTTCGACGGAGTACAAGAAGCGCCGGTACTTCTTCTGCTCGGAGAACTGCCGGCACGCCTTCGAGAAGCAGGCGGAGCGCTTCCGCATGAACGAGCTGGCGCGAGCCGGCGCGCTGCTGTCTCCCGGCCGGGTGCGCTGGGGCATCTCCTGAGCGCGAGCTGGCTGAGCAGCACTCCCTGAGGGGCCAGCCCCGAGGGAGCCGGGATCCAGCGCAGGCGCGTCCTCGCAATCTCCCAGGACCCGCCGGGCCCGTCGTGCCCGTCTGCCCTGGAGCCCCCGATGTACCGCCTCGTCCCGCTTGCCCTGTTGCTGCTCGTCGCCTGTGGAAAGTCCTCAGAGACACCGGAGGATCCGCCGGGGAAGACGCCAGAGGTGGTGGGTGGCATCCAGGGCTCGCTGGTGGTCCACATGCCCATCCGGCCCTCTTCGGAGAGCCTGGTCAGCGCCCATGCCCTGCTGGGCGACGGGAGCCGGTTCCGCCTACCGCTGGATGCGCAAGGCTCGGCGCGCTTCGAGGATCCGTCCATCGTGGGCCCCCAGGACGTCAGCGTCGTCTTCGTGAGGACGCCCGACTACGGCGGGACCGAGGTCTACACGGTGCTCGGGATCAACCAGCCGGAGGTATGGCTCAGCCACCCGTTCGGCCCGTCGGAGCAGACCTCGCTGCAGGGCACGGTGTCCGGCAAGGTGACGGGCGCCAGTGGGAACGGCACCGTCACCGTGACCGCGGTGAATGCCTTGTCCGCCTACCCTCGGAACCCCGCCGCGGACGGCGCCTTCACGCTCGAGGTGCATGGAGTCGCTCCGGGCCAGGCCACGCTCTTCGCCTGGGAGGTCGCTGACGATGAGTTCACCGTCCTGCGCGCCGGGCTCAAGCGGGGCGTCACCGTGGGCGGAGGACAGGCGGTGAGCGGGCAGGACGTGGCGCTCGATCACCCCGTGGACCAGCTCCTCGATGTCGGGGTGGAAGGGCTGCAGGCCTACGGCAGCGTGGCGAGCGCGGAGTACCTCTTCTTCGAGGGAGAGGCGGAGCTCTTCCGCACGGACGCCTTGGGCTCCGTGCCCTTGAAGGTGCCCACGGTGGCGCGGACGCCTCCGTTCGACACCACCCGGACGATGCTGAGAGTCAAGGCGGGGGACCGCGAGAGACTGCCCTCCGGGCGCACGACGGCGGAGGTGCCCGTGGCGAGCACGGCCACCAGCGCGAGCGTCAAGCTCCTGGCGCCGATGCGCTTCGAGTCCCCGACCGTGGGGACGAACAAGGCCCCGCCCGCCGTCCCGCGCTCGGGCCTCACGGTGCGCTGGAGCGCGGACCCCGAGGCGCAGCTGCACCGGATGGGCATCGCCGCCGCGGCGGGCCAGGCGGGGCGCCTCAACTGGATCGTCTGGGCGCCTCCGTCCATCACCTCGTTCACCCCCTTCGCGCTCCCAGCGGAGGTGTCTCCCCACGCGACGCTCGCCACGGGCCGGCACGCGATCGAGATCTCCGCCTACGCCCGAGGCGATGTGCAGGGGTATGAGGCCTGGTTCGGCAGGGACTCGCTCCGCGACGGCCCGGCGCAGCGAGACACCGGGCTGATGGGCTACGTGAACCTCCAGTAGCGCGCCGCGGCTTTGCCGGCTCGCCGGGGACGAGCTAGACAGGCGGCTCCCCACCCCGAGCGAGCCGTGACCCTTCCGATCTCCCGCGACGACATCCGCGCCACGTACGAGCGCATCCGGCCTCACATCCGGCGCACGCCCGTCTGGAACCTGCCGCCGGGCACCTTCGGGCATGACGGCCCGGTGAGCCTGAAGCTGGAGTTCCTCCAGCACGCGGGCACGTTCAAGCCGCGAGGGGCCTTCAACACCCTGCTGACGCAGCCGGTGCCCAAGGCGGGCGTCGCGGCGGCCTCGGGAGGCAACCACGGCGCGGCGGTCGCCTACGCGGCCAGGCAGCTCGGCGTCCCGGCGCGCATCTTCGTGCCGGAGATCTCCAGCCCCGCGAAGGTGGAGATCATCCGCCGCCTCGGGGCGGAGATCGTCATCGGAGGCCAGCGCTACGCCGACGCGCTCAGCGCCTGCACCCGGCACGTCTCCGAGACGGGCGCGCTCTCCATCCACGCGTACGACTCGATGCCCACCATCCAGGGCCAGGGCACCGTGGCGCTCGAGTGGGAGGAGGACGGGCCGGGGCTGGACACCGTGCTGGTGGCGGTGGGCGGAGGCGGGCTCATCTCCGGCATCTCGAGCTGGTGGGCGGGGCGAGGCGTCAAGGTGGTGGGCGTGGAGCCCGAGGGCTCGCGGGCCCTGCACGCCTCACTGGAGGCGGGGCGCCCGGTGGACGTGACGGTCGAGTCGATCGCGGCGGACTCGCTGGGCGCGCGCAACACGGGAGAGCTCGTCTTCTCCATCGCCCGAGCCGCCGTGGACCACGTGGCGCTCGTGAAGGACGCGGCGATCCGCGAGGCCCAGCGGACGCTCTGGCGGGACTGGCGCATCGCCTCGGAGCCGGGCGGCGCGGCGGCGCTCGGGGCGCTGCTCTCCCAGGCCTACCGGCCGAAGCCGGGCGAGCGCGTGGGCGTGCTCCTGTGCGGCGCCAACGTGGAGCTGAGCAAGCTCGCGGAGCTGCTCTGAGGGCTCACGCCGCGGTGCGCAGATCCTTGAGGCGCAGGGACACGCGGCGCTGGCCGCGGAAGGTGTCCACGCCCACCTGGAAGGCCAGGTCCACGGGGCCCTCGACGAGGGTGAGCCGGTCCGCCATGCCGAAGCCGATGGCATCCACCTCGGGAGCGTCCACGAGGGCCAGCTTGAGGTGGGCCGAGCCGTAGCCCGTCTTCGGCGTCACCACGCGCGGGCGAGCCATCTGCCGGCGCAGCACCAGCACCGGCTCCGGGTTGCCCTGGCCGAAGGGCCCCAGCTTCTGCAGGGCCTCCACCGCGCTCTCGTCCAGGTCGCGCGGCGTCACCACCGCGTCCACCTTGCACCGGGGGATGAGATCCTCGGGCGACAGGCGCTGCATGGCGATGCGCTCGAAGGCCTCGCGGAAGGCGGGGAGCCTGTCGGCCTCGATGGTGAGGCCGGCGGCGTACTTGTGGCCACCGAAGCGGGCCAGCATGTCCGAGCACCCGCTGAGCGCGTCGAACAGGTGGAAGGCCTCGATGCTGCGCGCCGAGCCCTTCCCCACCCCGTCATTGACGCCGACCATGACGGTGGGCCGGTGGAAGCGCTCCACCACGCGCGAGGCGACGATGCCGATGACGCCCGGGTGCCAGCCCTCGTTGTAGAGGACGAAGCCGCGAGCCTCCTTGCGCGTCTCGGCCTGCTTGAGGGCCTCGGTGAGGATGGTGCTCTCGATGCCCTGGCGCTCGGCGTTGGCGCGATCGAGCACCTGGGCCAGGCGGCGCGCCTCCTCGAGGGACTCGGAGGTGAGCATCTGGAGCCCGAGCGACGCGTCATGCAGGCGGCCGGCGGCGTTGACGCGGGGCCCGAGGCGGAAGCCCACCTGCCCGGCGGTGATGGGAGCATCCGGCTCCAGGCCAGCGGCTTCCTTGAGCGCCCGGACACCGGGGCGGCGAGCGGCGGTGAGCTCCTGGAGCCCGTGGGCCACGAGGATGCGGTTGGCGCCGGTGAGGGGGACGACATCGGCCACGGTGGCCATGGCCACCAGGTCCATGAGGGCGCGGAGGTTGGGCTCCTTGCGGTTGGCGAAGAAGCCGTCATCTCGCAGGCGCTTGCGCAGGCCCATGCAGAGGTTGAAGGCCACGCCGGCGGCGCACAGCGTCTTGGTGGGGTACTCGCAGCCCGGCTGGTGGGGGTTGAGCACGGCCACCGCGGGAGGCAACGTGGCAGGTACGGTGTGGTGGTCGACGATCACCACATCCACGCCCAGGTCGCGCGCGCGGGAAATCTCGGCGGTGGCCGATATTCCGCAGTCCAGCGTGATCAGGACGCGCGTGCCCTCAGCCGCCAGCTTCTCGACCGCCTGGATGTTGAGGCCGTAGCCCTCGCCCAACCTGTGAGGAATGTAGGTTCCCGGGCGAGCCCCCAACTCCCGGAGGAAGAGCGCGAGCAACGAGGTGGAGCACACCCCGTCGACGTCATAGTCGCCGTAGAGGGTGATCTTCTCGTTCTGGCGGAGGGCGCGGGTGATGCGCTCGGTGGCGGCGGCCATGCCCTTCATGCGGAAGGGATCGGGCAGATCCGCGAGTTTGTCCGAGAGGAACGCGTGGGCGGCCTCGGGGGTGCGGTAGCCGCGGTGCAGGAGGATGCGAGCAGGCAGAGGATGCAGACCGAGCTCCCCGGCGAGGGACTTCGCCTGCTCGTCAACCGTCTCGGGTAACACCCACCGCACCGTCGGACTCCTCTCCCGGGTAGGAACGCCCGGCCCGCCGATCATACCGCTGAACAGGCATGACAGTACCTGAATGGTCTGACCAGCAAGGGCCAACCTCGAGGATGACACTTCCCTTCCTGAACACGCGATCAGGAAGGCGCTTGTGTGCCCCCTCGGGTTGGGGAGGAAGAGCGAGGAGGCAGGCGCCTGGGAGTCTGGCGACCGTCTCGTCCGGGTTGTCCCCAGCAGGTTCTAACGGGCTCGGCGGCGCATCCCATGTCCCGGAGCTGTAGGGGGCTGGGCGCACGCGCGATGGGCCTGAGCAGTCGTTGGGGGCCCGCTCGGACGGGGGCTCGGCCGCTCGCCAGGGCAGGGACGACGGCGAGGGACCGGGTGAGCAGCTTGTGTGCACACCACCTGACTCAGGGAGGAAGGGATGCACAACAAAGGACTTCGGGTGATGGCGTTCGTGCTGGGGCTGGGGGTTGCGGGCACGGCGCTGGCCAGGGATGAGGACAAGAAGGGCGATCTGAAGGTGTTCTTGAGCGGCGGCGTGAGCGAGTACACCGGCGAGCTGGGAGAGGACATCAACACGGGTCCGGCGTGGGGCCTGACGGTGAACGTGCAGCCCACGAACATCCTGGGCTTCGAGCTGGGCTACACGGGCTCGAGCAACACGGTGGACAACGGGCTGCTGCCCGATGCGCGGCTGACGCGCAACGGGGCCACGGGGCTGATCAAGCTGGCGCCGCCCTTCATCGAGGTGGTGAAGCCCTTCGTGGGCGCGGGCCTGGGCGCCTCGTACGTCTCGGCCAGCGGGGGGGCGGGGCTCTACGACTCGGACCTGGTGGAGGAGGTGCCGGTGGCCGCCGGCGTCGAGTTCAACAAGGGAGGGCTGACGGCGGGCCTGCGCGCCACGTACCGGCTGCTGGTGGATGAGAGCTTCGCGTCCGACGCGTCGCTGGGCAATCCGCAGGGCGGCCTCTTCGACGCCTCGCTCACCCTGGGCGGCCGCTTCTAGCGGCGGGCTCAGCGCAGCGGAGTCCGACGGGTTCGAATCCCATCGGGGACACTGAAGTTGGGGCCGGAAGCTGCTGATTCGTCAGCGGTTTCCGGCTTCGGTGCTTTCAAGCACCGGAGTGTCTCCCGAATGCTTCCAAGCCGGCCGCGTATGCCGTAGTTCCATCGAGGTGGAACATAGGTGGTCTTGCGCCTGCTTGCATTGGCTCTTAAGTGAGAGACCTCCCCATGAAAGCCTCCACGCCCCAGCCGTCTGTTCAGGTCCAAGTGGTTCCCAGCCAGTTCCCGCGCATCCTGGAGAGGGCCGGTGATGACAGGACCTTCAGGGCGCAGCTTGAACGCGCGAACGTCATCCTCGTACCTGAAGAGGACTACCGAGGGGCAGATGGACCGGTATTCCCTCCTGGCACCGAGAACTTCTTCAGGTACCTCCAGGACAACCAAGCTGACTCCCTCACAGTTGACCTAGCTGTTAGGGACGAGGATTACCTGGAGCTGGGCCTACATGGGGAGGAATTGTGGATCCCGACCCTGGTCATGATTGCAGGAAACCAAGCCCAGGTGTCCCTCCTCATTAACCTCCTGTCAAACTACGTCTACGACTGGCTCAAGCGAGGACCGTCCCGGAAGGAGGGGAACGTAAAGGCAGAGGTGCTCCTCGACGGGCAGAAGAAGACCGTGTCCATCAAGTACGAAGGGCCGCCCGGGACCTTCGAAACGGCCTTTTCTGAATCCCTGCGTGCCGCGTTCAACGAGCAGTCCGGTGGAGACTCCAAAGCGGGGAGCAAGAAGAAATGACGTTTGTTTCGAGGCTCGACCGCGCCGCCATTGCTGAACTGGTAGAAAAGGCCGCGCAGTTGGCCCAGCCAAGATCCGAACTCCAGGCGTACCGTGCCCATGGGGGAACTCTTTCCGCCACCGGTCGCGCGCACCTCACGGCAGCCAAAGCTTCGGCAGTAGCAACAGGTGACCAACATCTTGCAGCGGCGGCGTGGATCCTGGAGACCATCGCCACGGCACAAACGGCGTATGTAGAGGCCGTGGAACAGTGCCGCCAAGACCACTACTACGATGCATGGGTAGCGTTCGAGCGCGCGGAGATTCAGCTCTCCTTCCTCGCGTACCACTTCGATGATGCGGCGGATCGCTATGGCGTCGCCTTCATGCTGGAGCACATTCCACGCTTCCAGTCCTTGTTCCCGTATACGGCCTTCTTCAGTCCAGGGTTCATAAAGAAGAAGGTGCTCTGCAGCATCTGCGGGCACCATGTAACTCCCCGCAAGACGTGTGGGCACCGGGTATTTGACCTGTACGACGGCGAGATGTGTGGCCGCAGGATCGCGGAGTCAGTGATTATGGAAATCTCCTTCGTGAAGACTCCGGTGCAGAAGTACTCGGTCCTCTTCACGACCACTCCGTACAACTACGGCAAGGTCCACTACGTTGTGTCGCGCTTGGCCTCGGCATGGGATGGCTGGCATGTGCGCACGGAAACACGCCGCTTTACGAACGAGAAGTACCTCCAACCCCCGTTCGCGCGCTGCGCCCCAAACGCTCCGTGTCCTTGCGGCTCACTCAAGAAGTTCAAGAAGTGCTGCGCTGGTAAGAAGACACACGAAGCGCTGCACTGCATCGTGATCTTCGACGTGGAGCCGCCACCTGGCGTCTCGCTCGCTGACCAGATGATTTGTCGCCACTCGGTAAACGACCCGCTGGTCAACGCACCGAAATAGCCTGGAGTACCTGTGTGCCAAGAAAACGGGGCGGCACAGTAAGTGCAGCACTGGAGAGTGTTGAGCGGAAGCCATCGCTTATGCATAATCTTCAGAACCGCATCCAGTAACCCGCGCTTGACCACACCCTCGATTCGCCCTGCGGGTTGAAGTCACCAAATACACGAGGTCAGCTTTGGACTGGAACAAGTTGCTGTCGAAGAAGCGCCTAAAGAATGACGGCACTCTCTTGGAGAAGGCAGAGGAACCCGAGCGCAGCGCCTTCGAGCGCGACTGGGACCGGATCCTCTTCTCAACGGCATTCCGCCGGATGCACGACAAGACCCAGGTCTTCCCATTGCCTGAGGACGATGTCGTCCACTCAAGACTCACCCACAGTTTGGAAGCTTCCTCGGTAGGGCGGTCGCTTGGCGTTGCTGTCGGGAAGAGGATCCGAGAAAGAGAGAAGTATCCCGAGCGATTCCCGCACGATGTGGGCACAGTTGTTGCTGCCGCATGCTTGGCTCACGACATCGGGAACCCGCCCTTCGGACACAGTGGAGAGTCCGTAATTGCTTCCTTCTTCGAGCACGGCGATGGAAAGCAATTCCTGCCCGAACTTTCCGACCGCGAGCGCACGGACCTCTTGAAGTTCGAGGGCAACGCGCAAGGATTCCGACTGCTGTCCCGTCTTCAACATGAGGGGGATGGGGGCTTGCAACTAACTGCAGCGACGCTCGCCACGTTCACCAAGTATCCAAGGGAGTCAAGCAAACCGGAAGAATTCCCTTCCAAGAACAACACTCCGCCACGAGCGGACTTAAAAAAGCACGGCTTCAAGCAAGCAGAAAGGAACTTGTTTCAATTGATAGCAGAGGAGGTTGGCTTGATACCTCAACAGTCCGGCTTCGATGGCTTGGCTTGGACGCGACATCCTCTTGCGTTTCTGGTCGAAGCTGCCGACGATATCTGCTACTCGATTCTCGACATCGAAGATGGGGTGCGCCTCGGTTATGTCGCAGCGGACGAGGCCGAGTCAGCCCTCCTGCCGGTTGCCCGGAAAGCCTCGGCATTCAGCGAGAATGAATTCAAGCAGAAGAGCCATAACAAGCGTAGCAGCGTTGGCTACTTGCGCGCCAACGCAGTTGGTCAGTTCCTGAGGGAATGCGTCGAAGCATTCATGGACAATGAACCCCAAATCCTAGAGGGGAAATTCGAACAGTCGCTGTCAAAAATTATCCCCTCCGGAAGTGATTTGAAGAAGCTGCAGCAACTTGCTCAAAGCAAGTGCTACAGGGCCACGAGCGTACTGGAGATTGAACTCGCTGGGTATGAAGCGCTGGGTGGGCTTCTGTCCTCTTTTGTCCCTGCTGCGTTAAAGGAAGCCCCCTCGCAGCGCGAGGAAAAGCTGGTTTCACTTATGGAGCAAAGGTTTGGGAAGAAGAACACCTCGTCCAAGTACGACAAACTTCTTTGGGTAACGGATTACGTCAGCGGGATGACTGACCGTTATGCGCTCTCTCTATTCCGGCGTATTAGTGGCATCTCTATTCCAGGGCGCGTGCTCTAATCCCAGTATTCAGGTGAGTCGATCCTGATTGCGTATCACACTGAAGCGGCCGCTCTGCCGTAGGACGTGGCAGAGGCATGTCCCGACTGAGAAGTATAGATGGGATGAGCGGCTACGTGCTGCCCATATGGATGACTGTCGCCTGCCTGTTCACGGTTTATCCGCAGCAGGTCTGCGCCGGTTCGCATAAGCAGGCAGGTAACACTCCTCATTCCACTCGTACGCATACTCCTCACACGGCGGGCGCGCGTTGTCGATGCGGTTCCAACATCCGCCGCGAAGCTCCACCTCTCCGTTCGGCCGGCACGGGGGCTTGCGCTGACCGGGGAGCGGCTCCTGGGGGAGCGGTTCTCCCGCCGGAGACACTCTTTCCCCCAGAGGTTCTGGCAAGAACGTCTTGCCGGAGGAGTTCTGGGCGCTGTCCCCCACGGCAACGCTCCCATCATCGCTGGGCCCCATCCCGGGAGTGGCCCGCGCCCCCTCTTGGCTCCGCTCCACCCTCGACGCCCAGATCATGGCGATTACCCCTCCCAGGAGGGCCACTGCGGCAGCTACCCTCCAGGGTGACGCGAGAGTTCGAGGCACAGCCGACCTGCTGACCGTTGTGGTCCGAGCGCGTGCCTCCGCCCGCCGTCGTGTGAGTTGCTCCCTGGCAGCGACATCCCGCTCCTCGGCCAGCCGCACCGCTTCCGGAGAGCGCCACCGAGGTTGGTGCGCGTCTCCCCAGCGGAACATCGGAGCATCCGCCTCGGCTCGCGCACCTTCCGCCGCCTGTTGCAGCGCCTCCGCCGCCTCGCGAGCCTGGCCATGAAACCGCTCGACAGGAGCCGTGGCCAGCAGGCGCAGGATGAGGGCATCCACTTCCCGGCTCACCTGGGGATTGAGTTCGCTCGGTGGCCGCGGCCCAGGCCCGCCCTCCCGCCACACCTCGGCTCCGGGCTCTTCCGGGTGGGTGAGCGGCGGGTATTCGTCCGTCAGCAGCCGGTAGGCCATCACTCCGAACGCGAACAGATCATCACATGCGCTGGCCGGGTAGTGAGCGGTGGGGTGGCGAAGGAAGGTGCGCAGGAAGGCCCACGCCTCGGGGCTGCGGTACGTAGGCGTGCCCGGCGGCAACAGCTTGGAGGTGAGCGTCGCGGCTCCCCGATAATGCCCGGCTCCGAAGTCCGTGAGGGTGACCCATGCATCTGCTGGCCGCACCAGCACATTGGCTCCCTTCACGTCTCGGTGCACGCTCCCGGTCGCGTGCGTGGCCTCGAGCGCTCGTGCCACCTGCGCCAGCACTCGGAGCATCTGCCGCAAGGATGGGTTGCGTCGCGCAGCCCACTCGTACAGCGGTTCGCCCTCCGCCCATTCCATCACCAGGTACGGAAACACTCCGGACGCGTGCTCCCACAGTCCCTGCGCCTGCAACCGTGGGACGTGGGCACTGCGGATGCGCGAGAGCAGCGAGGCCTCCCGCGCGAAGCGCTCGTCCCGAGGATGGATGGCCAGCTTGAGCGCAAAGGGCCCGGCATTGCCCTCTCCTGCCCGCTTCACTCGGTACAGCGAGCCGTAGGCGCCGCGGCCTCCGAACCCCACCACCTGCCACGGGCCTACCTGCGTGCCCAGCGGCAAGGCCAGCGGATCCACTTCCTGACTGGGCTGTCGCTGTCTCCCCATGGGGTTCTCCGTCACGCGGGAGCTCATTGCCGCGCACTCCGTACCCTACCTCATGGGGCAGATGCACGCAGCCTCACTTCCCACAGCAGGCACGCTGGCACTCCCCGCCGACGAGCCCCATGCGGGCCTACGTTCCACGCACCAGCTGCTCGTGGACAAGTCTCACTGCGGTTCTCGTGAGCAGACCCGAGGTGTGACGAGGCTCCCGCCCCGGAGGCACCAAGGAGTACAAGCTCCCCATGAACTTCACGCCTTGGGGTGGAAGGTGAGCGGGGACCGATCCTGGGAGGGCGACTGGAAGGCCCGTCTGCATGAGCGGGTTCAAGATCGTGGGTACGATTCGCTCACCGCTTTCGCCGAGGCGCGTCCCACTGCCTCACTGGTGGCATTAGCCGAGGAACTGGGCGCGGACGACATCGCCGGCGTGCAGGTATTCAGCGTGTTGGTCGAGGAGGCGGAGCGGAGTCATCAGGTGACGCGCCTGGTGCGCGGGCAGCTCGTGCGCGAGCTGTCTCAGCATCTCCCGAACGGCTGGCCGGCCGTGCTGGACGAGGCCACCCTCTTCGATGTCGCCCATGCACTTGCCCGTTGGACAACCTACACCCCCGAGACTCATCAGAAACGTGTCAAGCAGGCCAGGGCAGCGCTGCGAGCCACGCCGCCGCCACCCGGCTGGCGCCCTCTTGGCCCTGACAACGAGCTCCTCCGCACGCTCCTGCCCGACGAGGAAGCTTGAGGGCGGAAGCGCGCGCAGCAGACTTCCGCGAAGATGCCCGGTAGTCAGCAGCCCTCCCCTACCTCTCTGCTCTCGCTCGGTCCCTTCAACACGAGCCTTCTCCTCTCGAGCCAGCCGTATTCATGGAGGAAGGCCCCTTCCTTCACTGGTATCCAGGCGCTCCCTTCATTGACGGGACTGGCATAGCCCCCCTGTAATCTCGGGTGGTGCTCCCGAGGCGTGGGGGCATTGCCAGGAGGCCCCACATGCGGCACGGGGCGGTCGTGCTGCTGTTCGCCTCCTTCGCCGGGTGCAGCACCCCAAGCGATATCGAGGTCGTTCATATCCCCCCACCCCCGTGAGGAGTCGCCCTCTGATGATAGAGACGTATTACGCTGGCTCTTGCTGGCTCGACCGGCCCGAATCCGCCGAGGCTTGCGCGCGACGTGCGGAGCGGTTCTTCCACCTCCTGGGGCACTGCGACCCAGCGTGGACCCGCTGGTATGAGCCGGCGGCATCCTTCGCGGAAGCACGCGAACGCGTCTTCGTCACAGACGCGGAGAGCTTCCAGAAGCTGTTCGCGCAAAAGGAGCATCGGATCGGAGATGGCTTCTCCTTCCATCTGTGGACAGGTGAAAGCCAGGAGGAGACATCCGGGGTTGATGGCAACTGCGGTCATTCCTCTCTGCACCTCCCGTCCACTTGCGTACTCCGGCCTTATGAGGAGGGTCCTCTTGGGGAGCGCGTGCTGACCGCACCCGTCATGGCCGGAGTGCTGCGCGCCATGGCCATGGCCTGGGACCCGGAGTGGGGAGTGGCCACATCCGAGGCGCACCGGGACAGCGTGACGGACAAAGCGAAGCCAGGCACCTTCGTAGGCTGGGTGATGTACTTCTCGCGGCTGCGTGGCACGGTGCCCCCACTGCCTGCCCCCGTACGTATCGAGCCCGTCGAGGACCAGGGCACCCTCGTCATCCTCACTCCCGAGCGGTTCACCGCTTCCAACCCGGAGCACGTCGCGCTCGCTGCTCGCGTCCACGAACTGCTGGCTCGAGCCGGGCTGCTAGGACCATTGAAGCCCTGGTCAACAGGGTGACGGCGTGGCCGTGGGTCGCGCGCTCGCACGACACGAAGAACGTCGCGAAGCGTATGAAGGACTATCAGGTCCCGGTGAATTTCACCCCGTGGAGAGGATCGTGAGCGACGGACAGGCCTGGCAGGGCAACGTGAAGGCGCGCCTGTATGAGCGGGTGCAAGAGCGTGGCTACGCCTCGCTCACCGCCTTCGCCGAGGCACGTCCCACCGTGCCCTTGTATGTGCTGGCTGAGGAACTGGGGAGGGACGACATCGCCGCCGTGCAGGTGTTGAGCGGCTTGCTGGCTGAGGCCGAGCAGCGCAAACACGTCACGCGCTTTCTGCGCGACGTGCTCGTCCGCGAGCTCGCCGAGAGTCTCCCCAACGGCTGGCCGGCCGTGATGGACGATGCAACCCGTGGGGAGGTGGCCTTGGCGCTCGGCACGTGGACCGCCTACACCCCGGCCACTCATGAGGAGCGCGTCAGGAGGGCTGGCGACGCGCTCCTCGCCACGCCGCCGCCACCTGGCTGGCGCCCTCTTGGCCCTGATGATGAACTCCTACGCACGCTTCTGCCCGACGAGGAAGCCTGAGGGCGGAAGCACACGCAGACGAGAGCCGTATCACTTCAGACCACCGCGGGCTGCCCCGCACGAGCCAGGAGCTGGCACTCACAGGAGGCCGGACTCACGTGGCCGTGGGGCGTACCAGGCCTCTGTTCCAGGCACCACGGGCACTCGCGCTGCGTGCCATGGGGCCGGAGCATGCTGCCCAGGAAGAGATGAAGGCATCGGGCACAGCGCTCGTAGCCCGGGTATGGAGCCGACAGTTCTTTCGTGTTCATGGCGCAGAGGCCCTCCCCTCTTCGGGGAGGGCCGGGTGCTCAGTGCTGCGTTCTGACCGCGCTCAGGCCGCGCGCGAGGAACGCAGGGCCGTGCTCAGCAGCGCGGCGATCTGCTCCATCTGCTCGAGCGGCACGTCCTTCAGGCTCATCACGGCCTTGCCCTTGCGGTTACGCACCTCCACGCGCACCCCCGTCTGCTGCGGGAAGTAGCCCGTCAAGGCCGCGCTGCACTGCTGGGCCCGCGCATCCACCTCCGCCGGCAGCGGCGCGCTCGAGGTCGGCCGCCGCAGCCGCTGGATCGCCTTGCGCAGATCCACCACCGTGCACTCGCCGAAGAACTTCTCCTCCAGCTCGCCGTCGGCTCCCGGCACCGAGATGAGCATGGTGCTCGGATCATTCGCGTCCAGCTCCACGCCCGCTGCCTCCACGTACACGATGAGCTGGTTCAGCAGGCTCACCCCGTACTGGCTGCACACCTCCGCGGAGAAGGCGCGGGCCACCGCGCCGTAGGTGACGAGCGTCGAACGCGACAGCTCCTTGATCTGCTGGGTGAGGAACTCCGGCGCGTTCTTGAACCCCGCCTTCTCGGCCAGCCTGGTGTCCACGATCAAGTTGTACTGGACGCCGATGGCGTGGAAGTTGGCGTTGCCGGCTGCCAGCAGCTGGCGGATCTGGGTGCAGCGCTCGAACAGCTCCTGAGACGCCACCCCCCGGGTGTCGTTGGTCGTTGTCATGGTTGTTTCCCCCCTGTGGGATGTTGCAACTGCGTTACAGCACGAGACGTGGAGCGGTGCGCTGCCCAACGTCCCGGCCCACGCGTTGACGCGCATGAACGCGCTGAAATGACGAACAATCACGCACGTTTGTTGGCGCCGTTCGACATGTCGACGGCAGCGTTCGACACGTCGACAAAACTTCGACACGTCGGAAGTACAGCCTCATGCCCGAACGTCCGGTCATCTCCTCATGCCCGAACGTCCGGTCATCTCCTCATGCCCGAACGTCCGGTCATCCCCTCATGCCCGAACGTCCGGTCATCCCCTCATGCCCGAACGTCCGGTCATTCCCTCATGATGACTGGCGCGAGCGAACCCGCCCCACCGCCGCCCAGCTGGTGGACCTCTTCATCGCCGTGGTGCGCGTGGTGGCGGGGCTGCACCGCCGCGGCATCCTCATCCGCGACTTCAAGAGCGCGCACGGGCTCGTCCCGGAGGACCAGAAACCGGGGCTGGTGGACATGGGCAGCGCGCGGCTGCCAGGCGGCTCCACCCTCACCGTGGGGCTGGCTCCCGGCACGCCTCACACCTTTCCGCCCGAGTCCATTGCCTTCCTGCGTGAGGGCTCATGGAAGAAGGGCGCGCGCTTCACCGCCACGCCGGCCGGCGACCTCTACCAGGTGGGCGTCTTCATGTTCGAGGCGCTCACCGACTGCTGGCCCTTCGACGCACGGATGCCTGCGGACGAGCTGCTCACAGCCATTCAGACCGTCGTCCCCCGCGCGCCTCACCGCCTCAACCCAGCCGTGCCCGAGTCGCTCAGCCGCATCGCCATGCGGCTACTCGAGAAGCGCCCGGAGGACCGCTTCGCGAGCGCCGAGGCGCTGCTGCAGGCGCTGTGGGAGGCCAACAAGGAGCGCTCCACGAAGGAGTGGAAGGTGTCGCTGGCCCTGCCCCCTGGAGGCCCCACTCCCAGGACCCAGGACGAGGAGGAGGAGCGCCGCTTTCACCAGCAGCAGGCCGAGCGCCGGGGCCAGGAGGCGCGCCAGCAGCAGCAGGAGCGCTCCGCCGTGCAGACGCTGGAGCAGTTCTCCGCCGCCATCCAGCAGATGGAGGCGGAGGTTCGCACCCTGGAGGAGAAAGCCGCTCTCCGCAGGAAGCGATGGAGGAGAATCGGCCTGGGGGTGGGGCTGGTTCTGCTGAGCCTCGGCCTCCTCACCGCCGGCTGGGAGTGGTTGGCTCCCGCCTCATCCGAGAAAGGAAGTTCGCTCGTGTCCACCCTCCGCAACTCGTGGCCCGTCAGGACCGTGGCCGCCTGGCTGTGCACCACCTTCAGCGTCGGCTGCGCCGCGCCCCAGCTGCGGCCCATTCCCGAGGACTGTCCCCCGGACACAGTCCAGCGCATGAAGGAGCTGAACCTGTTCAAGAGGGACATGATCGGCAGCAATGCCCTCCCTGTCGTCATCGATATCCACCAGCCCGGCATGGATGGGCAGCTGGGCGTCTACCACGCGGGAAGGATCGTCAGCCGGGTCGAGCTCCCCGAAGGATGGAAGCACGACTATCCCGTGCCCGACGGGACCCTGCTGTACGGGCAGCTCTGGACGGAAGGCCTCTCTATCGAGGGAAGAGAGGCCGTCTACGGCCGCTACACGGAGATGCTCCTGCCGGACGGGCGTCGCTTCCCGGTGTGCTACACCCTCGGGAGTACTGGCTACAAGGTGAAGCGCCCGGGCTCGAAGCCCGGCGAGCCTGTCTTGGAGAGAGACAGCCTTGTCATCCCTGTCGAGCGATGGCCGTAGCAGGAGGACCCCTTCACGGAACGCAGAGCCCTGGCGGGCGACGCGGTTGGCTTGTGAGGGAGGCTCCCGTGACAAGGCCCCTGCCTGGCCACGGAGGTCCCCTGTGAGCGGACCGGTCCCCAACTGGTATGACAAGCAGACCAGTTCGCAGAAAGTGCGCCCGGCACGCGGGCGGACCGGACACGGTCGCCGGTGGGACTCAAGACCTCCCGTTTCAGGTGGCGCACACCTCCGGTCCGCCCTGTGTTCGAGCCGCGATGAAGGGCTGTCGTAGCATGCTGCAGTGAAGGGAGGCGCTGACGGGGGAACAGGCAGATGGTCAAGCACATCAACACGCAGGAGGCCTCTCGTGTTGTCTAGGGGTTGAGCTTGTTCTTGAGTGCGGTAACCAGAGAGCCTTGAGCATCATCTCCGCTCAGTTCCCAGATCATCGCCCCTGCCAACCCCTGAGACCGGATGTAGTCACCCTTGACGCCCAGGGAGACAGGGTCGTCGTAGCTCACCCACAGCCCCGTGGAGGCGTTGAACAGATAGGGTACCTGCGCCTCCGGGTGGCGGTACTTCACGGCCGTGGGTTCCAGCGTGCTCCGGATGTAGTGATAGTCGAACATGCCGGTGTTGCCGGTGCTCCAGTCATCCCAGTTCCCGCGCGCCGCCCCGGCCGTGGCCTGGTAGAGCCCGTCCCCCCTGGGCCCAGGGCGCGTCCCCTGCCAGCCCCGCCCATAGAAGGGCACCCCCACCACCAGCCTGCTCGCCGGCAGCCCCGCGGCCAGGTGCCCCTGCACCGCCTCGTGCGTGCTGTCGCGCTGCCCCCGAGATGGGTTGGCGACCTGGTTGTACAGCGCCGCGTGGAAGTTGGCCGTCGTCTCCCAGCCCCCATGCATGTCGTAGGTCATGAGGTTCACGTGGTCCAGGTAGGGATGGATGAGATCCAGTCGGATCTGCAGGTACGCCCGAGCCGCCGAGCCCGTGGCGATGCTCAACTGCAAGCCCGGGCGAACCGCGTCCAACTGACGCCGGAACTCGGCCAGCATCGCCGTGAAGTTCTCGCGGTCCTCGGGGCGGCCGGGGAACAACCCGCCGAGGACGGGGAACTCCCAGTCCACATCGATGCCGTCGAACACCCCCGCCGCGGCCCCCGAGGGCAGGCCGGGCACGTTGCCGCGGATGTAGAGGTCGATGCACGACTGGACGAACGCCTGCCGCTTCTGCGGAGTGCTCACGGCCGCCGAGAAGCCCCCAGACCAGTCCCACCCCCCGAGGGAGATGAGCACCTTGAGGTGTGGGTGTCTCGCCTTGAGCTTGCGCAGCTGGTTGAAGTTGCCCTTCAGCGGCTGGTTCCACGCGTCCGCCACGCCATCCACACTGTCGGCGGCGGTGAACCCCATCTGATAATCCGCCCAGGGGTCCCCGTCAGGCGACGGGAGGATGACGCACCGGCCGTCCACCACGTTACCGAAGGCGTAGTTGAGGTGGGTCAGCTTCGCGGCCATCCCGTTGGTGTCGAGCGTCTTCGGGTAGAAGCCGCGGCCATAGACACCCCAGCGGACGAAGTAGCCCACCACCTTCAGGGTGCCCATGCTGGCGGTCTTCGCGGTGAAGGGAGCACTGGGGGCGGAGCGGTTACCCGCGGCATCCCGCGCCTTCACCGTGAAGGTGTACGAGGTTTCTGGCTGCAGCCCCGCCACGCTCACCCGGTTCGCCAGCGGGGCGGCGACCGGCGTGCGCGCCCCATTGAGGAACACCTCGTAGCCAATGACCCTTACGTTATCGTCGGCGGCGGACCACTCCAGATCGAGCCCGCTCGGCGTGCTGCCCACCAGGCGTATGCCCGTGACGGTGGAGGGAGGCTGTGTGTCTGGAGCGGTTCCGCTACAGGGCAGACCATTGAAGGTGCAGCTCAGCGGCTCACCCGGGGTGCCGGCATGGCTCCCGCAGAAGCCAAAGGTCGCCACCGCCCCTGGCGCCAGCCCCGCATTCCACGTGTCATCCCGCACCGTCTGGATCGCGCCCTGCGCTGACCACCGTCCCATCCACAGCGAGCTGATGGTCATCCCAGGCGGCAGCTCGAACACCACCGTCCACCCATGGATGGGCGCTCCGGTGAAGTTCGGCACGCCCATCTCCGCGCAGTAGCCGTCGCCCCAGCTCGAGGTCAGCCGGAAGGGGTTGAAGGGGGCCGCCGTGGTCGCCGTGAAGGGAGCGCTGGCGGCCGAGCGGTTGCCCGCGGCGTCCCGCGCCTTCACCGTGAAGCGATACGAAGTGCTCGGCTGCAACCCCGTCACGCGCGCGCGGCTCGCCGCGGGCGTGGCCACGGGCGTGTTCGCGCCGTCTTGGAAGACCTCGTACCCCGTGACGCCAGTGTCATCGGTGGAGGCCGTCCACTGCAGCTCGATGCTCTGCGGAGTGCTGCCCGCGAGGCTCAGCCCAGAGACAGCCGAAGGCGGCTGTGTGTCCTCGGGCGGCGTGCTGCCGCCGCAGGTCCGACCATTGAGAGTGCAGCTCAGCGGCTCACCCGGGGCGCCGCCGTGGCCGCCGCAGAAGCCGAAGGTCGCCACCGCTCCCGGCGCCAACCCGGCATTCCACGTGTCGTCCCGCACCGTCTGGATCGCGCCCTGCGCTGACCACCGCCCCATCCACAGCGAGCTGATCGTCATCCCGGACGGCAGCTCGAACACCACCGTCCACCCGTTGATCGGCGCCCCCGTGAGGTTGGGTACGCGCATCTCCGCGCAGTACCCGCTGTCCCAGACACTCGTCGTCCTGAACGTGAACCCGGATGTCGAGAGAAACTCACCCCGTGAGAGTTCAGGGGGGCTCTGCGACACCTGCTCCGAGCAGGCCAGCGCAGTCGAGAGCACCAGCACGAGCTCACGCAGCAACGGGGAAGTTCTGGACGAACAGGCATTCCGACTGGCGAAGCGGCGCATGATGGCCCCCCAAGACGCCAGGCGCATGCTCTCAAGGACTCAGCGACCGGCTGTTCTCAGGTATTTTCCAGTTTCATGCCAAGGCTCACCCGGGCGGAAAGCCCGCGGTGAACTCATGAATACGCTGGGTTGAAACATCTCGCGTGGCGAACAGCCACAGAGGCGTGTCGCAGCCTGTTGCAGATATCAATGCCGCGATTGTCGACGTTCGCGCGAGGATTGCGTGAGACGCAATGAGCAAGAATCGAGGACCCCGATGCCGTGTGGTGGGTGAACTGCCGGTCGGTCATCCAATGCACCTACAACTGCGATGGAGTGTGTGTTCCAACGGCCTGCTGATGCCTCGGACGGACGGGGCTCCTTGCCGAAGACGCGGCCCGCCGGTTGGAACTGGAGGGAGGCTCCCGTGGCAAGGCCACTGCCTGGCCACGGAGGTCCCCTGTGAGCGGACCGGTTCCCAACTGGTATGACAAGCAGACCAGTTCGCAGAAAGTGCGCCAGGCACGCGGACGGACCGGACACGGTCGCCGGTGGGACTCGGCACGCTGCTCACCACGCCGCCGCCCCCCGGCGAACACCGGGAGAGCGCCTGCGCCTCATTGAGTGGAACCGCCATCCAGACCCTCCGGCGTCGCGCTCCCGCCGTCCGAACCTGGAGACGGAGAAGGGGACGATACGCCGGGTGAAGGAGAGGAACCTCCATCTTGAAACCCTGGCGGCCAGGGACGAGACGGATCATTCCAGATGCCATCCAACGCAGGAGGAACCCCTGGCTCGGCTCGCGTCTTCTGGTGACCCGCGTCCGCCAGCTCGAGCGCGACGATTTCCTCTGGTTGTCCATCACTGACACGCCGCAGGACTGGCCACTCGCGTCCGCGAGTTGCTGGCTCAAGCCCGGACCCGGAAGCTCAGGGCCGTGCCACGGCCTCCACTGGGAGCGGCGGTTGCGCTTCGATGGCGGTCGTCCTCCGTAAGCAGCGGCGCGTCGAACACGCGGTTGGGGAGATAACCTCCATAGAAGCGCACCACGACGCTCTCACGCCTGCAGGACGTAGAGGGGCATCCGGGGGTGCCTGGCCAGCAGTTCCACCTTGAGCCAGGACTCCTCCCCTCCCCTGTTCGCCAGCCGCAGGATGGGGTGGCCCGCGGCGTCCAGGCCCAATGCTGTGCTCCCATGGTGTGCGAAGGCGGCTCTTCTCCTGCAGCGGATCCACGAGACGGAGAGGGTTTCCCCTGAGCTCCCAGGGCAGGACGGACCTGTCCTCGAGGCCATGCGCTTTCGGGAGCGCGGCTCCTATGCGGTCCGCTCCGATGTACGCTACGGTGCGCCTCATCCTGTGGGAGAGGGCACGTGATGACGAAGAAGGGTCCTGAGGACGCTTCGACGGTCGACTGGCACCAGGCCCCTGGTGAAAAGCAGCCACCCCGTCTCATGGCTGCGCTGAGCATCGTCTCGCATCCAGTGCCCCGGCGCGTGGGACAGCGGCTGGTGTTGCATGAGCTGACCGAGGGCCGCTCCGTGGCGCTCTCCCGCAACGAGCCGGACTTCATGCACCCCCACGGGGGCCTGGCCGAGCCGCTGGCGGATCCCTTCCTGAGCCGCAACCCCGTGGTGCTCTCCGCCGGGCCCGCGGGCAGCCTCTGCCTGGAGGCGCCCGAGGGGAGCAAGATCTCCATCGCGGGAGAGCCGCTGCGGGGCTCGCGGGTGCTGAGCGCCGTCGAGGTGGCGACGGGCGTACCGCTGGAGCTGGCCGAGCGGGTGGTGGTGCTCCTGCACCTGGCCGCCCCCCAGGCGCGTGCCAGCGCGGAGGCGCTGGACATGGTGGGCAACAGCCTGGGCCTGCAGCGCGTGCGCAATGACATCGAGCACGTCGCGGATCTGGACGTGCCCGTGCTCATCCGAGGGGAGACGGGCTCAGGCAAGGAGCTGATCGCCAAGGCGCTCTACCGGCGCAGCCCGAGGCGTGACCGGCCCTTCATCAGCGTCAACCTGGGCGCGCTCCCGAAGGAGCTCGCGGCGGCGGAGCTCTTCGGAGCCGTCAAGGGCGCCTACTCCGGCGCGGTGAGAGACCGGGAGGGCCTCTTCCGCGCGGCCCACGGCGGCACGCTGTTCCTGGACGAGGTGGGCGAGGCCTCTCCCGAGGTGCAGGTGATGCTGCTGCGGGTGCTGGAGGAGCGGGAGATGTTCCCGGTGGGCTCCTCCACCGCGGTTCCCACGGACGTGCGGCTGGTGACCGCCACGGATGCACACCTGGAGAAGCTCATCCAGGAAGGCCGCTTCAAGGGCCCCCTGCTGCACCGGCTGGCCGGGTATGAGATCCGGGTGCCGCCCCTCCGGGAGCGGCGCGAGGACATCGGCCCGCTCTTCCTTCACTTCGCGCGCGAGGAGCTGGAAGCCATTGGAGAGACGCACCGCCTGAGCAACCCGGAAGGCTGGAGCGAGCCGTGGCTGCCGGCGTCGCTGGCCTCGTGGCTGGTGCGTTACCCGTGGCCTGGCAACATCCGTCAGCTGCGCAACCTGACGCGGCAGATCATCATCAGCAACCGCGGGCAGCCCGGCGGACTGCGGCTCGACCCACGGCTGGAGCAGGAGCTGGCTCCTCCTCCGGCGCCGCCCCGGGTGTCCCCCCCGGTGGAGCCCCCCGCGCCCGAGCCGAAGAGCACGCTCCAGCACAAGGTCTCGGACTTCTCCGAGCAGGAGCTGAGCGCCGCCTTGGAGGCTTGCGGCTGGGAGATCAAATCAGCCGCGACACGGCTCGGCGTGGCCCGCTCCTCGTTGCAGGAGTGGTACCAGCGGCACGTCAACCCCACCCTGAGCGCTGAAGAGTTCAGCCGCACCTACGAGGAGTGCCAGGGCGACATGGACAGCATGGTCCAGCGCCTCCGGATGTCTCGCTGGGCCATCGTCCGCCGACTCCGGGAGTTGGGACTCCAACGGCCCTGAGCCCCCCGCCGGCTGCGCCCCGGGCGCGGCTCCGTCATGCCACCGGCACGGCGCTGTCATGTCGGCGCGCGGTTTCCGGGCCCGACTTGTCGGGCTTCGGACATCCCCGCCCTGGGGAATCGTTCCCGCGGGTGGCACGTCCGTTGAAGAAACAACCTGCAAGGTCGTCGAGAGGCGCAAGCCGAGAGTTCACTTTGAATTCCCTCTCCCTCGACGGCTGAGTCACAAAACCTCAATCCCTGAGACAACCCCATGAGTCACGACACCCAAACCGCTTCTGAGAACAACCACTCCGCCTCCGCGAGCGACCGCCCGACCCAGAACCCCACGGAGCCCAACGGGCTGGTGGGCTTCCTCCGAAAGCTCATCCTCTCTGCCTTCGCGGTCAACCAGCAGACCCAGAACCCCACCGAGCCCAACGGGCTGGTGGGCGTCCTCCGGAAGCACAGCCTCAAGCTCGCAGCGGCGCTCTCGAGCAAGCCCCCCCCGAATTCCAATGAGATGACGCATCCGGCAGCCTCCTGAGCCGCACAAGCCCCGTCAGCGCCCAGGCGCGAGCCCCTCTCCTCGCGCCTCTCCGCGTCACCCCAGCGGCTGCTACGGGGCGGGCTCCGCTCCACGCAAGCACCGGCGGAGTTCGAGTGTGCCCGGCACCTGGGGTGAGCCCTTCAAGACGGCCTGCAGCTTCTGGAGCCCAAGCCGCTGAGCCTCCCTGGCGCTCTCACCCAGCCCGAGCGAGGCCCATTCACAGCAGAACCGGCCAAAGGCAAGCAGGTACTCGGTCTTCCGCGTGTCGTGCGTGCGGTCCGTGAGCTCGAGGGCCCGCTGGAAGTCACTCACCGCCTGCGCGAAGTCTTCATCCAGATTCTGGCGCTGGCCCAGGTGGAGCCGCCAACGGGCCTGGAGGCCCCGAAGCTGCCCGCGGTAGCGCCAGATCTGCGGATCGTCTTGCGTGCCAGCCAACGCCGCGCGGAGGGTGTCCTCGGCGAGCCGCAGGCTCTGAGAGGGATCGCGCTCCTGGCTCAGCTCGAAAGCCCCCATCAGGACATGAACGGCTCCCAGGTTGGCCTGGATCCACCAGGCCGACGGGGATTGCTCGTGCGCGAGTGTCAGCGCGGAGCGTGCCGCCAGGAGGCTGGCCTCGGGTGACTCGCCCCGCTCGGATTGATAGAGCGCGCGCAGGACCCATGTATCACTGACGTTGCTGAGGGCACTGGTGAACTGGGGATTCAGCCCGTAGGCCTTTTCATAGCTGGACTGCGCTTGATTCAGGAGCGAAAATGGCTCACGCGCGTGCCTCCACTCCTCGCGTGCCAGCTCATTGAGCACGGCCCCCAGGCAGTCATGGAGATAGGGCTCCCGAGCATTGATGCGAATCGCACGCTCGTACGCCGCGCGCGCGCCTTGCCACTCCGCTTGGGCATCGCCCCCCCGGACCAGGATCCGCGCCGCCTTCCTCTCATGAACCTTGCCTGCATAGTAATGGACCACGTGGTCCTGAGAGCCCAGGGCCATGGCCTTCTCGACGGCTTGCTGAGCCCGCTTCAGGTCTTCCTCCGGCTCCTTGACGTCCTGGCGCCGCTCTCGCCTGAGGAGGTTCTTCGCCAGGTTGGTCCAGGCTGGACGTAGCTCGCCATCGAGCACGGTCGCCTGACGAAAGGCATCGATGGCATGGTCGAGATGGGAAGCCGTGCTCTCGGAGCCGGTCCCGTATTCGGCCCAGGAGGCGAAGAGCAGGCCGCGCTGGTGCATGTAGCTGGCATCGCGGTCCTTCTCCTTCACCTGATCGAGCAGCTCGAGCGCCTGGGTGAGCGGAGTGCCCGGAGGCTGGTGCGTGAGGGCGAGGAGTCGTCCTTGGAGGATGAGCACCTGTGCCAGCTCCAGGTGGACGCGCGGCGCCTGGGCGTGGGCCTTCCGGGCGGTGGCGAGGGCATGCTCGATGAGCGCACCTGCCTCGGCGTAGCTGCCCGCGTTGAGCTTGTGCTCCGCCAGGCGCTGGTGCAGCTGGGCGTCCAGGAGCAAGGCCTCGACGGACGCTGGCGCGATCAGCAACGCGCGCGAGATGGCAGCCCTTCCGCGCCGGAAGCACTCCTCCGTGTGGCCCTTGTGATGGATCTCCATGATCAGCTGCGTGAGCTCCAGCTCCGCCTGGGCCAGGGGGATGGCCAGCTCGCTACGGCCGATCTCCTCGGCGGAGGAGTAGGCCTGGCGGCCGCCATCGAAGTCCTTCCGGGCCTTCTCGAAGTCGCCTGCCGCCACGAGCCGGGCCGCACGGACCCGGAGGATGTCTCCCCGGAGCTGAAACGCTTCGTATTGCCAGGGCGCTGGGGCCTGCATCGCGTCGAGCCACTTCAGGGCCGCATCGAAGTCTTCATCATAGAAAGCGATCAGCGCGCTCCCCCAAGCGGGAGAGAAGCCATCCGCCTCCTCGCTCAGCGCGAGGTAATCCATGGCGCCTCGACGGTAAGGGCTCTCGAGCAGCCGCGACGCGTCCAGCGCCGGCTCGGTCCGTCCCTGCTGAACGGACAGCCGCGCCGCCTCGAGACGCTCCCTGCGGTACAGCTTGCTCATCACCCGGGCCAGAGCGAGGGCCACCCGTGGCTCCCGGAAGTCGGCGGCCCATGCGGCCTGCAGCTTCTCCAGGGCCTTCTCTTCCTCGCCGAGCGCCAGATAGCCGCAGCCCTGCGCGTAGTACCCCGCCCCCACCGCCAGGGGCCCCGCTTCGTGGATCTCCGCCTCCAACGCCATCACCTGCGCGTGAAGCTCCCCACGCAGCCTGCTCGCGTCATGGATGGGAGCGAGCGCATCGAGGCGGGCCAGGGATTCGATGCGCTCGATCCTCGTCGTGAAGCGGCGCGTGAACTCCTCGCGTTGGAGCGCCTGGCGGCGCGTGTATCCCGCCCACCCCAGCGCGCCGGTGACGGCCAGCAGCGCCACCGCGGCCACGGCCACCATGCGCCGGTGCTTCCGGGCCTTCTTGTACAGCTGGTAGCGAAGACCGGTGGAGCGCGCCTTGACGGGCTCGCCCGCGAGGAAGCGGTCCAGATCCTCGATCAGGGCGAGCATCGAGTCGTAGCGGGCCGAGCGCTCCTTCTCCAGACACTTGAGGACGATGGCTTCGAGATCCTGGGGGATGCGGGGATCGATGGCGCGCGGAGGCTGCGGGTCCACGGTAGCGATGTGGTTGAGCACCTCCAGGGCATTCTCACCGGGGACAGGCAGCTTGCCCGTCAGCAGCTGGTAGAACGTCGCGCCCAGGCTGTAGACGTCGGCCCGCCAGTCCAGGCGTTTCACCTCGCCGCGAGCCTGCTCCGGAGCCATGAAGTGGGGAGTGCCGAGCACCGCCCCCGTCTCGGTGAGCCCCTTGGCCCGCCAATCGCGTGCCAGGCCGAAGTCCACCACGTAGGGATGGAGTCGGCCATCCGCGGCCTGCTCGACGAGGATGTTGGAGGGCTTGATGTCGCGGTGGATGAGCCCCGCCTCGTGGGCGGCATGGATGCCCAGGGCCGCGTCGCGCACGAGCATGGCCTGCTGGGCCACGGTGAGCCTACCGGTGAAGGAGCTCAGCGGCTGCCCGTTCACGTGCTGCATGGCGATGTACGGGAGCCCCTGAACCTCGCCCACCTCGTGCACATGACAGACGCTCTCGTGCTGGACGCGGGCCTGGGCGCGAGCCTCGGAGATCAGCCGGCTGACGAGCTCCGTGCTCTGCCCGCGGACGAACTTGAGGGCCACGTTGCGGTGCAGGCGCGGATCATACGCGAGGAACACCTGTCCCATGCCCCCCTGGCCCAGCAGCCTGACGAACTGATAGCGCTCCCAGCCGGGGACAGGGAAGGCCACATCCGCTGGCGCGCCGGGGCCGCGAGCCGAGCCTGGCGGCAGGGTGTCCGCCTCGGACGGGTTCGGCTTGCGCAGTTCCGGCGTCTCCAGCCTGTCTTGCAGGAGCCCGAGGAGCGTCTCCTCGGAGATGATGCCCCGTTCGTGCAGCAGCTGCAGGGGGCTGCGAGCCTTGGCACGGGACTCCTCACGCAAGGCATCCACTTCAGCCGGTGAGATGAAACCCCTCTTCAGCGCAACCTCGAGGTCTTCCTCGCGCGCGTCATGCATACAGCCTCCCCCCAACAGCTACGTTCGGTTGCCGCTCGTGGAGTTGCGGCAAGGGATGGCAGGGGCTGCCCGGCCATCGTCAAGCCTCCGGTTCATAGAGCAAGACAGGTGCCACCCACGAGTGCCCTTTCGGGCAAGCGAGAGCGGAGCTGCGCCAGGCGGCTGCTGGGAAGCATGCCGCCGGAGCCGATCCGACATGACAGCCGTCATGTCGGCTGTCCTCGCGACCAACCCACTCCTGGTTGGTGCTTGTGTGGACTGAAGCAAGGCGCTGGGGCTGAAGGGGTGGGGAGGCTCCCGTGGCAAGGCCACTGCCTGGCCACGGAGGTCCCCTGTGAGCGGACCGGTGCCCAACTGGTATGACAAGCAGACCAGTTCGCAGAAAGTGCGCCAGGCCAGGCAGCTACGGGAGGCCTCCGGTGTCCAGGAACCCGATCGCCTGGCTCTGAGCCTGACTGCGGATCTCTGGCGGGACATTGGGGGAGCTCAGGAAGCCGTGGCGCTGTGAGGGTGGCAGCTGCACCGTGTCGAACGTGAACTTGAAGGCCGTCACCTTCTTCTTGTTGTCGCTGGCCCGGTTGGCGGCGGAGATGAGCGCCTCGGTCGTCGGGTTGGGGACGACCTGATCCTGGTCGATGGATTGGATGAGCGCCTCGCGGCCCTCGGGAACGGCGGCCCCGTTCTCCACGTGATAGGCGTAGTTCACGGGATCGGCCGGGTCGAGGATCATCCGGGAGTACCCGAGGTACCGATCGAAGACCGGCGTGCCCTGCTGGATGCCCTGGGCAGCAAGGCCTTCCAGGAAGCGGACGCGCGTGCTGACGAAGGAGGGAGAGGTCAGCAGCAGCTGGGTCAGGTCTCCGCCTGGGACATTGAGCACCACGTGCCGGACGTCCGGTGATACGGAGGTGTAGAGACTTCCCAGGAGGCCCCCGAGGCTCTGGCCCAGGTAGTCGATCCGCGTGCCATCGAGCTTCCCAGCCCCCCGCGCCGCGAGCAGGGTGTCGAGCCCTCCCGCCTCGAGCACGCGCGCGAGCTGCGCGTGATCGAGGGTGCCCTGGCGGAAGTTGTCGCGCATCGCGAACAGGTTGGACATGTCGATGAAGTTCCAGCCGGAGATGTACGGCATGCCGGAGCCGCCCTTGAAGCTCCCTCCCTCGCAGACCCCCTGTGTGGGGTCCGTCAGGCTCGTCGACAGGCAGCGGCCCTGGTTCGCCTGAGCGCACACGAAGTCGCCAGGAACCGCCGCCGCGGAAGACGGATCACAGGCGCTCCGTGTGGCGGAGATGCAGCGTCCATACGAGGGACTGCCCGCGACCGTGTCGCACGTCCCCGTGGCGCAGGCCTTGTCGGGAGTGTCGATGGGGAGCCCATTGCTCGGATCCATGAGGCCCGCGGCCGCGGTGATACCCGCGCAGCTGCTGCGGTCACCATGGAAGACGGCATCCACCGCGACGGTCGCGCGCCCTGCCCCCGCCAGCGCATCGAGCAGGGGGAGCACGCTGTCGCGGCTGCCCATGAACCCGTGGCTGAAGAGGGTGATGGGGTAGCCCTGCGCTGGCGTGCTGGCGCCTGGCAGTGTCAGCAGGAACGGAACGCGATCGAACCGAGGCTGGGCGGGGTTCAGGGTCCCCCCGCTCCCCGTCAGCGCGAAGGGCAGGAAGAGCGCGCCCTGGAAGGCCTTGCCGATGTTGTCGCTGGAGAGGCCTTGCGCCGCCAGCTGCGCCTTGAGCTGCGTCGTGATGTCGACCAGGTAGAGCGGCTGGTTGGGGAGGCCCGCGGGGCCGTACACGGCTGCCGGCAGCGCGTGTATCTTCTGGAGCGTGGACACCGTGCTCTGCGTGGTGAACGCCCATGCCAGCGCGAGCTTCGAGCGCGGCATCCCCTGCTCCGCCAGCGTGTCGAGCGTCGCCGCGAGCCCCGCGCGGAGCGGCTCGAGCGTCTGGGCCTGCAGGTCCGAGACTCCGGTCACCTGGCTCTTGCCGTCCACCACCAACGGGTGGCTCAGGCGCAACAGCGCGAACACCACCGTGGGCGCCACGTGCCGGCCCCGCTCGTCCTTCAGGTCCGTCGTCACCGTGGCCACGTAGGTGGACTGCCCGTCCAGCGGCACCTGCGGCACGAGCTGCAGTTGCTGCGGGTTGTTCGGGAGGGTGCCGTCCGGGTTCCGGCTCGAGGCGCAGTCGATGCACGCCTTCACGTTGGGGGCCGTGCCACCTGGCGTCAGCTTGAGGATCCTCGTGCCCGCTGCCAGGCTCGTCGCGTCCACGCGGCCGGTGTCGAGGGCCCCTCGCACGTCGCTGTTCTCCGAGAGGATGGGCGCCGTGGTGGAGAAGCCATCCAGCGTGTTCAGGCCCTGGATGAGCTGCACCTGCGAGGGCGGGGCATTGGGCGGTATTGGCAGGTTCAGGTGCGCGGAGCCATCCGGGTTGCGCAGCAGCAGCAGATCGTTGGGGAAGGGCATGACGCCGGTGGCGGGATCGAACGTCACCTCCGGGTGGTTCATGATGCGGAAGGTCCACAGCAGCACGATGTCGCCGCGATTCACCCCCTGCTCCGCGATGGAATCCAGCAGCGGCTTGTAGGCGCGGCGCAGGTCCTCGAGTCGCAGCGCTCGGGCGAGCTGTTCCTCGAGGCGCTCGGCGGGCTCCACCTTGTCCGAGGGGATCTTGTCCGTGGCGAGCGCGCAGTCCGGAGACTTCAGATCGTCACAGGTGACGAGCGGCGTCCGCTGGGAGACGAGCTCCCACATCGGCGAGCCCACCAGCGCCTTGCCGCCCAGCCCCTTCAAGCCCGCCTCGCCCGCGATGAGCGCCACGGCGTACCGGCCTCCCTTGGGCCAGCCGCCGGCAGGCGGTGCGAGGGTGAGTTGGTCGGTGTCCTCGTCGTAAGCCACGGTCGGCGTGACGGGTGGCGTGGCGATGGGCGTGCCCTCCAGCAGATCGATGAACTTCACCGTCGAGACAGTCACCGTGGTCCTGTCCAGGTCGACGAGCTTCGTGCCCACCGTGACGCGGGTGGGAGCGCCGTTGAGGGTATTGAGGTAGTCCCGAGTAAACTCCTGCTGTGCCGCGGTGGCGCTGGAGTCGATGGGCCCGTTGATCAGGCCCGTCGTTGGATCGACGAACAGATCGTTCGGTGCGGGGACGACCATGGGAGAGGCGATCGGGTCGAACGGGGCGACCACGACGGGCGGCGGTGGCGGGGGTGGCGGCGGCGGGGGTGGCGGCGGGGGTGGCGGCGGCGGGGGTGGCGGCGGCTCCGGATTCGGATCCTGGATGACGGGGGGTGGCTCGGGGGAGCTGGCGGGAGCACAGGCCACGGCGGCCAGGGCCCATGCCACGACGAACAGCAGCTTCTTCATGGTCGCTTCCTTCCAGGTGACACGCAGGATCGCGAATCCCAGGCGAACGGAAGGACGACTCGTGCCGCCCAGTCACGAACCCCTTGAAATCGCTCGACCTCGCCTCGGCGCGAAGGGAGAGCCCCTCCACAGGGCTCCTCATCGTCTCATACTCCGCAACTTCCGGCCTCAGGGCTCGATAACCTTTGTACGGTCACTCTTCACGAGGTTCTCGAAATGCGGGTTTCTGCCGCCACACGCAGCACCACTGCCGCAGCCAGTTCACCTTCCAAGCCCACCCTGAAGCTCGGCTCGTCCGGCGCCGCGGTGAAGACCCTTCAGCAGGCGCTGGCCAGCGCGGGCTTCTCGCCAGGCGCGGCCGACGGCCAGTTCGGTCCGAAGACGGCCGCGGCCGTGAAGGCCTTCCAGAGCGCGAAGGGCCTCGCCGCCGACGGCGTTGTCGGGCCGAAGACGTGGGCCGCGCTGACCGCGGGCGGCTCGGGCGGAGCCACCCCCACGCTCAAGCAGGGGTCCAAGGGCGCCGCCGTCACCAACCTGCAGAACCTCCTCTCCCGGCACGGCTTCAACCCGGGCCCGGCGGACGGCCAGTTCGGCCCGAAGACCACCGCGGCCGTGAAGGCCTTCCAGAGCGCGAAGGGCCTGACCGCTGACGGCGTCGTCGGACCGAAGACGTGGGCCAGGCTCAATGGCGCGGCGGGTCCCTCGGCGCCTTCGGCTCCGGGCGGCAGCGGCCCCACGCTCAAGCAGGGCCACAGTGGCCCTCCGGTGGCCGCGCTTCAGAACCGGCTCAATCAGCTCGGCTTCAATGCCGGGGCGGCCGATGGCCAGTTCGGTCCGAAGACCACCGCGGCCGTGAAGGCCTTCCAGAGCGCGAAGGGTCTGACCGCCGATGGCGTCGTCGGGCCGAAGACCTGGAACCAGCTCGGCATCACGGTGAGCGGCACGCCCTCCACTCCCCCCAGCACCGGTGGCGTGCACGGCAACTCCACTCTGGCCAACAAGGCCCGCGCGGTGGCGTTGAGCATGGGTGGCTACTCGAGCCAGGGCCTCTGCGCCACGGGTGTGAGCCGCGCCATTCAGCAGACCTACGGCATCAAGGTGTGGGGCAACGGCAACCAGATCGACGACAACCTGCCGAGGAACAAGTTCAAGCAGGTGAACCTGTCGCTCGCCGAAGCGCTGAAGATCCCCGGCCTCATCCTCACCTGGGAGAAGACCTCCACCCGCCTGGGCAGCATCTACGGCCATACCGCCATCACCTCGGGCGACGGCCGCAGCTCCTACAGCGACTTCGTGGAGAGCAACACCCTGGGCGCGAGCGGCCGCAGCGGCTTCAAGGTCTTCATGCCCATCTAAGTAGGTAGGCAAAAGTTCCTGACACAAGAGCCGGGAGGGGCCTACGTTGGAGGGATGCAGAAGGGACGAGGCC